>JAITML010000073.1 GCA_031277395.1 Methylobacillus sp. | reverse complement strand
AAGTGTAAGCACTTGTCTCTTGAGTCGCAGGTTCAATTTGCACCAAACCTGCGTCCTCACCAGCAAGTACCCACACTTATCGGTTGTCCTTCTTGTTAAAGAGCAGTTCCATTACTTCCACAACGTAGCTGTACCAAACCAAAATACCAACTGCCCAGCAACACCGGAAATAATCGAGCCGCGCATTATACAGCGCGGCTGCGTTTCGTCAACTACGAAAAGTTGGTTGCGGGGACAGGATTTGAACCTGTGACCTTCGGGTTATGAGCCCGACGAGCTGCCAGACTGCTCCACCCCGCGTCCGATTCTGCCGCCTCAGTTACCAGCGTTACGCAGAGAGGTGAGACTATAGCAAATCGGCCGCTTGGCTGTCAAGCAACAAAGCGCGATCTTGCCGCGCGCAGGCCTTCAGATGCTTGTGTTAAACAGGCGTCCTATGATCGCACTGAGCGCCATCGCAAGCGCGCTCCAAAAACAAACGCGCAGCGCGCCTTTGAGCATGGGAGCGCCACCGCTGCGCGCGGCTGCGGCGCCCAGCAACGCCAGGGAAAACAGCGCGACAGCGGCCAATCCCCATGTGAGTGTGTTGAACGGCAACACCAGAACTGCGGACAAAGGCAGTGCGGCGCCAATTGTGAATGCGAGCGCCGAAGCAAGGGCGGCTTGCAGCGGGCGCGCTTTGCCGCTATCGGTAATGCCGATTTCGTCGCGGGCATGCGCTTCAAGCGCGTTATGCGCCATAAGCTGACGCGCGACTTCAGTGGCCAGCTCACGTTCCAATCCGCGATTCACATAAATTTCGCACAGCTCCGAGAATTCCTCTTCAGGATGATCACGCAACGCGGCGCTTTCCTGCGCGAGATCCGCCGCCTCGATATCAGCCTGCGAACAAACAGACACATATTCGCCCGTCGCCATCGACATGGCCCCTGCCACCAATGCCGCCACGCCAGCCAGCAAAATCGTATGCATGTCACTTCCGGCAGCAGCCACGCCGATCAGCAGCGAAGCGGTGGATACAATGCCATCGTTGGCGCCGAGCACGGCGGCGCGCAGCCAATTGCTGCGATGCAGACGATGATGTTCGATATGAGCCATTGTGTTGCAATCCCTGATAGCATTTGCGCCGACATAATAATACTTTCATGGCATTCGTAGTACCATTGAACCTGACACCCTCACAATAACCCTCACAGAAAGGAACTACCATGACAACACAAATGAGAGCTGCGGTTTTTGTCGAACCCGGTCGTATCGAACTTGTCTCCAAACCCATTCCCGATGTCGGTCCGAATGATGCACTGATTCGTACCACCACCACCACAATTTGCGGCACGGACGTGCACATTCTCAAAGGCGAATACCCAGTCGCAAAAGGTTTGACAGTCGGCCACGAACCTGTCGGCGTGATCGAAAAACTCGGCAGCGCAGTGCAGGGTTACAAGGAAGGTCAGCGCGTGATCGCGGGCGCGATCTGCCCCAACTTCAGCTCCTATGCGGCGCAAGATGGCGCGCCCTCGCAGGATGGCAGCTATCTGATTCCTCAGGGCCTATGCGGCTGCCACGGTTACAAAGCCACGGCGGGCTGGCGCTTCGGCAATCTTATCGACGGCACACAAGCCGAATATGTATTGGTGCCGGATGCGCAAGCCAATCTCGCGCCGATTCCAGACGGACTCACTGACGAACAAGTGCTGATGTGTCCCGACATCATGTCCACCGGATTCGTGGGTGCGGAAAATGCCAACATCCGCATCGGCGATACCGTGGTTGTGTTCGCGCAAGGGCCTATCGGTTTGTGCGCCACCGCAGGCGCCAGATTGCTGGGCGCAACCACCATCATCGCCGTCGATGGTAATGATCATCGGCTCG
This sequence comes from Methylobacillus sp., assembly GCA_031277395.1. Lineage (GTDB taxonomy): Bacteria > Pseudomonadota > Gammaproteobacteria > Burkholderiales > Methylophilaceae > MM2. The sequence goes on along the minus strand of JAITML010000073.1, from coordinate 16,957 downwards.
GTATCGCGAAAAATCTGGGCGCGGACATCACACTCAATTACAAGAATTGCGACGTCGTTGATGAAGTCATGAAACTCACCGGCGGCAAAGGCGCGGACTCCTCCATCGAGGCACTGGGCACGCAATCTACATTTGAATCCGCCCTGCGTGTGCTCAAACCTGGTGGCACGCTCTCCAGTCTGGGCGTGTATTCCGAAGATTTGAAAATTCCGCTGTCCGCATTCGCGGCGGGCTTGGGCGACCACAAAATCAATACCGCGCTCTGCCCCGGCGGAAAGGAACGCATGCGCCGACTGATGAATGTACTCGCGTCAGAACGACTGAATCTGGAGTTGCTGGTCACACACCACTACGCGCTGAACGACATCACGGCGGCATATGATTTGTTCTCGCATCAGCGCGATGGCGTGCTGAAGATTGCGATCAAACCGTGAGATCAATGCTCTGATCTACGCAAACAACAAAACACAAATAACAAAGGGCGCTTCAGCGCCCTTTGTTAATCTCTACAAAACTTCACCGTAGCGCAGCATCGCAATGCATTACGCCAGGGAGTGACCTTTGAGCCACTCACGCAATGCGGCATTCATGCGCGTCTGCCAACCTGGCCCGCTCGCGCGAAAGGCATCCAGCACATCGCGATCAAAACGTATTGTAGTCGACTCCTTGTTGCTGCCTGCAGGGCGACCGGGTGAACGTTTTGCGGCAGCCAGCACATGAGCGGGCAACACCTCACGCGCCGGTCGCGCTTTGGCAAACCATGCCTTATCCAGTATCGGCGAATCAGAATCCATAGCGATCTTTGCAGTTTTCATACTGACGAACCTCCGACTTATCGGCTTTGCGTAAACTAATCGGGCGGATGCGCCCGGCACGTTCCGTAAATACCAGCACATGCAACTCTGCCTCAATGAAACCAATGGCCACCCAGCGATCTTCCTGCGGGGCAGCACGGTCATCATAAGTGACCAGCGCTGTATCCATGTCGAACCCTTCCGCTTTAACCAAACTTACGCCTTCGTGCCTGGCTTGATTGATAGCATCTTTTTCGGGATCGAACTCAATGTCCATATCTATTATTGTAGTAACAAAAACACTGCGAAGTCAATTCAAATAACAAAGGGCGCCGAAGCGCCCTTTGTTTTCTGCAATTTAACCGGATATCAGACTTTGATCAGGCGGATTGCGAACGGGAATTTATAGCTTATACCTTCCTTCACTTTCAGCGTACCCATAATCAGGAGCACCAAAATGCCAATCGCGAATGCAAAATAAAGCAGCAGCACCACAATCGGGCCAACGATGGGGATGAATGCAAGAATAATGGCGATAATGATCAGGGCTATCCCTGCAACAATCGTTGTAATCACGAAATTAAGCAGCTCGGCGGCATTTTCATATACAAACCGGTCGTCTTTCTTGACAAAGAAGAAGATCAGCGGCGGAATGAACCCGAAGAATATCGTGAGGATGTACATCAGCATGGCCGTGTTGCGGCTGTCTTGTGAAGCTTCCATAGGTAAAATCTCCCTTTAGGTATGGATGGTTGAAAAGAGTCCTACTGGCCGCATCCGCTGTTCCATTCGGGGCAGCGCGCGAACACTGTGTGTAAAATACGGGATTTTCGTGCCGCTGTCCACCGCCGGAAAGCAATTCTTGCGAAAAACTGACTTGCAGCGTGCTACCAAGTACACTTGTATTTTTTTCCAAATTTTTATTGTCATGAGCGCCACCCTGCAACTCGCGATGGATATTCTTGCCTGCCGTTCACTCACGCCGGATGACGCGGGCTGTCAGGAAATCATGATTGCGCGTCTGGAAAAACTCGGTTTCAGCATTGAACGCATGCGCTTCGGCAGCGTGGATAATTTCTGGGCGCGGCGCGGTGCGGTCGGCCCGTTACTCGTATTCGCAGGGCATACCGATGTGGTGCCGACCGGCCCGCTCGACCAGTGGCACAGCGAACCATTCACGCCCGTGATACGCGATAGCATGCTGTACGCGCGCGGCGCGGCAGACATGAAAACTTCATGCGCGGCCTTCATCACCGCGATTGAGGATTTTCTCGCGGCGCATCCCGACCATCCCGGCTCCATCGGTCTGCTGATTACTTCAGATGAGGAAGGCATCGCGATTGATGGCACGGCGCGCGTGGTTGAAGCCTTGCAGGCGCGCAATGAGTTGATCGACTACTGCATCGTCGGTGAGCCGACTTCCAACCAGCGTGTCGGCGACATGATCAAAAATGGTCGGCGCGGTTCGCTCTCAGGCAAACTTATCGCCAAAGGCGTGCAAGGCCACATTGCCTATCCGCATCTCGTGAAAAACCCCATCCACATCGTCGCGCCCGCCATCGCCGAACTCGCCGCTACCGTATGGGATCAAGGCAACGAATATTTCCCGCCAACTTCTTGGCAAGTTTCCAACATCAACGGCGGTACCGGCGCCACCAACGTCGTGCCGGGCACGGTGGAAATTCTGTTCAACTTCCGCTTTTCCACCGCCAGCACGGTCGAAGAACTCCAGAAAAAAGTGCGCGACATACTCGACAAACACGGCGTCGAATATGAACTGGAATGGGAGCACTCGAAACCCTACATTACGCCGAAGGGCGAATTGGTGGATGCGATCAGCGCCGCGATCAAGCAATGCTACGGTGTCACTCCCGCGCTCTCCACCAGCGGCGGCACTTCGGACGGTCGCTTCATCGCCGATATCTGCCCGCAGATCATCGAATTTGGTCCGCTCAATGCGACCATACACAAACTCAATGAATGCGTGGCTGTCGCGGATATTGAGCCGCTCAAAAATGTTTATCGCATCACGCTGGAAACGTTGTTGCTTAAGTGATGGAATTTCTGCTGATGCTCGTGGTGGCTGGCATTATCATCGGCGCGCTTGTCTGGGCGGCGAACGGGCGCGACAAAAATGATGGAGACAAAACATGAATCCGCTGGAAGCGGCACGCGAGCTTCACACCTTGCGCGACTGGCTGCGCTACGCAGTTTCGCGCTTTGAGGAAAGCGGCATTTTCTTCGGCCACGGCACGCAAAACAGCGTGGACGAAGCCGCGTGGCTGATCCTGTCTGCGTTGCATTTGCCACACAATACGCTGGAAACCTTTCTCGACGCCGTCATCACCGAGCCAGAGCGCCGCACGCTCGCGCATCTTGTCGAACGCCGCATCACCGAGCGCATTCCCACCGCTTATTTATTGCGCGAAGCCTGGCTGGGCGATTTCAAATTTTATGTCGATGAACGCGTCATCGTGCCGCGCTCCTTTATCGCCGAATTGCTGCACGAACAATTGACGCCATGGATCACCAATCCCGATGAAGTCACCGCTGTAGCCGACATCTGCACCGGCAGCAGTTGCCTCGCCGTGCTCGCCGCGCACGCTTTTCCGAATGCGGAAGTGGATGCTGTTGATATTTCCGATGACGCGCTCGCCGTCGCGCGCAAAAATGTCGCCGATTACCAACTGGAAGATCGCGTTCATCTGCTGCAATCCGACATGCTCACCAAACTTGCCGGGCGGCGCTATGACATCATTCTGAGCAATCCGCCCTATGTCGATGCGTCCGCGATGAATGTGTTGCCGCAGGAGTATCGCAGCGAACCCGGGCTCGCACTCGCGAGCGGCGAAGACGGGTTGCATCATACCCGCGCCCTCCTCGCTCACGCCGCCGAGCATTTGCATCCCGATGGTTTGCTCATCGTCGAAATCGGCCACAACCGCGACGCATTGGAGGCTGCCTGTCCGCACCTTTCCTTCACCTGGCTGAAAGTAAGCGGTGGCGATCAGTATGTGTTTTTATTGACGCGGGAACAGCTGGAATAAAGCGAACCAGCTACCGAGGCGGATTCAAGCTCGCTCAATCACACGCTACGAAATTACGCGACGGTTATTTCGCATCTTCCGGACAGGTCGCGCTCAACCATTTGTGCTCTTCCGTGGCATGCACTTCCATATCGCCCATGCTTCCACCCTGGGCGCGTGAAACCTGCTTCAAGGTGTAGGCAGAGTTGAAGTCGCCGACGTATTCGCCATGAAATGTAGCCGTTCCGCCACCTTCTTCTGTACATACAGCATCCAGCATATAGCCGGTTGCGACCTTTTTGATTTCTCTTTTTGAGCACCTGCCGTCCTGCTTTTCCTGCTCCTGCATTTTTTTCTCGGCTTCCTCGCTCACGCAGTAACGTCCGCTGACTTCCGGTATTTCGGGGCCTCCGGGAGTGGACAGCTTGACCTTTGCCTCCCACAGACCCGCCTTGCGCATCGGCAACTCATCCGCCTGCGCGCTCATGGTCGTGAATGCAAACATGCTTCCGCAGAGAAAAACAACATAGGATGATTTCATGTCAGAGCACTCCTGTTGATTGAATAATCGTAAACAAGCAGAGCATGGCGAAACACCAAGTCGCGCGCAGCAATACTCATCATCCCCGCCCCCGGTTCCTGTCACTGCGTCGCTGCTGTTGCGGCGCGGCCATGCGATCATCGCGTATGCGGCGGCGCGCGGGGTCGGCGGATTTGCGTTCGGGTTTGGCAGAACTTGGCGCGGCGCGTTTGCCGCGCGATTCCGGACGACGTTCCTTGGGCGTGTATGTTTTGCCCAGTTTTTCATTTTCTTTTTTCGCGCGTTGACTCGCGCGCGGCACAGCCAGACCCGCCCACTCAAGCAGCGCGGCAACTTTTTTGGGCGGCAATTCCAGCATTTGACCGCGCTTGAGTCTGGGCGGCAGATCGACGGGGCCGAAGCGCACGCGCATAAGACGGCTAACCATGAGGTTAACGGCCTCGAACAGGCGGCGTACTTCGCGGTTGCGACCCTCACGCAGAATGATTTGATACCAGTGATTCGCGCCTTCGCCGCCTTTGTCCTGAATCGTGTCAAGTTGCGCCACACCATCTTCAAGCTCAATACCGACGCGCAGCTGCGCCATTTGTTCTTCGGTCAGTTCGCCCATAAGCCGTACTGCGTACTCACGCTCGACTTCATAGCGCGGGTGCATGAAGCGGTTGGCAAGTTCGCCCGAGGTGGTGAAGATGAGCAAGCCCGACGTATTGATATCAAGCCTCCCAATGGCAACCCAGCGGCCGCCGCGCATGCGCGGCAATTTGTCGAACACCGTTGCGCGGCGCTCGGGATCATCCTGACTGACTATCTCGCCTTCCGGTTTGTGATAGAGCAGCACGCGCGGCATTTCGTCTTCAAATTGCAGACGCAGCGGCCGTTTATCGAGCCGTACTGTATCGGCAGGCGTCACCGCCGCACCAACCTGCGCGACCTCGCCGTTGATTGTGATGCGACCGCTCGCGATGAGCGCCTCCATGTCGCGGCGCGAACCGAGGCCGGTCAGTGCGAGCAGCTTGTGCAAACGCTGCGGTGCGACGTTGGTCGCGGCGCGCGGTGTGTGCTGCTGTTTAAAAGGGCGCGCCATTCAGCTCTCGGTTTCCCGGTTTTCCGCTTCTTGCTGCTCTGCTTCCTGATTTTCTGTTTCCTGATTCTCTGCCTGTTGATTTTCCATTTCCGGATTTTCTGCTTCCAGCATCTCCGCTTCAAAATCCAGCGGTATCTCGTGTTGCGGAAATTGTTCCAGCGGCGGCAATTCCGACAGCGCGCGCAGATTGAGATCATCAAGAAAAGTTTTGGTCGTCGCGAGCAGCGAGGGACGGCCCGGCACTTCGCGGTGGCCTACCACATCAATCCAGCCGCGTTCCTGCAAGGTACGGATAATGTTGTGATTGACCGCAACGCCGCGTATATCTTCAATGTCGCCGCGCGTCACGGGCTGCCTGTAAGCGATGATCGCGAGCGTTTCCAGTATCGCGCGAGAATAACGCTGCGGCTTCTCCGGATTGAGCCGCGCGAGATACGGCCAGTATTCCTCGCGCGCCTGAAAACGCCATCCGCTGGCAACTTGCACCAGCTCCAGCGTGCGGTTTTGCCAGTCGGTTTTCAGTTCGTCGAGCAACATGCGCAACGTGGCTCTATCCATGCGCTCTTCAAACAGCAACGTCATCGCGTCCAGCGACATGGGTTCATTGCTGGTCAGCAATGCGGCTTCAAGAATGTTTTTGAGGTGCCGGATATTGGTTCCGGTTTCCTCCACAATTTCATCGCTGGTTTCATCATTCATCGCGGCTCACCTGCACATAAATTGGGCTGAATTTTCCCTGTTGCGTCAGTCGCACCAAGCCTTCACGCGCGAGTTCGAGTATCGCGAGAAAGCATACGACCAGTTTGGCAATTCCGTCCTTGACCTCAAACAATGCGGCAAATTCCATCAAGGGCTGAGCGCCCAGTTTGCGTAAAATAATGCTCATGTGCTCACGCACCGACAACTCTTCGCGGCTGACCTTGTGATGCGTGTAGTGACTCGCGCGCTGGAGCACGGACTGCCATGCGGCGAGCAATTCCTCCATGCTCACGCCGGGAAGTTGTTGCGTGGGAACATGGTCGAAACAGGCTTGCGCCACCAGCATTTCACGGCCTGCTTGCGGCATGTCGTCTATGCGCTGCGCGGCGAGTTTGATCGCCTCGTATTCGAGCAAACGCCGCACGAGTTCGGCGCGCGGATCCTGCTCCTGTTCGATTGCGGGCGGCTTGGGCAGCAACATGCGTGATTTGATTTCGATGAGCACGGCGGACATGAGCAGATACTCTGCTGCGAGCTCCCATTTTCCCGCGCTCATTTTGGCAATGTAATCCATGTATTGCCGCGTAAGCTCGGCCATCGGAATGTCGAGAATATCCAGATTGTGCTTGCGGATGAGGTAGAGCAAAAGGTCGAGCGGCCCCTCGAAAGTTTCGAGATAAATTTCCAGCGCATCCGGCGGGATGTAAAGATCCTGCGGCAACTCCAGCAAAGGCTCGCCGTGGATGCGGACAGTGGCGGCGGGTATCATCAGTTGTAGTCCAGACCCATGACTTCGCGCACATCGCGCATGGTCTCGCGCGCGAGTTTGCGCGCGCGCTCGCAACCATCAGCGACGATGTTGCGCACCAGTGTCGGGTCTTCCGCGTATCCGGCGGCGCGCTCCTGTATGGGCTTGAGCTCAGCCAGCACGCTGTCAATCACCGGCTGCTTGCATTCGATGCAGCCTATGCTCGCGCCGCGACAACCTTGCTGCACCCAATCGCGCGTTTTTTCGCCGGAATAAACTTCGTGCAACTGATACACCGGACAGCGGCTCGGCTCACCCGGATCGGTGCGGCGCACGCGCGCCGGATCAGTCGGCATGGTGCGTATCGCTTTGGTAATGGCGTCGGGATTTTCGCGTAATGAAATCGTATTGCTGTAAGACTTGGACATTTTCTGCCCGTCCAGCCCCGGCATGCGCGACGCGGGCGTGAGCTTGGCTTCCGGCTCGATCAGGATAATCTTGCCGCCGCCTTCGAGATAGCCAAGCAGGCGTTCGCGGTCGCCGAGCGACAAACCTTGATGCTCTTCTATCATCGCCTGCGCGGAAAGCAGGGATTCATCATCGCCTGATTCCTGATAACGCGTGCGCAGTTCCCGATATAACGCGCCGCGTTTGCCGCCGAGTTTTTTTACCGCGGCCTCCGCCTTTTCTTCGTAACCCAGCTCGCGGCCATAGATGTGATTGAAGCGACGCGCGATTTCACGCGTGAATTCAATGTGCGGTACCTGATCCTCGCCCACCGGCACCTGCGTGGCGCGGTAGATGAGAATATCCGCGCTCTGCAACAACGGGTAGCCGAGAAAACCGTAGGTGGAAAGATCTTTGCTCGCAAGTTTTTCCTGCTGATCCTTGTAGGTCGGCACGCGCTCCAGCCAGCCCAGCGGCGTAATCATTGACAGCAGCGTATGCAGCTCCGCATGTTCCGGCACGCGCGACTGGATGAAGATGGTGGCATTGGCCGGATCAACTCCTGCCGCGAGCCAGTCGATCACCATTTCCCAAACATTTTCCTCGATCACCTGCGGCGTGTCGTAATGCGTGGTCAACGCATGCCAATCGGCGACGAAGAACAGGCATTCGTGCTCGTGTTGCAGCTTGATCCAGTTTTTAAGGACACCGTGATAGTGCCCCAGATGCAGGTTGCCGGTGGGGCGCATACCCGATAAAACGCGCTCTACAGCCATTAAATTAACTCTCTGATTAAAAAATCAGCGAAATCACCCCGAGGGCGAAATCGATGACAGGTTTCAGAATTTTACCGAGGATGCCGGTAAATAGCAGCACTATCAGAATAAGAAGTCCAAATCGCTCCAACTTGGCGAATTGCCACGCATAGCGCTGCGGCAACAAACTGACGGCAATGCGCCCGCCGTCAAGCGGCGGCAACGGCAGCAGATTAAGCACCATCAGAATAATATTGATGGTGATGCCTATCATGGACATCAACATTAATGGCAGCGAAAGCGTTCCCATGAACGGCGCAAATTTGGACAGGATTACCCAAAATATCGCCATCACCAGATTCGCGCCCGGCCCTGCGGCGGCGACCCACAGCATATCTTTTTTCGGATTATGCAGACGATTGAAATTTACCGGCACGGGTTTTGCCCAACCGAATAGTACACCGCCAACCAGCATGGTGAGCAGCGGCACAAGCATGGTTCCGACCGGATCGATATGCTTGAGCGGATTAAGCGTGATACGCTCGGCAGCAGCTGCTGTCGGATCACCGAAATAACGCGCCACATAACCATGCGCGGCCTCATGCGCGGTAATCGCAAAAATCACCGGCACTGCGCTGATCGCGATTTTATGAATCGGATTCAGTGCAACATATATCATCCACAAGTCACCAAACTGCAAAATGCTTCCTTTCAAAACCCGAAACGCGCCGCGTCGCCCTTGCCTTGCCGCACAAGTTGTGGCGTTTCGCTCGTAAGATCAATCACCGTGGTCGGCCGCATGTCGCACGCGCCGGCATCAATCACAAGATCAACCCGCCGTTCCAGCCGGTCGCGGATTTCCCACGCTTCGTTGAGCGGCGTATCGTCGTCGGGCAACATCAGCGTCATGCTCAGCAACGGCTCATTCAATTCTTCCAGCAAGGCAAGCGTCACCGCATGATCCGGCACGCGTAAACCTATCGTGCTGCGCCTGGGATTCTGCAAACGGCGCGGAACTTCGCGACTCGCCTGCAAAATGAATGTATAGCTTCCCGGCGTATTCGCCTTGAGCAGCCGGAACTGGCTGTTATCGACGCGCGCATACGTCGCGATTTCCGCGAGATTGCGGCAAACCAGCGTGAAATGGTGCGTTTCATCCACGCCGCGTATCGCGCGTATGCGATCCTGCGCGTCCTTGTGACCGAGCGTGCAGCCGAGCGCGTAACTTGAATCGGTGGGGTAGGCCACAACGCCGCCGCTGTGAAAAATCTCCGCTGCCTGCCGTATCAAACGCGGCTGTGGATCGTCGGGATGAATGTTGAAATATTGAGCCATGATGCTATGAGATTAGTGCCATGCGATTTCGCTGGTTTTGTATCCGGCCATCTCTCCCGAGCAGCAAGAGTCTCTTACTGCAAGCCTTCAACTTCCTCCCACCCCTGCCACACCGGCACGCAGTTCGCGGGCAGCCCGGGCAGGCGTCCCATGTCCATATAAGCGTGACCGGGGCCGTGATAATCGGAGCCGAGCGAGGCTTTGAATCCGAATTGATGCGCGAGCTGCGCGAAGTGACCGTATTGTTCCGGGGTATGGCTGCCGGTGACAACTTCGATGGCGGCGCCCCCCGCTGCGCGAAACTCGGCCAGCAGGGTCGTCATGTTGGTGCGTCCGAGATCATAGCGGCCAGGGTGCGCCAGCACGGCCACGCCGCCGCTGCCGGTGATCCAGTTGACCGCTTCTTCCAGCCCTGTCCATTGGTGTTCCTGATAGCCGGGCTTGCCCTTGACGAGATATTTTTTGAACACGGCCGCGACATTCTTGGCATGGCCGGCCTCGACAAGAAATCGCGCGAAGTGCGAACGGCTGATGATGCTGCGCTGGGCGTGACGATATGCGCCTTCCAGACTGCCGTGTATGCCGACGGCATCAAGCTCCGCCGCGATTCTTTCGGCGCGCGCGTGACGGCCTGAGCGCAGCGCGTTCAGCCCCTGCGTGAGTGGTGCGTAAGTCGGCGTGATTTTGAGGCCGACAATGTGTATGGTGCGCTGATGCCAGGATACCGAGATTTCCACGCCGTTGATGAACGAGATGTTGTGCGCTTTCGCGGCTTCCGCTGCTTCATCAAGGCCACCTAGATCATCATGGTCGGTCAGCGCGAGCACGCGCACGCCGCGCGCAGCCGCATGCTCGACCAGTTGGGTCGGTGACAGCGTGCCGTCGGAAACGATGGAATGACTATGCAGATCTATGGGTGAAGACATGGAAAATTGCTCTTGTGAGTCAGGCGGAATCATAGCAAAATAGTGGCCCGACCGGTACCTTAAATCCCCATTACTGTGAAATTCCTGTTCGACCTTTTCCCCGTCATCCTGTTTTTTATCGTGTACGAGTTGATGGGTATTTACCATGCCACCGCGGCGGCGATCATCGCCACGTTCGCGCAAATCGCATGGGTAAAATTCCGGCACGGCAAGGTCGGCGGCATGTTGATCGCGAGCGGCGTCATCATCGCCGTCTTCGGCGGCGCAACCCTGATATTGCGCGACCCGACTTTTATCAAATGGAAACCCACCGTGCTTTACTGGGTATTCGCTGTGGTGTTGTTCGCGGCGGAAATTTTCTGGCGCAAGAATTTCATACGCTCACTCATGCAGGCACAAATCACGCTGCCCGATCCCGTGTGGCGCAAGCTCAATCACGCATGGGCGATTTTTTTCGCCGCGCTGGGCGTACTCAATCTTTATGTGGCTTACAACTACACCGAAGCCTCCTGGGTCAGCTTCAAAATGTTCGGCACCACGGGCATCATGGTGGTGTTCGTGGTGCTGCAAAGCCTGTATCTGGGACGTTACATGAAGGAGCCGGAATAATGCTCTATGTGATTACCGGCACCGATCATCCCGACAGTCTCGAAAAACGCAACGCGAATCGGGCGACGCATATCGCGCGTCTCAAACAGCTTCAGGACGAAGGCCGCTTGCTGCTGGCCGGACCTTTTCCCGCGATCGACAGTGTTGACCCAGGCGCCGCAGGCTATTCCGGCAGTCTCATCATCGCCGAATTTCCGTCTCTGGCCGAGGCGGAAGCGTGGGCAAACGCGGACTCCTACGTCACGGGCGGTGTTTTTTCCGCTATCACCGTGCGACCTTTTCGCAAAACCCTGCCCGCATGAGTACGCTCGCCGCCGAAATCCGACTACGTCTCGCATCGCTGGAACCGCAGCAGCTTGAAATCACGGATGACAGCGCCAAACATGCAGGACACGCGGGCAGCAACGGCGGCGGGCATTTCACGATCAGCATCACAAGCTCGCAATTTTGCGACAAATCCGTGATAATGCGCCATCGCATCATTTATCAGGCATTGCAAGACCTTATTCCATCGCGCATACACGCCCTGAGCATTGCGGCTCATGCGCCGGAAGATCACAAAACCGTTTTGCTATCATCTTAACTACCATTAATCCAAGGAAACTCCAATGAAAAAGTCCTATCAACTTCTGCTGGCGGCCGCTTTGAGCATGCTGGCAACTGTCGCCATGGCTGCCGCCGGAAATGTGGCAACCGTCAATGGCAAGCCCGTCAAACAATCCCTCATGGATTATCTCGTCAAGGACGCGACCGCGCGCGGTCAGCAGGTGGATGACAATCTGCGCAAGCAGATCAAGGACAACCTGATCGGCAGCGAAATCGTCGCGCAGGAAGCGCAAAAGCAGGGGATGGACAAACAGCCGGATTATCTCGCCAAGGAAGAACTGGCGCGCCGTGCGTTGCTGGTCAACACCTATGTTGAAAATTTCATCAAGAAAAATCCCGTGAGCGAAGCCGACATAAAGGCCGAATACGACAAATTCAAACAACAAGTAGGCGACAAGGAATACAACGCCGATCACATACTGGTCGCCACCGAAGCCGAAGCCAAGGACATCATCGACCAGCTCAACAAGGGCGGCGACTTCGCGAAGCTGGCCAAGGAAAAATCCCTGGATGGCTCCAAGGACAAAGGCGGCGAGCTTGGCTGGTTCTCGCCGGGCATGATGGTCAAGCCGTTCAGCGATGCCGTGACCAAACTGCAAAAAGGCCAGATCACCTCGACCCCGGTGCAAACCCAGTTCGGCTGGCACGTCATCAAGCTGAAAGATACCCGCGCCGCCCAACCGCCGGCCTACGACCAGGTCAAGGAAAACATCAAGCGCCAGTTGCAACAGGTCGCGCTGGAAAAACACCTCCGAGGCTTGCGCGAAAAAGCCAAGATTACCGAGTAACAGCAGCTTTCATAAGTAATTTTCACAGAAATAACGGCGCCGCGTGGCGCCGTTATTTTTTGCCTTAATTCAGAGCTTTTTGTCGAAAATACTTGCGCTATGTCGCGGTTATGCAATAATAAGAACAATTCTTATTTGTCTGTAACCCCATCATGCCCACCCAAAATCTGGACAGCCTCAAGCCCGGTGAACACGCCGTGATACGCGCGATCAGCGCCGAGACAGGTTTGCATCAGCGGCTCAATGCCTTGGGCTTTCGCGTCGGCAAGCGGATTGAACTGGTGCGTCGCGCGCAGTTTCACGGGCCTTTGCATGTACGCCTCGGCACAACCGATGTGATTATGCGGGCAAGCGAAGCGCATCGCATCCAGATTTCGCAAGCCGCCTAAAAACCCCGCATGAAAAGAGTCGCGCTTCTGGGGATGCCTAACACGGGCAAATCCACCCTGTTCAATCGCATCAGCGGCGCTTCCGCGCGTGTCGGCAACTGGCCGGGAATCACCGTCGATCTCATGAGCGCGAAAATTCTGCTTGGCGGCTATATCGCCGAGTTGGTCGATCTGCCCGGCATTTACGACCTGCACGGCTTTTCCGACGACGAACAAGTCGTGCGCCGTTTTCTCGCGCACAACGAAGTCGATCTCGTCATTCTGGTACTCAACACCACGCAGATTGATCGTCAGCTTTCACTCGCATTGCAGGTACGCACGCTGGGGCTGCCCGTGATGCTCATGCTGAATATGGCGGATGAAGCGCGACGCAGCGGCATCAGCGTGAATACGGAAGCAATGTCGCGCCAACTCGGAATGCCGGTTGCGACCTTGAGCGCCAAATATGGCGAAGGCTTCCCGCAGGCGCTGCAACTGGCGGCGCAAACCATGCAAGCCGCCGAGCAACATCCCGCACCCGCAGAAGTGCAAGCGCGGCTCGACACCGTGACCAAAATCGAGCAGGAGATGGAAAGCATAGTGAAGGAATCGGTGCAAATACCCGTGCAGCTCACCGATGCGCTCACCGCCAGGCTCGATAAAACCCTGCTTCACCCGTGGCTGGGCTTGCCGATTTTTTTCATCGCGCTGTTTTTGTTGTTCCAGTTTATTTTCACGCTCGGCACGCCGTTGCAGGATGCGGTCGCGTGGGCGCTGGAACTTGGCCGCACCTCCCTGCTCGATCCGCTCATGGCCTCGTGGCCGCACTGGTTGAGTGGTTTGCTGCTCGACGGAATTTACAACGGCGTCGGCACCGTGGCGGCGTTTGTGCCGCTCATCATTTTGTTTTTCTTCGTAATGACCATGGTTGAAGACAGCGGCTACCTCTCGCGCGCGGCCTTCCTCATGGATGCGTTCATGGCGCGGCTCGGTCTCGACGGACGCGGCTTCGTCATGGTGCTCATGGGTTTCGGCTGCAACGTCCCCGCGCTCATGGGAACACGCGTGATGCGCAATCGCGCCTCGCGCCTACTCACCATGCTGGTCATTCCCTTCTCGCTGTGCTCGGCGCGTTTGCAGGTATTTCTTTTCATGACCGCGGTTCTGTTCACGCCGCAACAAGCGCCGGTGGTGCTGTTCGGCATGTACCTCATGAGCTTTGCGATCACCTTCCTGAGCGCACTGCTGTTCAAGCGGCATTTCAAAAGCAGCGAACCGTTCATTCTGGAACTGCCGCCCTATCGCTTCCCCACGCCGCGCCAGATTCTGCTGCGCGGCTGGCAGGAAGTCGGACATTTTCTCCACCGCGCTTCCAAATTCATCATCGCAGGCGTGGTGCTGGTCTGGGTACTCACGCACTACCCCGTCGACGCGCAAAGCAGCCTTGATACTTACGCCGGCATGATAGGCCACTTCCTCTCACCCGTGCTCACCCCCATAGGCATAGACGATCATCTCTCCATTGCGCTGATTTTCGGCTTCGTCGCCAAGGAAGTTGTGGTGGGGTCACTCGCCGTCATCTACGGTCAGCAAGGCGATGCGCTCACACAACTCATGGCCGCGCAACTCGACTGGGTAAAAGGCGTGAGCTTCATGCTGTTCACGCTCATCTACACCCCCTGCCTCGCCACCATCGCCACACTCAAAACCGAATCCCGCAGCCGCGCCTTCATGTGGCTCTCCATCGGCTGGTCACTGTCGCTCGCGTGGATCGTCAGCTTTGTGTTTTATCAAGGTGCGCGCGCACTGGGATTTTGAGATTCAGGGTTCAGCAGTTCGTCAGCCCCGGTTCCACCCATTCTGCTTGCTATAGCCAGGGACTAGAGACTAGGGGCTAGTAACTGCGTGGTGTGCGCTCTGCGCGCGCCTTATTATTAAACCCGCGTAGCGACCACCCCTAGCCCCTAGTCCCCAGCCTCTAATCCCTGCTATTAAAAAGATGATTTTGTCTGAATTGTTTTCTGTTACAGTCTGCCTCCAACAGGCGTAACCGCCAAAATATACTCAAGGGAGAAGACAATGAATTACCGCGATATTGCGTCCCAGCACAGACGCGCAAGCAAGCAAGCAAGCAAGCAAGCAAGCAAGCAAGCAAGCAACTGACCGCTTTGACCTAAATAGTTCCTCACGTTTTCCTGATTTTTCCGCCCGCGCGTTGCTTTGCACGACGGCGCTGGCCGGGCTGCTGGCTTTCGGACTGGCGATCACCCCCGCCCGCGCCCAGGTCGTTGACAACCTGCTCGTGGGCGATGGCGGCATCGGCGCCATCGGCGGCGGCGGTGGCGGCATCGGCGGCATCGGCGGCATCGGCGGCGGCGGCGGCGGCGGTGGTGGTGGCGGTGGCATCGGCGGTGGCAGCGGTGGCACCCGCGGTGGCGGTGGCAGCGACGGCGCGGGCGGCACCCTGGGTGGCGGTGGCGGCGGCGCATTGGGTGGTGGTGGTGGCGGCGGCGGCTTCGGCGGCGCCGGCGGCAACGCCAGTACCGTTGCGGGTAATCAGGGCGCCACCGGCACCGGTATCGGCGGCGGTATCGGCGGCGTCGGTGGGGGTACTGGCGGCGCCGGCAACGCCGGCGGCGGGGGCAGCGGGGGCATCGGCGCCGGCGGCGACGGCGGCATCCCAGCCACCGGCGGCAGTGGCAGCGGTGGCACGCTCAACGTCGCCGGCGTCACGCTGACGGTGAACAATTCGATGCTGGTGGGCGGCGCCGGTGGTGGCGGCGGCACGGGTCTGGTGACGGTCGATGGCGCGTCCTTTATCAACATCGGCGCCAGCGGCGCCCTTATCCTCGGCGGCGCCAACGGCCAGAATGGCGGCGCCAGCGGCGGCGCGGGCGGCCAGGGCACCCTTGATCTGTCTGGCACGCTCAATCTCGGCGGCTCGTTCACTGTCAACGCAACGAACACCGCATCGACATTCACCATCGGGTCCACCGGCGTGTTCAATGTCGGCTACGACGGCACTGCCGCCACCGCTGGCGGCCCGGTCACGAACAACGCTCCAGGCTTCGCCATCACCAACAACGGCGCGATCAATTTCCGGCAGACCGGCGCCGTCACATTCGGCATTCCCATCAACGGCAGCGGCACGGTCACGCAAGCGGGCACTGGCACGACGACGCTCACCGGCGCGAACACCTACACCGGCGCGACCACGGTGAGCGGCGGCACACTGCGCGTTGACGGCTCCACCCAGTTCTCACAAACCACAGTGAATCAAAGCGCGACGCTCACCGGCATCGGCATGGTGGGCGACACCTCCGTGCAAGGCGGCGGCATCTTCGCCCCCGGCAACGGCGCGGGGACATTCATGACGGTCGGCGGCGATCTTACCCTCAATCAGGGCGCAATCTATCGTGTGGCGATCACACCCACCACCGCCCCGTCCTACGCCCAGGTCACCGGCGCGGCCAACCTGAACGGCGCCACCGTTTCCGTGCAAGCTACCGGTGTGGTCGGCGACTACACACTGGGCGCGCAATACACCATCCTGCACTCGACAGGCGGCGTGACGGGGCAATTCAACCCGGTAGTGACGTCCAACCTCGCCTTCCTCAATGCCGAGCTTGATTACACCGGCACCGATGTCTTTCTGACACTGGTACGCAACACTACAAGCTTTGGCGGTATTATCGGCGGCACGCCCAACCAGCGCGCCACTGGCACCGGCATCCTTGGCTCAGGCGCTGTGTTCAATGCCGTCGTCGGTCTCTCCGCGCCACAGGCGCTTGCCGCCTATGACCAGTTGTCGGGCGAAATCCACGCCTCAACACAAACCGCACTCATGGCGGATAGCCACTTCCTCCGTGATCTCGCCTTCGACCGCCTGCGCTTCGCCCAGAATGGCGCAGATTCGGAGAAGCTCGCGGCTTCGGGCATGCTGCTCGCCTACGCAGGCGATGACCTCGGTTCGCTCACTTCGCCTTCCTCTGATCCCGAACGTGGGGTAATGTGGGCGCGCACCTTTGGTTCCTGGGGGACGTTTGACGGCGATGGCAATGCGGCTTCGCTGGATAGGGATACGGGAGGCATGCTGTTCGGTGCGGACGGGAGTCTGGGCGGTTGGCGTATCGGTGCCTTGGCAGGGGTCAGCCAGACCGATCTGGATGTGAGCCGCCGTCGGTCCTCCGCCGACAGTGACAACTACCATCTCGGACTCTATGCGGGAACC
>JAITML010000072.1 GCA_031277395.1 Methylobacillus sp. | reverse complement strand
TTTGACATGCGCCCGTTTCTTGGCATAGAATCCAGCCCTTTAATTTTTTAGCGAAATACGGTTGCTCCGATGAAAACCTTTTCCGCCAAATCGCATGAAGTCAAGCGTGACTGGTACGTGGTGGATGCCACGGATGTGGTGCTGGGTCGCTTGGCCAGCGCGATCGCGCATCGTCTGCGCGGCAAGCACAAAACCATTTATACCCCGCACGTGGATACCGGCGATTATATTGTCGTGGTCAATGCCGACAAACTGAAGATCACCGGCAACAAGGGCGAGGGCAAGGAATATCACCGCCACAGCGGCTATCCGGGCGGTATCTCTACCACCACTTTCAACAAGATGCAGGAACGTTTTCCGGGCCGCGCTCTGGAAAAGGCCGTGAAGGGCATGTTGCCCAAGGGGCCGTTGGGCTACGCGATGTTCCGCAAGCTCAAGGTTTATGCCGGTTCCACGCACGACCACGCGGCGCAGCAACCGCAACCTCTGGAAATCTAAGGACAACAAGCATGATCGGACAATATAACTACGGAACCGGCCGCCGCAAAAGCTCTGTCGCCCGCGTGTTCCTCAAGGCTGGCAAGGGCAATATCGTTGTCAACGACAAGCCGGCGGACGAATATTTTTCCCGCGTGACTTCCCGCATGATTGTGCGTCAACCGCTGGAACTGACCAACAACACTTCCAGCTTCGATATCATGGTCAACGTAATCGGTGGCGGCGAATCCGGTCAGGCCGGTGCCGTGCGTCACGGCATTACTCGTGCCTTGATTGATTACGATGCCACGCTCAAGAGTGCGCTCTCCAACGCCGGTTTCGTTACCCGCGATGCGCGCGAAGTGGAACGCAAAAAGGTTGGTCTGCGCAAAGCGCGTCGCGCCAAACAGTTCTCCAAACGCTAAGCGATTTTGGATGTGTTACAAAAAGCCGCTTTATAAGCGGCTTTTGTTTTTTTAAAGATCGACTATTTCGCGCTGCGGCATTTTCGGGTTCGTTGAAAAGCAGATTTAAAGCCTGTCTCTGCATGAGGAAACAAGATGCTTTTTGCTTTTGCGCGGCTTTGCTTTTAATATGGCTTGCTTATCTCATCAGTTTTTAATCATGCAACAAAGCAAAATCAAGGTGGGCATTGTCGGCGGCACAGGTTATACCGGTGTTGAACTGCTGCGCCTGCTCGCGCTGCATCCCGATGTTGAGCTCGCATGCATCACCTCGCGTGGCGAGGCGGGGCAGCGTGTGAGCGAACTATTTCCGAGTTTGCGCGGTTATGTGGATTTACCGTTTACTGATCCCGCGCAGGCAAATTTGGCCGAGTGCGATGTGGTGTTTTTCGCCACGCCCAATGGTGTTGCGATGCAGCAAACGCGCGTGTTGCTTGATGCAGGCGTGCGCGTGATTGATCTCGCGGCGGATTTTCGGATCAAGGATATCGCAGCTTGGGAAAAATGGTACGGCATGAGCCATGCCTGTCCTGATCTCGTAGCGGAAGCGGTTTACGGCTTGCCGGAATTTAATCGGGCGCAGATCGCCCAGGCGCGTTTGGTGGCGAATCCCGGCTGTTATCCGACAGTTGTGCAGCTTGCGCTCCTGCCGCTGTTGAAGGCGGGAGTGGTTGATGAAACGCAGTTGATCGCGGATGCGAAATCCGGCGTCAGTGGCGCCGGACGCAAGGCGGAAACGCATATTTTGTTCGCCGAGGCGGGCGACAATTTCAAGGCTTACGGCGCTGCGGGGCATCGCCATCTGCCCGAGATCAAACAAGGGCTGGCCGCGATGAGCGGAAAGCCTGTGGGGCTCACGTTTGTGCCGCATCTCGTGCCGTTGATACGCGGCATGCATGTGACGCTGTACGCGCGGCTCATCAAGGATGCAGACGTGCAAGCGTTGTTCGAAGAACACTATCGCAACGAGTGTTTTGTGGACGTGTTGCCCAATGGCTCGCATCCTGAAACGCGCTCGGTGCGCGGCTCCAATCAATGCCGGATTGCCGTGCACAGACCGCAAGGCGGCGATATGATAGTGGTGTTGTCGGTGATCGACAATTTGGTAAAAGGCGCGGCGGGTCAGGCAGTGCAGAACATGAACATCATGTTTGGACTGCCCGAAGCCACTGCGCTGGAATTGGTACCGCTCTTGCCATGAAGTATATCCAAGACGCATGAGTCCGGTACCCCTACAAACCCCGTCGTAGATGGTTTGAGCGATAAGGGGAACTTTAAAAAGGAGAACGCTATGTTTCAGAAAAAAGAGCAACAATCCATCGCTACAGTGACGACCGTTTCCTCGATTTCTTCGGGCACGGAAACTGTGATCGGGACGGAAGTATCAATAGACGGTGACATCCAGTTCAGCGGCAGTTTGCGCGTGGACGGCATCATACACGGCAATGTGCGCGGCGCAGCGGACAAGGCGTGCTCGCTGATGTTGAGCGAACAAGGCCGTATCGAAGGCGCGATTGAAGTGCCGCATACTGTCATCAACGGCACCGTCACCGGGCCGGTCAAGGCGGATAACTATGTCGAGCTGCAAAGCAAGGCGCGCGTTTCCGGCGATGTCTATTACCGCACGCTCGAAATCCACACCGGCGCGATCGTGGATGGCAAGCTGGTTTACCTCAAGGAATCCGGCATGGTAAATCAAGAACTTATCACCAATCACGATCTTGATCAGGATTGACCTGAGGGCTGGCCGGGCGGATAATTATCGCCTGTCAGAAATTTGAAGGAGCACCCAAATGAACGCTGTAACCGATATCCCCAGCCCGATTATCTTTACCGATAATGCGGCCAAAAAAGTGAAGGAACTCATAGAGGAAGAAGGCACGCCCGACCTCAAGCTGCGCGTATTCGTGAATGGCGGCGGCTGTTCCGGTTTCCAGTACGGCTTCACCTTCGAGGAGGAAGTCAATGACGACGACACCACCGTTGATCGTGATGGCGTCACCTTGCTGATTGACCCGATGAGTTTGCAATATCTCACCGGCGCCGAAATTGATTACCAGGACAGCCTGCAAGGCTCGCAATTCGTCATTAAAAATCCGAACGCGACCACCACTTGCGGATGCGGATCATCGTTCTCGGCGTGATTTAAAAACCAATCGAAAGGCGCAGCGACCGGTAACGGCGCTGCGCCTTTTGTTTTTGTGAATGCCTGTTACGGCCTCTGTTCCACCGGCACGTAATCGCGCCGTTGCTGACCCGTGTACAACTGGCGCGGACGCGCGATGCGGTGCTCGGTGCTGGAGATCATCTCGTTCCATTGCGCGATCCAGCCGGCAGTGCGAGCAAGCGCGAAAATCGCGGTGAACATTGAATTGGGAATGCCCATCGCGCGCATCACAATGCCCGAATAGAAATCGACATTCGGATACAAGCGCTTGTTGACGAAATATTCATCTTCCAGCGCGATCTGTTCCAGTTTGAGCGCGAGCTTGAACATCGGGTCATCGTGCAAGCCGAGATCATCCAGCACCTGATGGCAGGTCTGCCGCATGATCGCAGCGCGCGGATCCATGTTTTTGTAAACACGATGACCGAATCCCATGAGGCGGAAGGAATCCGTCTTGTCCTTGGCGCGTTTGATATATTCGCCTATGCGTGAAATATCGCCGATTTCTTCCAGCATTTTGAGCGTGGCCTCGTTCGCACCGCCGTGCAGCGGCCCCCACAGCGAGGCGATGCCTGCGGAAATACAGGCGAACGGATTGGCGCCGCTGGAGCCGACGACGCGCACGGTGGAAGTCGAAGCATTCTGCTCGTGATCCGCATGCAGAATCAAAATGCGATCCAGCGCACGCGCCAGCACGGGATTGGCCGTGTAAGGCTCGCATGGGCTGGAGAACATCATGTGCATGAAATTCTCGGCGTAATTCAAACGATTTTGCGGATACGCGAATGGCTGACCGGCGTTGTATTTGTAGCTCCACGCGGTCACAGTCGGCATTTTCGCGAGCAGGCGGAAGGCCGCGATTTCGCGCAAACGCGGATCAAAAACATCCGCATGTTCGGGATAAAAAGCCGCCATCGCGCCGACCACCGAAACCATCACCGCCATTGGGTGCGCATCGCGGCGCAGCCCGCGGAAAATGCTGCTCATCTGATCGTGCAACATGGTGTGGCGCGTCAATGTTTCCACGAAATGTTTTTTCTGTTCCGCATTCGGCAATTCGCCATTGATGAGCAAATACGCCACTTCCGGAAAGTCACAATGCTCCGCGAGTTGTTCGATGGGATAGCCGCGGTAATACAACAATCCCTTTTCGCCATCAATAAAGGTGATGTTGGAACTGCAACTGGCAGTGGCAAGAAAACCGGGATCGTAAGTCAGCATGCCATGATTCGCCAGCGTGCGGATATCAATCACGTCCGGCCCTATGGTGCCGGAAAGCACCGGAAGCTCAATGGACTTGGCGCCCTTGTCGAAAGTAAGTGTGGCTTTGGTTGGCTTCATGGCATTGCAATTTTGATTACACGGAAAGGGATAATACTAAAGGCCAAAGGCCGTGTGAGGCAAGCGTGATATGTTCGCTGCTATGCCAGATAAATCGCGCCAAGAATACGCGCACCGCGCGCGCCGGTGACAGCGGGCAGATTGCCTGCCTGCCGATCCAGCGTGCGGCTTGCAAGCCATGCGAAGGCGGCGGCCTCGACGAGGTTGGCGGGGATGTCCAGATCATCGGTGAGCAGCAACAGGCGCGGATGCAGCAGTTCGCTCAGTCGCTGCCGCAGTTGCGCGTTGTACGCGCCGCCGCCGCAAAGGTAGATTTCCTTCGCGCCGGGACAATGACGATTGATGGCATCGGTGATGGAGCGCGCGGTCAGCTCCAGCAAGGTTGCCTGCACATCTTCCACGCTGTGGGCATCGGGGTCATGCCGCGCTAGCCATTCCAGATGAAACTCGTCACGCCCCGTGCTTTTGGGCGGCGGCAGGCGGAAAAAGGGATGGGTGAGCAGCGATTCCAGTAATGCGGGGATGAAATTTCCACCGGCTGCCCAAGCGCCGTCTTTGTCATAAGCAATGCCGAGGTGGCGCTGCGCCCAGCCGTCCATGAGCAGATTGCCGGGACCGCAATCAAACCCCGCTACAACACCACCGGGGCCGAGGTTGGAAATATTGCTGATACCGCCGATATTGACGATGGCGCGGTGTATTGTCGGGTGACGAAAGACCGCGTTGTGGAACGCCGGAACCAGCGGCGCGCCTTGTCCGCCTGCGGCGATATCACGGCTGCGGAAATCGGCGACGACGGTGATATTCGCAAGCTCGGCCAACTGCGCCGCATTGCCTATTTGTACCGTGTAACCCTGATCGGGGCGGTGGCGTATGGTTTGTCCGTGGCAACCAATGGCGGCGATATCGCGGCGATCAATGCCGCTTTGGTTCACGAGATTTTCCACACATGCGGCGTAAATGTCAGCCAGAGCATTGCCCGCAAGATGGCTGCGTTCGACTTCGTAATTACCGCTGGTATTCAGCGCGAGCAGTTCGTCGCGCAAAGCTTCCGGAAAAGGAAGAAATGCATGTTCGATGGCGCGGCAACCTTGTGCGCCGAAGCGCACGATGACGCCGTCCACGCCATCCAGGCTGGTGCCTGACATGAGGCCGATGAAATGACGCAAAGCGTGCGGGGACGCGGCCACTTGGGTTATGGCTTACTCGATGGATGCGGTTTTAATATTTTCAAGAAGCGTCAGCTGTTCCTGCAAACGGCGGGATTGCTGCTTGAAATCTTCCAGATTTGCAACGCTGGTTTTCGGCAACTCGGGCAACGCCACCTGAAGTGGATCAACCTGCTTGTCGTGGATGCGGAATTCGTAATGCAGATGCGGCCCGGTCGCGAGGCCAGTCATGCCAACATAGCCGATGACGTCGCCCTGCGAAACGCGCTGACCTTTTTTCAGATCAGCCGCAAAGCGGGAAAGGTGGCCATAAACCGTGGAAATATCGCCCGCATGGCGCAGGATGATGACGTTGCCGTAGCCCCTTTGTTGCCCGACAAAAAGCACCGTGCCATCGGCGGTGGTCTTGACGGGGGTACCGGTCGGCGCGGCGTAATCCACGCCTTTGTGCGCGCGCAATGTGTTCAGCACCGGATGCATGCGCCCCGTGGAAAAGCCTGAGCTGATGCGCGAAAATTCCAGCGGCGAACGCAGGAAGGATTTGCGCAGCGGCTTGCCTTCCGGCGTGAAGTATTCGGAGTGACCGCTTGCATCGCGGTAGAGCACGGCGCTGTAGGTTTTACCCTGATTGATAAATTCGGCGGCCAGCACTTGTCCGGGCACCGTTTGTTCGCCGTTGTTGTAACCGGCTTCATAAACCACGCGGAAGTGGTCGCCCTGGCGCAGATCGAGGTGGAAATCAATGTCGGACGAGAAAATCTGCACAAGCTGCATGGCTACCGAATCGGGAATTCCGGCGGCGTCTGTGGCGGCGAACAACGAACTGCGGATATCAGCGGATTTGAGTTCGGTGCGCGTTTCCGATTCAAGTGTGAGCGATTGCGCCGTGTATTTGTTGTCGTCCAGTTTGACTTCAAGCGCGGTATTTCCGTCGTAGCGGTATTGCAATTCCAGTAGCTGGCCGTCCGTTGTCGTTTGGACGGAAATGGAACGACCGGGGCGCAGTTTGGAGGCGAGCGCGCGGGCATCGGGAGACTGGCGGAGGAAGGCAATCGCTTCCGGGTTGCGGATATTGAGCCGATTCAGCAGGGAACCGAGCGTATCGTCCTTGCGCACGGTATCGGTTTGCCACAGCGGAGTTTGCAGCGCGATCTGCGCATCCGTCGGCGCGGAAGCGGGCAGCGTCAATTCTTCGACGACTTCGCGAACAGAAACATTTTCAACTGTTTCTGCGGTTTGGGGAGCAATACCGAATGCCGTGATTACGCCGAACAGTGGCAGCGTAGTCAGGGCGACCAGCCAGCGCAGGCGCAGCTTGCGCTCTTGAGACGGCTGGATTTGCGTTAAAATATGGCTTTTATCCTCTTGCACGCGACGTTCCCTAGGTAAGGCGAAACCAGAACGGCGCATGATAACAGAAATATTACATTTAGAGAAATATTTGGTGAATTTTATGCCTATTAACAATGCATTGGCGATAATCAAGCGCGGCGTGGACGAGTTGCTGATCGAGCAGGAGCTCATAGACAAACTGAAAACTGGAAAGCCGCTACGCGTGAAAGCCGGGTTCGATCCCACCGCGCCTGACCTGCATCTGGGGCATACCGTTTTGCTCAACAAACTGCGTCAGTTTCAGGATCTTGGCCATCAGGTGCTGTTTTTGATCGGCGACTTTACCGGCATGATAGGCGACCCGACCGGCAAGAGCGCGACCCGCCCGCCACTCACGGCGGAGCAGGTAAAGGAAAATGCCAAATCCTATTCCGAGCAGGTGTTCAAAATTCTCAAGCCGGAACAAACCGAAGTGGTGTTTAACTCTGCCTGGTTGAACGACCTGGGCGCGACGGGCATGATCAAACTCGCAGCCAGCCAAACCGTTGCGCGCATGCTGGAACGTGATGATTTCTCCAAACGCTACAAAGGCAATCAGCCGATTGCGATCCACGAATTTTTGTATCCCCTGCTGCAAGGCTACGATTCGGTCGCGCTCAAGGCAGATGTTGAACTCGGCGGAACCGACCAGAAATTCAATCTGCTCATGGGGCGTGAATTGCAAAAACAAGCCGGTCAGCCGCAGCAATGCGTGCTCACCATGCCGCTGCTGGAAGGGCTGGACGGCGTCAACAAAATGTCGAAATCGCTCGGCAATTATGTCGGCGTGGCCGAACCCGCGAACACGATATTCAGCAAAATCATGTCGGTCTCCGACGAGCTCATGTGGCGCTACATCAACCTGCTGTCGTTCGAATCGCTGGACACGATAGAACAATGGAAACGCAACGTGGAAAACGGCGCGAATCCGCGCGACATCAAAGTCGGATTCGCGCAGGAAATCGTCACACGCTTTCATTCCAGAGCCGCCGCTGAAGAAGCACTCAACGACTTCAACCTGCGCGCCAAAGGTGGTATTCCCGAAGATGTGCCGGCAGTGGCGATCAAGCTCGAAAGCGGCATCATAGGCATCGCGCAATTGCTGAAACAAGCCGGACTTGCCCCCAGTACCTCGGAAGCTTACCGTGCGATTGAACAAGGTGGCGTACGCATTGATGGCGAAAAAATCAGCGACAAGGGATTGAAACTCGGCGCAGGTGTAATCGTTGCTCAAGTTGGCAAACGCAAATTTGCGCGGATTACGCTCGCATAAAATGAACAATTGTTCTTGACCGAAAAATTTTGATCGGTAGAATGCGCGGCTCATTTGCGTGAGGCGCGAAATATTTTGCATCACACGCTTGACCAAGAGCCGCCAGACTGTATAATGCGCGGCTCGATTATTTCCGGTGTTACTGGCCTGCTGTTTTTTGGTTTGGTGTAGGTGCGCTGAGGAAGTAATGGAACTGCTCTTTAACAAGAAGGACAACCGATAAGTGTGGGTACTTGCTGGTGAGGACGCAGGTTTGGTGCAAATTGAACCTGCGACTCAAGAGACAAGTGCTTACACTT
>JAITML010000061.1 GCA_031277395.1 Methylobacillus sp. | reverse complement strand
TCGATGCGTTTGCCGGAGGCGAGTTTGTCCGACATGGTGTCAAGTATCGCTTTGACCGACAGCTCGGCGTCTTTTGCGACGAGCTGAGGGAACCGGGCTGCCAGTTTGGCTATTAACTCCGATTTGGTCATGGCGCTCATGCCTTATTCATTGCTCTTGTTATCAAGCTTGGCCTTGAGCAGCGCGCCGAGGTTGGTGGTTCCGGCGCTGCCGCCGTCATCCTTGGCGTACTTCGATACGGCTTCGGCTTCTTCGGCAGCTTCCTTGTTCTTGATCGACAGATTGATGCTGCGGTTTTTGCGGTCGATGGTGATGATGCGGGCTTCGATCTCGTCACCTTCCTTGAGCACGTTGCGAATGTCTTCCACACGCTCGCGGGAAACTTCAGATACGCGCAGATAGCCTTCGACATCGCTGTCCAGCGTGATTACTGCGCCCTTGGCATCCAGGCTCTTGACCGTGCCTTTGACGATGCTGCCCTTGTCATGGGCGGCGGTGTAGTTGCTGAACGGGTCATTGTCGAGTTGCTTGATACCGAGGGAAATGCGTTCCTTCTCGACATCAATTGCAAGCACCACGGCTTCCACTTCATCGCCCTTCTTGAAGTTGCGGATGGCTTCTTCGCCGGGCTGACTCCAGGACAGGTCGGAAAGGTGAATCAGGCCGTCGATGCCGCCGGTGAGGCCGATGAATACACCGAAATCGGTGATGGACTTGATCTGGCCGGAAACCTTGTCGCCGCGTTTGTGGTTGGCGGCGAAATCGTCCCACGGGTTGGATTTGCACTGCTTCATGCCGAGCGAGAGGCGGCGGCGTTCTTCGTCGATTTCCAGAATCATGACTTCGACTTCGTCGCCCAGTTGCGCAATCTTGCCCGGATGCACGTTCTTGTTGGTCCAGTCCATTTCGGAGACGTGCACCAGACCTTCGATACCTGGCTCGATCTCGACGAACGCGCCGTAATCGGTCAGATTGGTGACCTTGCCGAACAGGCGCGTGCCGACCGGATAACGGCGCGACAGGTTGACCCACGGATCGTCACCCAATTGCTTGATGCCGAGCGAAACGCGATTCTTTTCCTGATCAAACTTGAGTATCTTGGCTTCAACTTCCTCGCCCACGGTGAGCACTTCGGAAGGATGCTTGACGCGACGCCAGGCGAGATCGGTGATGTGCAGCAGACCGTCGATGCCGCCAAGATCAACGAATGCACCGTAGTCGGTGATGTTCTTGACCACGCCGCGGATGATCGCGCCTTCCTGCAGGCTGGCGAGCATGGCTTCGCGGTCGGCGCCCATGGATTGTTCCATGACGGCGCGGCGGGACAGCACAACGTTGTTGCGCTTGCGGTCGAGCTTGATGACCTTGAATTCCCATTCCTTGAATTCATACGGCGTGGTGTCCTTGACCGGACGCACATCCACCAGCGAACCCGGCAGGAACGCGCGTATGCCGTTAATCATGACGGTCAGACCGCCCTTGACGCGGCCATTGATGACACCCTTGATGATGCGACCTTCTTCCATGGCTTCTTCCAGATCCAGCCAGGCCGCGAGGCGTTTTGCCTTTTCGCGCGAGAGTTTGGTGGAGCCGAAACCGTCCTCAAGCGATTCAATCGCGACCTTGACGAAGTCGCCGATATTGACTTCAAGCTCGCCTTTGTCATTGCGGAATTCTGCGGTGGGGATAACACTTTCGGATTTGAGACCGGCGTTGACGACGACGAAATCATTGTCAACCGAGACCACTTCGGCGGTGATCACTTCGCCCGAGCGCATTTCCTGACGGGAAAGGCTTTCTTCAAACAGGGCGGCAAAACTTTCTTGGGGTTGGGTGGAAGCAGTAGCAGTAGCCATTTAAATAAATTACCTAATGTGTTCCCACTGGGCAGTGGGGTAAATTAAAAAACCATGAATCGTGGCGATCCATGGGCCGGGGAAAAGCATTATAAATCAATTAGTAAAATTGTCACCTAATTTTATTTTCGCGCGGCGTAAAAATCCAGCACCGCCTGCACGGCCTGCTCTATTGTCAGATGATCGGTAGTGAGCAGTTCGGCATCCTCGCACTGTTTGAGCGGCGCCACCTTGCGACCCTGGTCGCGTGCGTCACGCATCTGCAAATCGGCGAGAACGGAAGCAAGGTTAGCATGATTTCCTTTTTCCAACAACTGCTTATAGCGCCGTTGCGCGCGTGTTTCGGCGCTTGCGGTGAGAAAAATTTTGGTTTCCGCATCGGGGAAAATCACCGAACCCATATCGCGCCCGTCAGCCACCAAGCCCGGCAGTTTGCGGAAACTGCGCTGCAAATCGGTCAATGCGCGTCGCACCGCCGGATGCGTCGAAACTTCGGATGCGCCGCGGCTCATTTCCTCGGTGCGCACGGCCATGCTGACGTTTTCGTCGTTGAGAAAAATTTCGCCGCGTTCAAAGCGGATATCCAGCCCGCCTGTCATGGTGGCAAGCGCGAGTTCATCGCTCCATGCAATGCCGTGTTGCTTGCCTGCGAGCGCGATCACGCGGTACAACGCGCCGGAATCCAGATAGTGCCAGCCCAGTTTTTCCGCCACGCGCTGCGCTATCGTGCCTTTGCCGGAGGCGGAAGGACCGTCGATTGCGATCACCGGAATTGCGGAGGTCATGCCTGCACCACGCTTGCAAAGCGATCGAAATAATCGGGAAAGGTTTTGGCGACGCATTTGGGATCGTTGATTGTCGCCGGCACGCCGCCCAGACTTACGAGCGAAAAACACATCGCCATGCGGTGATCGTCGTAGGTGGCGATCGCGGCATTCGGCGTGAGCGCGGGCGGTGGCGTCACGCGGATGAAATCTTCGCCTTCTTCCACGCGCGCGCCCACTTTGCGCAACTCGGTTGCCATGGCCGCGATGCGGTCAGTTTCCTTGACACGCCAGCTTGCGATGTTGCGCAGCGTGGTCGTGCCGTCGGCAAACAGCGCGGCGATGGCCAGCGTCATCGCCGCATCAGGAATATGGTTGCAGTCGAGATCAATCGCCTTGAGTTTGCCGTTCGCGGAAGCTTCCATCCAGTGATCGCCCATGGTGATTGTCGCGCCCATTTTTTCGAGCGCCTCGGCAAAACGCACGTCGCCTTGTATGCTTTGCCTGCCTATGCCCTCCACGCGTACCGGCCCGCGGCCGATCGCGCCCGCCGCGAGAAAATACGAAGCGGACGAAGCATCGCCTTCCACCCACAATTCGCCGGGGCTTTGATAACGACTGTCAGCCGGAATCGTGAACGCTTGCCAGCCATCGCGTGCAACCGTGATGCCGAAGCGCTGCATGAGGTTGAGCGTGATTTCGATATAGGGCTTGGAGATCAATTCGCCGATGACATGTATCGTTACCTCGCGCCCGGTCAATGGCAGCGCCATGAGCAACGCAGTGAGAAACTGGCTGGATACATTGCCGCGCACGGACACTTCAAGGCGATCTCCTGTCGTGAGCGCGCGTTGGGGAAAAATTTCCAGCGGCGGATAGTGTTCATTGCCGAGATAACGAATATCTGCGCCTGCTTGTCGCAGCGCATCCACAAGATCGCCTATCGGGCGCTCGTGCATGCGCGGCACGCCGGAGAGTTTGTAGTGACCGGAAGAAAACGCGAGCGCCGCGGTGAGCGGACGAAATGCCGTGCCTGCGTTGCCAAGAAAAAGCTCGGCGTCCTTGATCTTGAACGTGCCGCCAACCCCTGTCACTTTCCAGTCGTCTGTTCCGGTTTGCTCCAGCGGCACACCGAGCATCTTGAGCGCATCCAGCATGCGCGCGGTGTCGTCCGAAGCAAGTAGATCGCGGATATGCGTGGTTCCGTCGGCCAGCGCTGCAAGCAGGAGGGTGCGGTT
>JAITML010000032.1 GCA_031277395.1 Methylobacillus sp. | reverse complement strand
TCCAGCGGCACACCGAGCATCTTGAGCGCATCCAGCATGCGCGCGGTGTCGTCCGAAGCAAGTAGATCGCGGATATGCGTGGTTCCGTCGGCCAGCGCTGCAAGCAGGAGGGTGCGGTTGGAAATGCTCTTGGAGCCGGGGAGTTTGATTGTGCCGCGCGCGTGGCGGACAGGGGCGAGATTCAGGGTTTCCATGTTTGAATATTATTTTCCGTTTGTCCCGAGTCTGTCGAAGGGTGAGCGATTGTTAGTTGCGCGAGTTCGCCCATGCGTTACGGGCATTGCTGGCGTGCTCGAAGATTTCGGCAAGCGCGTGACCATCCTCTGCGGATATCAGTTCACGCATCTGTTGCAAACGGGCGGTGTAAGCGTCAAGCTCAGCCAGCAGCGCGGGGCGATTCGCAAGACAAATATCGCGCCACATTTCGGGTGAACTGCCTGCGATGCGTGAAAAATCACGGAAGCCGCCCGCGGCGAAACCAAACAACTGGTCCGCATTCGGGCGACGCGCGATTTCCTCGACCAATGCAAATGCGAGCACGTGCGGCAAATGGCTGATCGCGGCGAAAATGCGGTCATGCAATTCCACCGGCATTTTACTTACCTTCGCGCCGCAGCCGAGCCAGAAATCGGCGATGGTCTGCACATCCGCCGCCGTATTTTCCACCAGCGGTGTCAACACCACGCTCTTGCCGTCAAACAACTCCGCTGTTGCCGCCGCAACACCGCTTTTCTCCGCGCCCGCAATCGGATGACCGGGGATAAAACGTGACAATGCATCACCCAGATGCGCGCACGCGGCCGCAACCACGTCGCCCTTGGTGCTGCCCGCATCGGTGATGAGTGTTTTCACTCCCAAATGCGGGCGCAATGCTGACATTACACCCGGCATTTGTCCGACTGGCATCGCAAGCATGATGAGATCGGCATTCGCCGCCTGCTCCAGCAGCTCGGCAGCATCAATAACACCCAGCTTGATCGCATTGTTGATGCTCTCGCTCGCGCGCCCGACACCCACAATGCGCCGCGCAAGATTTCCGCGCCGCGCCGCAAGCGCAACGGAACCGCCGATAAGACCGACGCCAGCGATGACCAGTTTGTCGAGCATGAAATTGCCAAGCGTGCGAAAGAGGGAAGCATTCTAACACGATGCCACGCCGGGTTTCCGGGCGCGACAGGCATGGAAAAGCCCGCTCGGTAGTATTGCGACGAATGCTGCCGAGCGGGCTTGTGGCTGCTTCGAAGAGGGGGACTTCGAACCAGCAGCTCATGAAGATGAGCGTATGTGTGACCAGCGGGTACGGTTAAAGTTCACGGCGTGTGAAATTTTTTCCACGTTCCTTCCACCAGCGCCTCCAACGGCTGGAATCCGTGCTTGTATGCCATCTTTCGGCTTTCGGCGATCCAGTAGCCGAGGTAAAGGTGCGGCAGATTGAACTGGCGGCACCATTCGATGAGCCAGAGCACGCTGTAGGTGCCGTAGCTGGCGGCGGGGTTGTTGTCGTAGAAGGTATAGACGGCGGATAGACCGTCCTGGACGCAATCCACGACGCTGACCATGCGGAGTTGGCCGTGCTCGCGGAATTCCACGAGCACGGTTTGCACATTGCTTTGAGCAAGAAAGTTGTGGTATTGCTCCGCGTCGTCCGCGTCCATGCCGCCGCCGGGATGGCGGGCATTTTGATAAGCGCGATAGAGGAGGAAGTGTTCCTCGGAATAATGCAGGCTCACTATTTCGGCGGTGAGGTTTTCGTGACGTTTCCACGCGCGGCGCTGGCTGCGCGATGGTTGAAAAATTTCGACCGGCACGCGCACCGGCACGCAGGCATTGCAGTTTTCGCAATGCGGGCGATAGACAAATTTTCCACTGCGGCGAAAACCATTCTGTATCAATTCGCTGTAAACGCGGTTGTCGATCAGATGATGCGGCGCGGCGATGAGCGATTGCGCCTGCCTGTCATCCAGATAGCCGCACGGGTAGGGCGTGCTGACATAAAACTGGATGCGTTGCAGCGGTGGTTCAGTGGGCAGCGTCATGGATGTGCCAATTTTCAGGAGGCTCGGATTGCAAGTTTATCCATTCGGCCAGCCGACATGCAAATTCCTCGCGTGAAATTTCGCGCGCACCCAGGCTCGCGAGATGCGCCGTATGCATCTGGCAATCAATCATGCCGCAGCCCCGTTTTTGCAGATGACGCACAAGATGCACAAACGCCAGCTTGGATGCGTCCGTGGCGCGGTGAAACATCGATTCGCCATAAAACATGCGGCCAATCGCGACGCCGTAGAGCCCGCCAACCAGCTTGCCATCCATCCAGGTTTCGACCGAGTGCGCGTAGCCGAGCGCATGCAGGCCGCAATAGCCTTCGAGGATTTCCGGCACGATCCAGGTGCCACCCTGACCGGCGCGCGGCGCGGAGGCGCATGCCAGCATCACTTCGCGGAACGCCGTATCACTGCGGATTTCATAATCCGGTTTTTTGAGCCGCCGCGCGAGCGAGCGCGAAATTTTCAGCTCGTCCGGAAACAGCACCATGCGCGGGTTCGGGCTCCACCACAACGGCGGCTGACCGGGACTGTACCAAGGAAAAATACCCATCCGGTACGCCTGCAGCAGACGTCGCGGCGAGAGATCCGCGCCCGCGGCGAGCAGGCCGTTCGGCTCATCCAGCGCGTTTGCGAGCGGTGGAAAAGGTGTGTCGTGTTCCAGCCAGGGAATCATGGCGGAGTTTTCGCGGCGCATACGGTTTTTATGGCCGGAACCAGCGCAAGCGTCCGGCATTGCTTACCACCGTGACCGACGACATCGCCATGGCCGCGCCCGCGATCATCGGGTTGAGCAGCAGTCCGAAAGCGGGATACAGCACGCCCGCCGCGACCGGAATGCCGAGCGTGTTGTAGATGAACGCGCCGAACAGATTCTGGCGAATATTGCGCACGGTGGCGCGCGAGATCGCGACGGCATTGGCCATGCCATGCAGCGAGCCGGACATCAGGGTTACATCGGCGGCCTCGATCGCAACATCGGTGCCGCTGCCTATGGCGAAGCCGACATCGGCGCGGGCAAGGGCGGGCGCGTCGTTGATGCCGTCGCCCACCATGCCGGTTTTTTCGCCTTGCGCGATGAGCGCGGCGACTTGTTTATCCTTGTCCTGCGGCAACACTTCGGCGTGCACGCTATCTATGCCGACCTGCCGCGCCACGGCTTCGGCGGTCGCGGCATTGTCGCCGGTGAGCATGACCACCTTGATGCCAAGCGCGCGCAGACGAGCGATGGCAGCCTGTGAATCCGGCTTGACCGGATCGGCGACGGCGATAATACCCGCGAGTTGACCATCCACCGCGAGAAACATGGGCGTGGCCGCCTGTCCAGCCAGTTGATGCGCCTGATCTTGCAATGTTTCGGTTGCCACTTCTGCGTGCTCCATAAAACGCGCATTGCCGAAATGTATCGTTCGCCCATCCACCACGCCTTGCACGCCTTGCCCCGCGACCGCCTGAAACGCCTGCGGAGAGGAAAGCGTATAGCCGCGCGCGTTCGCTGCGGCGACTATGGCCTCGGCCAGTGGATGCTCCGAGCCGGTTTCGAGACTCGCCGCGACGCGCAGCAGTTCCTCCTCGCTCCAGCCGTCCGCCGGCACGAGCGCGGTAACGGCGGGTTTGCCCAGAGTGACCGTGCCGGTTTTGTCGAGCACCACGGTCGTGAGTTGTCCGGTCAACTGCAAGGCATCGCCATTGCGTATCAAAATGCCGTATTCAGCCGCCTTGCCGACACCCACCATCACCGACATCGGCGTGGCAAGCCCGAGCGCGCAAGGGCAGGCGATGACCAGCACCGTCACGGCGGCGACCATCGCGTGGTTGAGGCGCGGCTCAGGGCCGAGACTGAACCAGACAATAAACGCGATCGCGGCGATAACCAGCACGACGGGCACAAACCAGGCAGCGACGCGGTCAGCGATGCGTCCGATGGCGGGCTTGGCGCCTTGCGCCTGCCGCACCATTTCCACGATGCGCGACAAGGCCGTGTCCTTGCCGACGCGCGTCGCGGTGAACAGCAGGGTGCCGTTCTTGTTGAGCGTTCCGCCGCTCACCTCGCTGCCGGGTTGTTTTTCGACCGGCATGGGTTCGCCGGTCAGCATGGATTCATCCACCCGCGAACTGCCCTCGATCACCGCGCCGTCCACCGGAATTTTTTCGCCCGGTCGCACGCGTACCGTATCGCCGACTCGCACTTCGGATAACGGAATATCGATCTCCTGGCCTGCGCGCACCACGCGCGCCGTTTTGGGGCGCAGACCGATGAGACGTTGCACCGCTTCGGAAGTGCGTCCGCGCGCGCGCATTTCCAGCGCCTGCCCGAGCACGACCAGACCGATAACCACGGGGATCACATCCCAGAAAGGTTCCGCAGCGCCTGCTGGAAACCACGCGGGAGCCACTGTTACCGCCACGGAATAGCCCCATGCCGCGCCCATGCCGAGCGCGATCAACGTATCCATGGTCGCCGCGCGGTTGCGCAGCGATTTCCATGCGCCGGTGAAAAATTGCGGGCCGGAATACAGCATCACCGCGAGCGTCAGCAGCGCGAGCACGGGCGATCCCCAATGCATGAGCGTGTGCGGCATCGCCCCGCCCAGCATCGCGGGGAAACCGAATGCGAGCGCGGGCACGGCCACGATCAGGGCGAATACGGATTTGCGCAGCAACGCCCGGTAACGTATTTTTTCCGTCGCCTGCTTTTCGCGCTCTGCGGCTTCTTCGTCCACGATTTCGCTCGCGCGATAACCGGCTTTTTCAACTGCGGCGATCAGCGTCAAAGCAGCAACCGCGCCGCGCACCTCGGCGGTGTGATCGGCGAAATTGACGTTCGCCTCGGCCACGCCCGCCACGCCGCGCAATGCGGTTTCCACGCTCGCGACGCAACCGGCGCAGCGCATGCCCTCGATGGCGAGACGTAATGGCGATGCTGCGTTCATGGAATCATCCGGCGAAGTTTTATTCGGCGATGTGATAGCCCGCAGCAGCGATGGCCTGGGCGATTTCCGATGCGAGGCGCTGGCTTTCCACGGCAACACGCTTGGTTGCAGGGTCAGCCTGAACCTTGGCGTCGGGATCAACGCGCTGGACGGCCTGCGTGATGTTCGAAGCGCAGCCGCCGCAAACCATGTCACTGACGGTAAAGATATGCATGATATTTTCCTCTTTGGTTGGGTAAGGTCGCGAACCTTACCGTTAATGATAAGGCCAAGCGGTGAAAAATGGGCCGGTATCGTTGCATGTCATAGTTTTGGTTTGACTTAGTTCGTGAATTTCTTGCGTTGCCTGCTGATTCCTGTATAGCATCTACATTCGTTTATGTCTGAAAGAGACGAGGGTGCCGTGATTGAGTTGGTTTGCAGCAATGAATTTGAAGCGCTGGTCGCCGGCATTGCGCTGGACAACCTGCATGGCGAAATCTCGTTTGGTGTTGCTGTAGGGAAGGAGGTTTTCTGATGTCTGCCTTAACCACACTACTAACCACCTACCGCCAAGCCGCCGTCACTGAACGGGGAAAAGGCACTGACTTTGAGGGACTGATCCTTTGTTATCTTCGTAACGAAGCCACTTGTGTTTAAGGAGGATACGATGAAACGCCTTTCGCTGATCTTGCTGTGCTGTGCCGTCGCTTTGCCTGTTTTTGCTGCCCTGTCCACTGGGGCTGCCGCGCCTGCGTTCACCGCGCAGGCCTCCCTCGCGGGCAGGGAATTCACCTACAGTCTGACGGATGCATTGAAGCGCGGGCCGGTGGTGGTGTATTTCTACCCTGGGGCCTTCACTTCCGGATGCAATATCCAGGCGCACACTTTTGCTGAAAACATGGACCAGTTTATCGCAGCACACGCCTCGGTAATCGGCATCTCCGCAGATAAAATCGCCACCTTGAACGCCTTTTCCGCCGACCCGCAATACTGTGCCGGAAAATTGCCGGTAGCCGCAGATGCCGACGGGAAGATCGCCCGCAGCTATGACCTGAAAATCTCGGCAGGCCGCCCCGGCATGAAGAACACGCGCGGCGAAGATCTCGACCACGATTTTGTCGAGCGCGCCACATTCATCATTACCCAGGACGGTAAGATCGCCGCTGTGATTGGTGGCATGAGGCCGGATGAGAACGTCATGAAGTCACTGGAGATCGTGCGGAAGCTTGCCGGGAGCAAGGCTGTTGATTAAAGATGTACGTCTGTATGAAGCCAGTACAAGTGAAAGATCATCGGAGATTGAAAATTCCCTCTTCTATTGAGAGAGGTCTTGGCTTTATCTTCTTTATGCACCTTCCCCCAGCCTTCTCCCACGAGGGAAGAGAATGACGTACTTGTTTTTGGGTTTACTGATTCTCGATCATGGCAGGCTCCTTGATACCTGATTCTGTATCCAATAATGCCTGATTTCATTCTTTTTCACCCGATCGTCGCAATTGGCCAGCAGATTGGGTGTTTATGTGCAAGGAAACTTTCTTCGTAAACCTCTCCGTCCCCTGTAAAATTCCCAAGATGAACCATTTCGCGCCCAAGGCGCTTTTCTCCTATCGCCCGTACTGGGCCAAACGTTTCGGTATCGCGCCGTTTCTGCCGATGTCGCGCGCCGAGATGGAGGCGTTGAGTTGGGATTCTTGCGACGTAATACTGGTCAATGGCGACGCCTATATCGACCACCCGAGCTTTGGCGTGGCGCTGGTTGGGCGATTGCTTGAAGCGCAGGGTTTTCGCGTCGGCGGTATTAGTCAGCCGGATTGGCAATCGGCCAAGGCGTTCAAGGTTCTTGGCAAGCCGAATCTCTATTTCGGCATCAGCGCGGGCAATATGGATTCCATGGTCAATCGTTATACGGCCGATCGCAAGATACGTTCCGACGATGCCTACACGCCCAGCGCCGAGCCAAACAAGCGGCCTGATCGCACTGTGCTCGTGTATGCACAGCGCTGTCGCGAGGCATATCCTGATGCCAACATCATCATCGGCGGCATCGAGGCGAGTTTGCGCCGCATCGCGCATTACGATTATTGGTCGGACAAGGTGCGCCGTTCCGTGCTGGTGGATTCCAAGGCGGATATGCTGGTTTACGGCAATGCCGAGCGCGCGCTGGTGGAGCTAACGCATAGGCTCGCGGCGGGCGAAAATATCCGCGACATCACCGATCTGCGTGGCACGGCTTTTCTGCGCAAAAATATTCCCGAGGAGTGGCTGGAAGTTGATTCCGCGATGATGGATAAGCCGGGTCGCGTTGATCCGCATCCCGATCCCTATGCGATGCAAATGAGTGAGGGCGCGGCGTGCGCATCGGATGGCGTTGCGGATGCACCGCATGCAATTGGCGCGCAGCCCATTACCATCCACCGTCCCGCGCGCGTGCCGCGTGATCGGCAGGTAGTGCGTCTGCCCGATTACGAATTGGTCGCGGTCAATCCTGTCATGTACGCGCACGCTTCGCGCGTGTTGCATCTGGAATCCAATCCCGGCAATGCGCGTGCGCTTGTGCAACGCCACGGTGATCGCGACGTGTGGCTCAACCCGCCGCCGATTCCGCTCACTACGAAAGAAATGGATTACGTTTACGATCTGCCTTATGCGCGCGCGCCGCATCCGGATTACAAGGGCGCGAAAATTCCGGCGTGGGAGATGATACGTTTCTCAGTTAACATCATGCGCGGCTGTTTCGGCGGCTGCACTTTTTGTTCGATCACCGAGCACGAAGGGCGCATCATACAAAGCCGCTCCGAAGAATCCATATTGCGTGAAATCGAGGAAATCCGCGACAAGGTGGAAGGCTACACCGGCACCATTTCTGATCTCGGAGGCCCAACGGCGAACATGTACCGCCTTGGTTGCAAGAGTGAGGAAATCGAAGAAAATTGCCGCAAGCTTTCGTGCGTCTATCCCGGTATTTGTGAAAATCTCAATACCGATCATTCGGCGCTGACGCAGCTTTACCGCAAAGCGCGCGCGATTCCTGGCGTGAAAAAAATCCTCATCGGTTCCGGTTTGCGTTACGACCTCGCGGTGAAATCGCCGGAATATGTGAAAGAACTAGTGCAACACCATGTCGGCGGCTACCTCAAAATTGCGCCTGAACACAGCGAAGATGCCGTGCTCGCCAAAATGATGAAACCCGGCATGGGTGCGTATCAGGCATTCAAGGAAATGTTCGAAAAATTTTCGAAGGAAGCGGGCAAGGAACAATACCTCATTCCTTATTTCATTGCTTCACACCCCGGCACGCGCGACGAAGATATGCTCAACCTCGCGCTCTGGCTCAAGGCCAACAATTTCCGGCTGGATCAAGTGCAAAATTTCACACCCACGCCGATGGCGATGGCTACTGCGATGTATCACTCCGGCAAAAATCCGCTGCGCAAAGTCACCAAATCCAGCGAAGATGTGCCCGTACCAAAAACAGGCGGAAAACGCCGCCTGCACAAAGCCTTTTTACGCTACCACGATCCCGCGAACTGGCCGCTGCTGCGTGAGGCTCTCAAGGAAATGGGGCGCGATGACCTCATCGGCAACAGCAAGAAACATCTCGTGCCAAGCTGGCAGCCGAAGATGGCAAACGATGCTGGTGAAAAGCGCCGAATCAAGGAAGGAGTGCCCAAAGTCAAAGGCCACAACAAACCGGCGAAGCGGCATTTTTCGGGGCGGTAAGACGGCTGGTTGCATGATGTTAACATATTTGTTAATATTTTCCGGTGCCCTATTCTATCCACTATTACAGCGATGCCGTGCAAGCCGAGATACTCGCATTGCCCAAAACTTTGGCGGCGCGTTATGTTGCTTTGACTGATCGCATGATGGTGGATGGGGCGAACTTGCATGAGCCGCACACCAAAGCTTTTGGCAATGGTTTGTTTGAGTTGCGGTTGAAAGGGGCGGAAGGTATTGCCCGCGTGTTTTACTGTACGTTGGTGGGACGCCGCATCGTAATGCTGCACAGTTTTGTGAAAAAGACTGACAAAACTCCGCTGACGGAGCGTCGAATTGCTGAAACCCGAATGAAGGAGGTTAAAAATGCTGACACATAAGGAACTGAGGGCGCGTTTGTTGTCCGATCCGGAAGTGCGTGCCGAATATGAGCGCATCGAGCGCGAAGAAATGCCCATGCTTGATGCCATTCTCAAAGCTCGCGCCGAATCCGGTATGACGCAAGCGCAGGTCGCCGAGCGCATGGGAACCAAGGCTCCGGCTGTGGCGCGGCTGGAAAATGCATTGGTGACAGGTAAACATTCTCCATCGGTTGCCACGCTTCAAAAGTATGCGGCGGCGATGGGCAAGAGGCTGGAAGTGCGGTTTGTTTAAATTCCATATACTCATGCATCTGCCACACTGGTAATTCTCCTTGGCGGATGACAGATCAAAACCTCTCCCGCTCTCCCAAATACCGCCACTGACCCACCGGCAAATCCGCGAGTTTGATTTGACCGATACGTACGCGCTTTAGTCCCACAACTTTCAGCCCGACCAGTTCGCACATGCGACGGATTTGGCGTTTTTTGCCTTCGCGCAGGACGAAGCGGAGTTGATCTTCGTTTTGCCAGCTTACTTTGGCGGGGCGCAGCGCCTGGCCGTCGAGGGAGAGGCCGTGGTTGAGTTGTTTCAGGCCGTGTTCGGAGAGTTGGCCTTGCACGCGCACGAGGTATTCCTTTTCGATTTTGCTTTCGTCGCCGATAAGCAGTTTGGCAATGCGACCGTCTTGCGTTAATACCAGCAAACCGGTGGAATCAATATCCAGCCTTCCGGCGGGTGCGAGCCCCTTGAGATGCGAAGGGATAAATCGCAACGTGGATTTGTCTCCCGCAAAATGCGAGGCGGCGCTGATGAGCGTGACGGCGGGTTGATGGCCGTCTTCGGCCTGTCCCGAAACATAGCCCATGGGTTTGTGCAGCAGTATTGTGACGCGCGATTGTTGTTGCACTTGCGCGCCCTTGTCCAGCGTGATTTTCTGGTGTGGAAAAATGCGCGTGCCGAGTTCGCTGATACGTTCGCCGTCAACGAATACCAGGCCTTGCTCGATATAGCTGTCAGCCTCGCGGCGCGAGCAAATGCCTTGCTCGGACATGAGTTTGGAAAGGCGAATTTTTTCCATCAGACGCTTCCTTTGCGGCTGTGCAGGCTCACGACGAGTACGCCCGCGAGTACAAGTATGGAGCCGATGATTTGCAGCAGCGTGACATGTTCGCCGAGGAACAACCACGCCATGAAGATCGTGCTTGCGGGGCCGAGGGAACTGACCAGCGAGGCGTTGCCCGTGCCGATGTGACGGATGGCCCAGGAGAGCATGAAGACGGGCAGCACGGTTGAAAATGCGGCCATCGCAAGCGCGAGCCAATAGACGCGAGCGGGAAGTTCCAGCGCAATATGCGTCGGATGCGTAAACAGGAATTGCAGCACGCAAGCGAGGCTCGCAATTATCATCGCATAAGAAGTAAAGCGCGTGGTGCCGATGCGCGCGATGGCATGTCCTGCGCCGACCAGATAAAGCGAGTAGGTCAACGTGCTGAGAAATACCAGCGATGCGCCGAGCATGGTGTTTTCACCCTGCAATCCCGCATCGTGCACGAACACCAGCGCGATGCCGCCGTAGCTTAATGCAATCGCGATCTGCACCTTGCGGACGATGGCTTGGCGGTACAGCAGCGCGAGCAGAACCACTGTCATGGTCGGATACAAAAACAAAATCAGTCGTTCCAGTCCTGCGGAAATATATTGCAGCCCGAGAAAATCAAACAGACTGGAGAGGTAATAGCCGATGATGCCGAGCGCGATGACAAGCAGATGCTCGCGCTTGGTAAGCGGCGTTTCATGCCGCCACGCTGCCCACAAAGCCACGCCGATAAACACCGGCACTGAAAACGCCATGCGCAACGCGAGCAGGGTGACTGCATCCACCTCGCTGAGATAGGCGAGCTTGACGAAGATGGCCTTGCCGGAAAACCCGATGGCGGAGATGAGAGCAAAAGCGATACCGAGCGCGGCATCGCGGCGGAGATGGGGGTTATTCATGCAACACTTTCAAAAATTCATCACCGTAGCGATGCAACTTGGCCTGACCAATTCCGCTGATGCGGCTCATCTCGTCCAGCGATTGCGGGCGTTGATTGAGAATTTCCAGCAGTGTGCTGTCGTGGAAAATCACATAGGGCGGCACGCCTTGTTCACGCGCGAGTTCGAGGCGTCTGGTCTTGAGCGCCTTCCACAGCGGATCGTCGTCATTGACTCCGGCGGCGCGCGCGCGTTTGGCGCGATCAGCTTTTTGGGTTTTGCGGCGCGCAGGTTCCGCATCCTGCCGCAGCCAGACGGTTTGTTCGTTTTTGAGCACGGAACGCGCGGCGGGCGTGAGGCGCAGTCCGCCGTAGCCTTCCACGTCGCTTTCCAAAAATCCGGCGGCGGCCAGTTGGCGGAATACATTGTGCCACTGCGCCGATGTCAATTCCTTGCCGATGCCGTAGGTGGAAAGTGCGGCGTGGCGGAATTGCGCGATTTTATCGGTTTGCTTGCCGAGCAAAACGTCGATGAGATGCACGGCGCCGAAACGCTGTCCGGTGCGGTAAACGCAGGAAAGAGCCATCTGCGCGGCCTGTGTGCCGTCCCATGTGGCGACAGGTTCGAGACAGTTGTCGCACATGCCGCAGCGACCGGGATGTTCTTCGCCGAAATAGCGCAGCAAGGTTTGGTGGCGGCAGGCGGTGGATTCGCAGTAGCCGAGCAGCGCATCCAGCTTGTTCCGTTCGATGCGCTTTCTTTGTTCGGGCGCGTCGCCCGCATCCAGCATCTGCCGCATGTTCACCACATCGCCCAAACCATACACCATCCATGCGTCTGCGAGCAGCCCGTCGCGCCCGGCGCGCCCGGTTTCCTGATAATAACTTTCCATGCTTTTGGGCAGATCAAGATGCGCGACGAAACGCACATTGGGTTTGTCTATCCCCATGCCGAACGCAACCGTCGCAACCATGATGATGCCTTCCTCGCGCAAAAAACGCATCTGGTTCGCATTGCGTGTCACGGTATCCAGTCCCGCGTGATAAGGCAGCGCATCCCAGCCGCGCGTCTTGAGCCAGTCGGCGGTTTCATCGACTTTGCGTCGCGACAGGCAATAGACAATACCTGCATCGTTGGGGTGTTCGGTTTCCAGGAAATTTTCGAGTTGCTGTCGCGCGCCGGATTTGTGCGAGACGCGATATTTGATGTTGGGGCGGCTGAAACTGGAAACAAATTGTCTTGCTTCTTCAAGACCAAGACGCTCAACGATTTCAGCGCGTGTGGGCGCGTCGGCAGTGGCGGTGAGCGCGATGCGCGGCACCTCGGGGAAACGCTCGTGCAGCACGGTCAACTGGCGATATTCCGGGCGGAAATCATGCCCCCATTGCGACACGCAATGCGCCTCGTCAATCGCGAACAATGCGAGCCCGGTATGTTCACGCGCCTGTTCGAGCAGCGATAAAAAACCGGACATAAGCAGGCGTTCCGGCGCGACATAAAGAATATCCAGCTCGCCGCGCGCGAGCCGCCCGGTGATTTCACGCGCAGCGTCAGCATCAAGGCTGGAGTTGAGAAACGCGGCCTCTACGCCGAGCTGTTTGAGCGCCTCGACCTGGTCTTGCATCAGCGCGATCAACGGCGAAACGACGATGGCCACGCCCTCGCGCATGAGTGCGGGAATCTGGTAACACAGCGATTTTCCGCCACCGGTCGGCATGAGCACCAGCGCGTCTTTTCCGGTGGCGACATGCTCGATGATGGCTTGTTGCGCATCACGAAATGCAGGGTAACCAAAAATATTGTGCAGGATGTCGTGCGAAGTCTGGGGCGGGTGAGTTGGCATGGAGCTATTTTACCCGGTTGGTCAGCGTAGCGAAAAAGTCGATATGTTATTTCTGCAAAATTTTGGATAATTTCGCCCCGTCCGCGTAAACTTGCAATCATGCAAAAAACGCCGGAAATCCCCGAACCCACACCCAAACCAATACTTCCACCGAACCGTCCTTTGCTGGCGGTGATGCTTGCCGCGCTGGCCATGTTGGGGCCGTTTTCCATAGACACTTATCTGCCGGCATTTCCGAATATTGAGCAAATGCTGCGCACCAATCTCATCGCAGTGCAGGAGTCGCTCACTGCTTACATGGTGGCGTTCGCGGCCATGAGTTTGTGGCACGGCGCACTGTCGGATGCGTTCGGACGACGTAATGTCGTGCTCGTGGCGCTCGCGGTGTTTGCCGTTGGTTCGCTTGGTTGCGCCGCGTCGCACAGCATCGAATATCTGTGGGCGTTCCGCATATTGCAGGGCTTGTCGGCAGGCGCGGGCGTGGTGGTTGGACGCGCGATCATTCGCGACCTTTATGAAGACGCAGCGGCAGCGCGATTGCTGTCACTGGTGACGATGATTTTCTCCATCGCGCCCGCAGTGGCGCCCATACTCGGCGGCTGGATCGTGAAGTATTCCGATTGGCGCACAATTTTTCTTGTGTTGTTTGCTTATACCGCGCTGCTGTTTTTCTTTTGTTATCTGCGGCTGCCGGAAACCTTGCCGAGATTTCAGCGCACGCCGTTTAATCCGGCTTTTCTCGCGCAGAGTTACAAACAGATTTTCAAATCGCCCGCGTTTCAGTTGAAATCGGGTGCGATTGCGTTCAATTTCTCAGGCTTGTTTTTGTATGTCGCCGCCGCGCCGGTGTTCATCACCCGGCATCTGGGATTGGGGCCGGATCAATTCGCGTGGCAATTTGTGCCTGCAGTGGGAGGAATTTTTCTTGGCGCGCTCCTTGCCAACCGGTTCGCCGGACGCATGCCCATTCCCTTCATCATGGCGCTGGGCTACGCGCTTATGATAGGCGCGGGCGCGATCAATGCCCTCTATCATTTTTATTTTCCGCCCGCCATACCGTGGTCGGTGATTCCGTTATTTTTCTACACTCTCGGCATGTCGCTCACTGCGCCGGTACTTACGTTACTGATCATGGATCTGTTTCCCTCCATACGCGGCACCGTGGCTTCCTGCCAGTCTTTCACGCAAACCATGCTGGGCGCAGCGGTTTCTGGCGTGGCCGCGCCATTTCTCGCGCACTCGGTGCTGTGGCTCGCGCTCGGCCAATTCGCGTTTGCCGTGATCGGTTTTTTGCTGTGGCTGGGAAGCCGCTACTACCACTACCACAGCGCCCCGCCCGCAACCAAGGTGAATGCGTGGGAGTCCATGGAATAGTTGAGATACGCGCGAAGAAACTGCATTTCACAGAATAAAAAAAAGGGCGCTTGCGCGCCCCCAAGGGAGGAGATAAACAAAAGCCACAGCAAAAAACTAAAGGTTGGCGACAAGCAACTCAGCGGTTTGCGGTTCCTGCCAGACATCGGCATTGGCCGGTTCGCCGAGCAAATAACCTTGCAGCAGAGTGGCACCGGAATCCAGTGCGATCATGTGTTGAGTTTCGGTTTCGATACCTTGAACAACGGGACGCGCGCCGAGTTCCTGTATGACTTCCAGAAGTTTGGGCAACATGCGGCGTACCTTGGCGCTGCGTTCCGCTTCGTGAATGAGGTTAATGTCCAGTTTGACGTACTCGGGCGAGAGTTTCCACAGGCGGTCAAAGTTGGAATGGTGGCCACCTGCGTCGTCAAATGCGATGTGGTAGCCGTGATTGCGGTAGTTTTCGATTGCTTCGACGAGCGGTTTGTCGGTTTCAATCGCGCTTTCCTTGATCTCGATCACCACCTTGTAGGTCGGTACGGAATGCGCGTGCAGGATACGCTCGAACGCCTGTCCGTGCGCGTTGGTGCTGACCAGTTTTTTGGGGTGAGCATTGAAAAACAGCAACGCGCTTGACGCAAGCAGGCGCAGCGAATTCAATGTGTGCAGCATGCGCGCGATGCGCTCGAATTTGATCAATTGCCCCTGATTGTCCGCGAAGCTGAAGGCGAACGTGGGGTTGATCTGCTCCACTCCGCCGATGGAGGGGCGCAACAAAGCTTCATAGCCAAGCGGGCCGCCTGTTTCTGTGTCGATGATAGGTTGAAAAGCGCTGCGCAATTGCAGCCCGAGAAATTTGCTCACGAGCTCTTCGTCAATGATCTCCAGCCCAAGCTCGTCGAGATTGAGAAAGAGCGCCTCGCGCAGATCGTCTCTAAGGGTAATAATATTCGGTGCCATGGTAGTAGCTCTCTTTCTATGTAAGTTTGAGCTTTTAATAATTTTGAGCGGGGAGTGGTGATGCCCCGTCTCTGCCGTGTTTTGTTTATGGATAGGCAAAACACAAGAAAGTTCGGTATGAATATAAATTTATTTGCAAAATTTTGCAAGTTGTACATGCAGGGCAAGACTTTTAAAATGGTCTGCCTCCCGTCACGATCACGAGTTCCATCGGAGAAAATCAATGAAGATTTATGAAAATAATCCGCTTTCCATCGGCAATACACCGCTCATCAAGCTCAATCGCGTGACCGATGGTG
Organism: Methylobacillus sp.; assembly: GCA_031277395.1. Classification (GTDB taxonomy): domain Bacteria; phylum Pseudomonadota; class Gammaproteobacteria; order Burkholderiales; family Methylophilaceae; genus MM2. The sequence continues at coordinate 106,281 of JAITML010000032.1, read as the reverse complement.
CGCATGCGACTGTGCTGGCCAAGGTTGAAGGCCGCAATCCCGCGTATTCCGTCAAATGCCGCATAGGCGCGGCGATGATACAGGACGCGGAAAAGCGCGGCCTGCTCGGACCCGGCAAGGAAATCGTCGAGCCGACCAGCGGCAATACCGGCATCGCGCTGGCCTTTGTCGCCGCGGCCAAGGGCATACCCCTCACGCTGACCATGCCCGACACCATGAGCATGGAGCGCCGCAAGCTGCTGGCCGCATATGGAGCCAAACTCGTGCTGACCGAAGGCGCAAAAGGCATGAAGGGGGCGATTGCCAAGGCGGAAGAAATAGCCGCGTCCGCCCCGGAGCGCTACGTGCTGTTGCAACAGTTTCAAAACCCCGCCAATCCGGCCATTCACGAACAGACCACCGGCCCGGAAATCTGGAACGATACCGATGGCGCGGTCGATATTTTTGTTTCGGGTGTGGGCACCGGCGGCACGATTACCGGCGTGGCGCGCTACATCAAACGGACACAGGGGAAACCCATACTGATTGTCGCGGTCGAGCCTGCTGCCAGCCCGGTGCTTACCCAGACGCGCAACGGCGAGGAGTTGAAACCCGCTCCGCACAAGATACAGGGCATAGGCGCAGGTTTCGTGCCCGATGTGCTGGATTTGTCGCTCGTGGACGAGATCGCGCAGGTCAGCAATGAGGATGCGATATTGTATGCACGCCGCCTTGCGCAGGAGGAAGGCATACTCTCCGGTATATCCTGTGGCGCGGCGGTGGCAGCCGCGGTGCGCGTGGCGAAACGCCCCGAAAGCGCAGGCAAAATCATAGTCGTGATTCTGCCGGATTCGGGCGAGCGTTATCTGAGTTCGATTCTGTTCGACGGCATGTTCGACGAACAGGGGCTGCGTGCTTGATTTATTAAGTACGCATGCCGAGTACGACAAGATTGACGTGGCGGCCATAATCACGAAAGAACACACATGCGACGCAAGTTGGTGGTGGGTAACTGGAAGATGCACGGGGATCTCAAGGCCAACAAGGCCTTGCTCGATGCCTTGGTTGCGGGTTTACGAAGCTACCGCAATGCCGATTACGCGGTATGCGTGCCCGCTCCCTATCTGTTTCAGGCGCAGGCGATATTGCAGGGCACGGGCATTGCTTGGGGCGCGCAGAATATGAATCAGTTTGAGGCGGGCGCGTTCACGGGTTCGATTGCGCCGCACATGCTGATGGATTTCGGTTGCAGTTACGTCATCATTGGCCATTCCGAACGGCGCGAGTTTTGTCACGAGAGCGATCATGTGGTGGCAGCCAAATTTCATACCGCGATCAAGGTAGGCATGAAACCCATTCTATGTCTGGGTGAAACGCGCGAGGCGAGCGAGGCGGGGCAGGCGGAAGAAGTTGTGGCTCGGCAACTGGATGCGGTGTTGTCGCGTTTTGGTGCGCAGGAATTGCGTCGCGGTGTGCTGGCATACGAACCGATATGGGCAATAGGCACGGGACGCGGAGCTGCGCCGGAGCGGGCGCAAGCCATGCATGAATTTATCCGCAAGCGTGTTGCGCGGCTTGATGAAACGGTGGCGGAAGAGCTTTTAATCCTTCATGGGGGTAGCGTTCGCGTCACAAATGCGGCACAATTGCTGTCCATGCCGGATGTCGATGGCGCGCTTGTGGGGCACTCATCGCTGGTCGCGCGGGAATTTCTCGCGATCTGTCAGGCAGCCAATTAAAAATGTGAGCGGTTTTAAAGTCAAATGGAAACTATCGTTTTGGTAATTCTTGTGCTGGCGGCGATGGGTGTGATCACCTTGGTGCTGTTGCAGCATGGCAAGGGCGCGGATATGGGAGCTGCATTTGGCAGCGGCGCGTCCGGCAGCCTGTTTGGCGTGAGCGGTTCCGCCAATTTGCTGAGCCGTGCCACGGCTGGCACGATGGCTCTGTTTTTCGTCGCTTGCCTGACGATGGCCTGGATGGCCGCCAACGGCAGCGGAAATAAAAGCGTGGTCAAGGCGCCAGCAACAACAGAAGCGCCCGCGGCGGTACCCCCCGTGACAGACAAGTCGGCTGACCCTTCCGTGCCGGAAGCTCCCAAGGCAAAGGATATTCCTCAGTAGTTTTTTTGCAGTAATTTGCCGACGTGGTGAAATTGGTAGACACGCTATCTTGAGGGGGTAGTGGCGAAAGCTGTGCGAGTTCGAGTCTCGCCGTCGGCACCAGTTTGTATATATTGTGGGAAGCATGTGCTTCCAAAGCCTAGCGGGGTTTAGGCGTGAGAGAGTTGATATAAAAAGTGCTGTCAAATTATTTTCCGATTTTGTTGTTCATTGCAGTCGGCCTTGCGATCGGCGTGATTCCTATTGTGCTCGGGAAGATCGTCGCCCCCAATCGCCCCGACAGCGAAAAAAATTCCCCCTACGAGTGCGGCTTCGAAGCATTTGAAGACGCCCGCATGAAGTTCGATGTGCGCTATTACCTCATCGCCATACTTTTTATCCTGTTTGATCTCGAAATTGCATTTCTTTTCCCCTGGGCTGTGGTAATCCAGCAGATCGGTCTGCCCGGATTCATCGCCATGATGGTGTTCCTCGGCATACTGGTTGCCGGGTTCATCTACGAATGGGCGAAGGGCGCGCTGGAGTGGGAATGACGCCATGAGTATCGAGGGCATACTGGAAAAAGGTTTCGTCACCACGACGCTCGATACCGTCATCAATTACACGCGTACCGGATCCATGTGGCCGATGACTTTCGGTCTCGCCTGCTGCGCGGTTGAAATGATGCATGCGGGTGCTGCGCGTTATGACCTTGATCGCTTCGGCATCGTGTTCCGCCCCAGCCCGCGTCAGTCTGACGTGATGATAGTCGCCGGAACACTGGTCAATAAAATGGCGCCCGCGTTGCGCAAGGTTTATGACCAGATGGCCGAACCGCGGTGGGTGATTTCCATGGGCTCCTGCGCCAACGGCGGCGGCTATTATCATTATTCCTACGCAGTGGTGCGCGGTTGCGACCGCATTGTGCCGGTGGATGTTTATGTTCCGGGTTGTCCGCCGACGGCGGAAGCCCTGCTTTACGGTCTGATTCAGTTGCAGAAGAAGATCAAACGAACCAATACCATAGCCCGCTGATATGACGCCGCGCCTCGAAAAATTATCCGAAACCTTGAAATCTGCTCTGGGCAGCAAGCTTGTCGATTCAAACATCCATGTCGGCGAAATCACAATCAGCGTCAAGTCGGCCGATTTCATCGCAGCCTGCGAAATTTTGCGTGATGCCGAAGGGCTCAAGTTCGAGCAGTTGATTGACTTGTGCGGGCTGGATTACCGCGATTATGGCGCGGGCGCATGGACAGGCAAGCGTTTTGCGGTGGTCTGTCATTTGCTTTCCGTGTCGCTTAATCAGCGCATGCGGCTCAAGGTGTTTGCGGAGGACGACGAGTTTCCCGTGCTCGCCTCTGTTGTTTCCGTTTGGCCGACTGCCAACTGGTTTGAGCGCGAGACATTTGATCTGTTCGGCATCATGTTTGAAGGTCATCCCGATTTGCGCCGCATTCTCACCGACTACGGCTTTGTCGGCCATCCGTTCCGCAAGGATTTTCCGATGGAAGGCAATGTTGAAATGCGCTATGACCCGGATCAGCAGCGCGTAATCTATCAGCCGGTTTCCATTGATCTGCGCAACAATGTTCCGCGCGTAATCCGTGATGAAGGCATCCATCATGGCTGAAATCCGCAACTACACCATGAACTTTGGCCCGCAGCATCCGGCCGCGCACGGTGTGTTACGCCTTGTGCTGGAGCTGGATGGCGAAGTAATCGAACGCGCCGATCCGCACATTGGCTTGTTGCATCGAGGAACGGAAAAGCTTGCGGAAAACCGTACCTTTTTGCAGTCCGTGCCGTATATGGACAGGCTTGATTATGTATCCATGATGGCCAATGAGCACGCTTATGTGATGGCGATCGAAAAGCTGCTCAAGCTCGAAGTGCCGGAGCGCGCGCAGTATATCCGTGTGATGTTCGACGAAATTACGCGCCTGCTCAATCATCTTTTGTGGCTGGGCGCGCACGCGCTCGACGTGGGCGCAATGACGGTGTTTTTGTATGCCTTCCGCGAACGTGAGGATTTGTTTGACATGTATGAGGCGGTATCCGGCGCGCGCATGCATGCGGCCTATTATCGCCCGGGCGGCGTTTACCGCGATCTGCCGGAGCAGATGCCGCAATATCAGGAAAACAACTTCCGCTCCAAGAGCGATACCAAGGCGCTCAACGAAAATCGCCAGGGTTCCGTGCTTGATTTCATCGAGGATTTCACCAACCGTTTCCCGGCCTATGTGGATGAATACGAAACCTTGCTTACTGACAACCGCATCTGGAAGCAGCGTACAGTCGGCATTGGCGTGGTGTCACCCGAGCGCGCGTTGGCGCTGGGGCTGACCGGCCCCATGCTGCGTGGCTCCGGCGTGGAATGGGATTTGCGCAAAAAGCAGCCGTATGAAGTTTACGACAAGGTCGATTTCGATATTCCCGTCGGCGTTAATGGCGATTCGTATGATCGTTATCTCGTGCGCGTTGAAGAAATGCGTCAGTCCAATCGCATCATCAAGCAGTGCATAGACTGGCTGCGAAAAAATCCCGGGCCGGTGATAAGCGCCGACCACAAGATCACGCCGCCCGCGCGTGAGGGAATGAAGCACGACATGGAAGCGCTGATCCATCATTTCAAGTTGTTCACCGAAGGCTTTCATGTTCCGGCAGGCGAGGCATATGTGGGCATTGAGCATCCCAAGGGTGAGTTCGGCATCTATCTGGTTTCGGACGGCGCCAACAAACCGTATCGCCTCAAGATACGCGCGCCGGGTTTCGCGCATTTGAGCGCGCTTGATGAAATGACGCGCGGCCACATGATCGCCGATCTCGTTGCCGTCATAGGCACACAGGACATCGTTTTTGGAGAGATTGATCGCTGATGCTATCCCCTGAGTCCATCGCTGAAATCGACAAGGAACTGACCAAGTATCCGCCGGATCGCCGTCAGTCGGCGGTTATTTCCGCGCTACGCATCGCGCAGGATGAACTGGGCTGGCTGTCGAAAGATACGATTTCTTTCGTTGCGCGCCATCTCGGCATTCCCGACATTGCCGCGCTTGAAGTTGCGACCTTCTACAACATGTTCGAGCTGGAACCGGTCGGTCGCCACAAGATCACGGTATGCACCAATATCTCCTGCATGTTGCGCGGTTCGGACGAGATTGTCGGACATCTCAAGCAACGTCTCGGCATCGACTTCAACGAAACCACACCGGACGGAAGATTTACCTTAAAGGAAGGCGAGTGCATGGGCGCTTGCGGCGGCGCGCCGCTGTTTCACGTCAATAACAAACGCATGTGCGAATGTCTCACGCCTGAAAAAGTGGACAAAATTCTGGAGGGCCTCAAGTAATGAACGAGGTTTGCTTCCGCACATTGCATCTGCCCAACCCGGGGTCACTCGCAACTTATCGCAGCATAGGCGGCTACGACACGCTGAAGCGCATCGTGACCCAAAAAATTCCGGCGGCGGAGATTATCAATCAGGTAAAAACCTCCGGTCTGCGCGGACGTGGCGGCGCAGGTTTCCCGACCGGCCTCAAGTGGAGTTTCATGCCGCGTTATTTTGACGGCGTCAAATATCTTGTCTGCAACAGCGACGAAGGCGAGCCGGGAACATTCAAGGACAGGGATATCCTGCGCTATAACCCGCACCAGCTTATCGAAGGCATGGCGATCGCCGCCTGGACGCTGGGCGCGCGCGTCGGCTACAACTATATTCACGGTGAAATCTGGGAAGATTACATCACGTTCGAGCGCGCGCTGGACGAAGCGCGTGCAGCCGGATTCCTCGGCGAAAATCTGTTCGGCACCCAATTCAGCTTTGATCTCTACGCGCATCATGGTTACGGCGCTTACATCTGCGGCGAGGAAACGGCGCTTATCGAATCCATTGAAGGCAAGAAGGGTCAGCCGCGTTTCAAGCCGCCGTTCCCCGCGAGCTATGGCGTATTCGGCAAGCCGACCAATGTCAACAACACCGAATCCTACGCATCAATTCCCTACATCATGCAGCACGGCGGGCAGGCATTCATGGATATGGGCGTCGCCAATTCGGGCGGCACGAAACTGTTCGCGGTGTCCGGCCATGTGGAAAAACCGGGAAATTACGAAGTCAACATGGGCATGCCCTTCTCCGAATTGCTCGCATTGTGCGGTGGTATCTGGAAAGGCCGCAAGCTCAAGGCGGTGATTCCGGGCGGGCCATCCACGGCCGTGATGCCCGCAGAGGCAATCATGGGCGCGACCATGGATTATGACGGGCTCGCCAAAGCCGGATCCAGTCTGGGCGCCGGTTCCGTGATTGTCATGGACGATTCCACTTGCATGGTGAATACGCTCAAGCGCCTGTCGTATTTCTTCTATGAGGAATCTTGCGGCCAATGCACGCCGTGTCGCGAAGGCACGGGCTGGTTGTATCGCATGGTCAAGCGCATCGTCGATGGCAAGGGGAAGATGGAAGACCTGAATCTGCTGAGCGATGTCAGCAACAATATTTCCGGTCGTACCATCTGCGCGCTGGGCGACGCGGCAGCCACACCGGTACTGAGTTTTATCAAACATTTCCGCCCCGAGTTTGAATACTACATTCAACACGGCAAGAGCATGGTGACCGGACAATGAGCGTGAATATCGAAATCGACGGCAAGCCGGCGCAAGTTGATCCCGGAACGACCATCATTGATGCCGCAGACAAGCTCGGCATTGCCATTCCGCGTTTCTGCTACCACAAGAAATTGTCCGTCGCGGCCAACTGCCGCATGTGCCTCGTGCAGGTCGAAAATTTCAACAAGCCACTGCCCGCATGCGCGACGCCGGTGAGCGAAGGCATGAAAATTTTCACGCACTCCAAGGCCGCCGTCGATGCGCAAAAGAGTGTGATGGAGTTTCTGCTCATCAACCATCCGCTCGATTGCCCGATCTGCGACCAGGGAGGTGAGTGCGATTTGCAGGATATTGCTGTGGCCTACGGCGCGCCGGCTTCGCGTTACGCGGAAGAAAAGCGCGTGGTGCTCAACAAGAACATTGGCCCACTCGTTGCCACCGACATGACGCGTTGCATCCAGTGCACACGCTGTGTCCGCTTCCTCAAGGAAGTCGGAGGCATGATGGAACTGGGGCTGCTTCATCGCGGCGAGCACGCCGAGATTTCGGCCTATGTGGACAAAAGCGTCACCTCCGAACTCTCGGGTAACATCATTGATTTGTGTCCCGTGGGCGCGCTCACATCCAAGCCTTTCCGCTATACCGCGCGCAGTTGGGAGCTGATTCGTCGTCCTTCCATCGCGCCGCATGACGCGCTGGGCTCGCAGCTGGAAGTGCATGTGAAAAACAACCGCGTGATGCGCGTGTTGCCGCGCGAGAAGGAAAGCATCAACGAATGCTGGATTTCAGACCGCGACCGTTATTCGTATGAAGGTCTGCACAGCGCCGACCGCCTTATGGTACCGATGGTGAAGCGCGGCGAGCAATGGGTGGAAACCGACTGGCAAAGCGCGCTGGAATTTGCCGCGAGCCGCTTGAAGGAAGTCGCCGCGCGTGAAAGCGGCGCAGCCATCGGCTTCCTCGTATCGCCCAACAGCACCATGGAAGAGGGCTATCTCACACGCAAAATCGCGCACGGACTCGGTTCCGGCAATGTCGATCATCGTCTGCGTCGCCATGATTTCCGCCTGGACAGCGAGTTTCAGGGCACGGCATGGATGGGTTGCAACATCCCGGATTTGCAGGTGATGGATCGCGTGCTCGTGATAGGCAGCAATCTGCGTAACGAGCATCCCTTGCTCGCGCATCGTCTGCGTCACGCGGTCAAATTCAACAGCGCGGAATTGTCGCTGATCAATCCGCTTGACGACGATCCGCTCATGCCGGTCGCGCACAAGGCCATCTGCTCGCCCAACGACATGGTCAACGTGCTGTTGCAGATTCTTAAAGCCATGTCCGGCTTGCAGCGTCTGTCGTTGCGCCTGCCCCCTGCGTTGAGCAAGTTGCTGGATAGCGTGACGGTGGGGGACAGCGCGCAGGTGATGGCGGAAAGCCTCGCCGGGCTGGGCAAGAATTACGCGCTTATCAGCCCCAGAAGCGGCGTTTTCCTCGGCAACATCGCGCAGCATCATCCGCGCTATTCCGAGATTTACAGTTTGGCCGAAGCGATTTCCGCGCTGTGCGGCGCGACCTTTGGCATTCTCTCCGATGGCGCGAATCGCGTCGGTCTGGGCTTGGCCAAAGTGCAGCCTCAGCCGGATGCGCTGAATGCGCGCACCATGCTCGAAAACCCGCGTTCGGCTTATATGCTCGTCAACATCGAGCCGGAACTGGATTGTCACAATGCACAACTTGTGAACGCGGCGCTCAAGCAGGCGGGCTGCGTGATCGCGCTGACTGCGTACAAATCCGACGCCTTGCGCGATGCGGATGTACTGTTGCCGATTGCGCCGTTCACCGAAACCTCCGGTACCTTTACAAGCATGGAAGGGCGTGTGCAAAGTTTCGCCGCCGCCGTGCCGCCGCAGGGCGAATGCCGTCCGGGCTGGAAGGTGTTGCGTGTGCTCGGCAATCTGCTTGATTTGCAGGGTTTCGATTACGACAGCAGCGAACAGGTCAAGGATGAAATCCTCGCGGGCCAACGCCCGTCAAAATTCGTGTGGGAACGTCTCAACAACAATCTGCGTCATCTGATCGAAGTCAATGTGCAGGTAGTCAAGAAAGGTGTGCTGCAACGCATCGGTGAAGTACCGCTTTATCAGTCTGATGCCATTGTGCGTCGCGCGCCCGCGCTGCAAAAAACACACAAAACCGGCTACGCTTATGCGGCCATGAATGCAGCCACGTTGCGGCAACTGGGTTTGCAGGAAGGCGATCAGGCGCGCGTGACGCAGGCCGGAGCATCGGTTGTTCTGCCGGTGCGTCTGGATGAATGCGCATATGATTCTTGCGTGCGTGTTCCGGTGTGCGCCGAAACGGCGACGCTGGGCGACCTCTACGGCGAGCTTACAGTGGAGAAGGCATGATGACGGATCTGCTCAACATGCTGCAACAATTTTTCGGCCCGCTCTGGCCGGTGGTTTGGGGCTTGGCGAAAATCATCGCGATCATCGCTCCGCTGATGATAGGCGTGGCTTATCTCACATTGTTTGAACGTAAAGTCATCGGCTTCATGCAAGTCCGCATCGGCCCGAATCGGGTCGGCTATTACGGTTTGTTGCAGCCGATTGCCGATGGCGTGAAACTGCTGTTCAAGGAAATCATACTGCCGACGGCAGCCAACAAATTCCTGTTTCTGCTCGCGCCCGTACTTGTATTCGCTCCTGCGCTCGCAGCCTGGGCGGTGATTCCGTTTGACCTCAATCTGGTGTTGGCGGATATTGATGCCGGCCTGTTGTACATTCTTGCGATGACTTCCATCGGCGTGTATGGCGTCATCATCGCGGGTTGGGCATCCAACTCCAAATATGCCTTCCTCGGCTCGCTGCGCAGCGCGGCGCAAATCGTCTCCTACGAAATCGCGATGGGCTTCGCGCTTGTGGGCGTGCTCATGTGCGCGAACAGCCTTAATCTCGGCCAGATCGTGCAGGGGCAGGCGGGCGGATTCTGGCACTGGTATTTCATTCCGCTGTTCCCGTTATTCATCGTCTATTTCATCAGCGCGGTAGCCGAAACCAATCGCGCGCCGTTTGACGTGGCGGAAGGCGAATCGGAAATCGTCGCGGGTTTCCATGTGGAATATTCCGGCATGGCGTTTGCGGTGTTCTTCCTCGCGGAATACGCCAACATGATATTGGTCGCCACGCTTGCCGCCACCATGTTCCTCGGCGGCTGGCTGTCGCCTCTGCCGTCGCTGTTGCCGGACAGTTTTCTGTGGCTCGCGCTCAAGATCACCGTGATGCTGTTTTTCGTGATCTGGTTGCGCGCCACGTTCCCGCGTTATCGCTATGACCAGATCATGCGCCTCGGCTGGAAGGTATTCATTCCGGTTACGCTGGTGTGGATCGTGGTCGTCGGCGCGATGATGCAAACCCGCTGGGCATATCTGTTCCATTGAGAAAGGAGAAAACATGATCACACGCATAAAAGATCTGTTCTCCAGCCTCATGTTGCTGGAGTTGCTCAAGGGCATGTCGCTGACCGGGCGTTATTTTTTCCGGCGCAAAGTCACGGTGCAATATCCCGAGGAACGCACGCCCATGAGTCCGCGTTTCCGCGGATTGCATGCGCTGCGCCGCTATCCGAATGGCGAAGAGCGTTGCATCGCCTGCAAGCTGTGCGAGGCGGTATGCCCCGCGATGGCGATCACGATAGAATCCGATCAGCGTGACGACGGTACACGCCGCACCACGCGCTATGACATTGATCTCACCAAGTGCATATTTTGCGGTTTTTGCGAGGAATCCTGCCCTGTCGATTCCATCGTGGAAACACGCATATTCGATTATCACGGCGAAAAGCGCGGTGATCTTTTATATACCAAGCCCATGTTGCTGGCTGTGGGCGACAAGCATGAACAGCAGATTGCGGAAGATCGCGCAACGGATGCAAAGTACAGGTAAGGGATGGCGATGATATTTCAGGATGTCGTGTTTTATGTGCTGGCGGCGATACTCGTATTCGCCGGCCTGCGCGTGATTACCGCACGCAACCCGGTACATGCCGCCCTGTTTCTTGTGCTCGCGTTTTTCACTGCTGCCGGAATCTGGCTGCTGCTGGAAGCCGAGTTTCTCGCCATCGCGCTGGTAATGGTCTACGTCGGCGCAGTGATGGTGTTGTTCCTGTTCGTGGTGATGATGCTGGACATCAATCTGGAACAACTGCGCAAAAATTTCTGGGACGCAATCATTCCCGCGCTCATTGTGGGCGGACTGATTTTTGCCGAGATGGTAATGATACTGGTCAGCAAAAAATTTGGCGGACTGGTTCCGGCCACGCATGACGCGAATTACAGCAACACCGCCGCGTTGGGGAATCTGCTTTACACCGATTACGTTCTCCCGTTTGAAATTGCCGCTGTGGTGTTGCTGGTGGCCATTGTCGCGGCAATCGCGCTCACGTTGCGCCGTCGCGCCAATGCCAAGCGCATCGATCCCGCAGATCAGATACACGTCAAGCGCGCCGATCGCATCCGCATGGTGAATATGCCCGTCGAAAAAGATGCGCCTGTTGAAGGAGAAAAAACATGAGCGTCGGCCTTTCGCATTACCTCATCCTTGGCTCGTTGCTGTTTGCAATCAGCGTGGTTGGCATTTTTCTCAATCGCAAGAACATCATCATCCTGCTCATGGCGATCGAGTTGATGCTGCTTGCGGTAAACATGAATTTCATCGCGTTTTCGCATTATCTGAACGATATGGCGGGACAGGTGTTCGTGTTCTTTATTTTGACCGTGGCAGCGGCGGAGTCGGCGATAGGGCTTGCGATTCTTGTGTTGCTGTTCCGTAATTTGAAAACCATAGATGTGGAAGACATGAAGAGTTTGAAGGGCTGATGCAGCAATCATGGGCATGAAAACCATTTATTTGTTGATTCCGTTGCTGCCGTTGTTCGCGGCGGTGGTGGTCGGCTTGTTCGGGCGCAAACTGCCGCGTTCCACCGCGCACGTGCTCACAATCGCCGCCGTTGCGGTTTCCTTCGGGCTGTCGGTGGGAGTGCTGCTCGATATATTGAAGGGCGCAGCTCCTCCCTTCAACGATACGATTTATACCTGGCTCACCAGCGGCAATATCCGCTTCGAGGTTGGTTTCCTCATCGACCAGCTCTCCGCGATGATGATGGTCGTTGTCACTTTTGTCTCGCTCATGGTGCACATTTACACCATAGGTTACATGCGCGACGATCCGGGTTACAGCCGTTTCTTCAGTTACATTTCGCTGTTCACTTTCTCCATGCTCATGCTGGTGATGAGCAACAATTTCATGCAACTGTTCTTCGGCTGGGAAGCAGTGGGTCTGGTCTCCTATCTGTTGATTGGTTTCTGGTTCAAGCGCCCGACCGCGATTTACGCCAACCTCAAGGCTTTCCTTGTCAACCGCGTGGGCGATTTCGGCTTTTTGCTCGGCATCGGCCTGATACTGTACTGCTTTGAAAGTCTGGACTACGCCTCGGTGTTTCTGGTCGCGCCGCAGTTCACGGACGTGACGGTCACGCTCATTCCCGGTTTGGAGTGGTCGCTGCTAACGGTGATCTGCATACTGCTGTTCATCGGCGCAATGGGTAAATCGGCGCAAGTGCCGCTGCATGTCTGGCTGCCGGACTCGATGGAAGGCCCCACACCGATTTCCGCGCTGATTCACGCTGCGACCATGGTGACCGCCGGTATTTTCATGGTGGCGCGCATGTCGCCGTTGTATGAGCTTTCGACCACTGCGCTTTCCTTTGTGCTGGTCATAGGCGCGATTACCGCGCTGCTTATGGCCTTCCTCGGCATCATCCAGAACGACATCAAGCGTGTGGTTGCCTATTCCACGCTTTCGCAGCTTGGATACATGACGGTGGCGCTCGGCGTGTCCGCGTACTCGGCGGCAATTTTCCATCTCATGACACACGCTTTTTTCAAGGCGCTCCTGTTCCTCGGCGCGGGCTCGGTGATTATCGCGATGCACCACGATCAGGATTTGCGGCGCATGGGCGGGCTGCGCAAATATCTGCCCGTGACATATATCACCGCGGTGATAGGCTCGCTCGCGCTGGCCGGGATTCCGCCGTTCGCCGGATTCTTTTCCAAGGACGCGATCATAGAAGCGGTGGGCGTATCGCATACGCCGGGCGCGGGCCTCGCGTATTTTGCAGTGATGGCAGGTGTGTTCGTGACCGCGTTTTACAGTTTCCGTCTGTTGTTCCTCGCGTTCCACGGCAAGGAACGTTTCGGTCACGCGCATGAGGAACATCACGATGATGACCATAGTGATGACCATGATGACGAGCACCACGGCCTCGCCCCCGGTGAAAAGCCCAGGGAATCGCCCTGGGTGGTGACCTTGCCGCTCATTCTGCTCGCGATTCCGTCTGTTATCGCCGGCTTGTTGTACATCAAGCCCATGTTGTTCGGCAGCTTTTTCGGTAACGCAATCACAGTGCGACCCGAGCATGACGTGCTGCAGCATATTGGCACAGAGTTTCACGGCTGGTTCGAGTTCATGCTGCATGGCATGATGCAACTACCGTTCTGGCTTGCAATCGCTGGTATCGCCAGCGCGTGGTATCTCTATCTTGTGCGCCCCGACTTTCCGGCTGCGATACAAGCGCAGTTCCATCGGATTTACCGCGTGCTGGACAACAAATATTACTTCGATGCGTTCTACGTGAAATTCTTCGCGGGCGGCGCACGCTGTGTCGGCAATCTGTTGTGGAAGATCGGTGACGTGCAGATCATTGACGGTTTCGTCAATGGTCTCGCGCATTCAATTGGCCGCTTTGCGGGCGAGATACGCCGGCTGCAATCGGGATTGATCTACCACTACGCCTTCGCGATGATTATCGGCGCGTTGGCGTTGCTGACCTGGTTTATGGCGAGATGACCGGCATGTTTGAATCCCATATTATCAGCCTGTCCATCTGGGTGCCCATTGTGGCAGGTGTTTTCGTGCTCGTGCTCGGCAGCGACAGCCGCCCGACGCTGACGCGCTGGCTCGCCTTGTTCGGCAGCATCGCGGGCTTTATCGCCACCTTGCCGCTCTACACGCATTTCGACATGAGCAACGGCGGCTTCCAGATGCAGGAAACGTACGCATGGATCCCCGTGTTCAGCATCAACTATCACCTCGGTGTCGATGGCATTGCGGTGCCGTTGATATTGCTCACGAGCTTTACCACCATGATAGTCGTGATTGCGGGTTGGGAAGTGATACAGAAGCGTGTCGCGCAATACATGGCGGCTTTCCTTATCATGTCCGGCCTCATGATAGGCGTGTTCTCCGCGCTGGACGGCATTTTGTTCTATATGTTCTGGGAGGCGATGCTGATCCCGATGTTCCTTGTGATCGGCGTCTGGGGCGGCCCCAATCGCGTGTATGCGACCATCAAGTTCTTCCTCTACACGCTGCTTGGCTCGCTGCTCATGCTGGTGGCGTTCATTTATCTGTATCACCAGACACACAGTTTTGAAATCATCGACTTCCACGCATTGCCACTGTCGCTGACGGCGCAGATGCTGATTTTCGGCGCTTTCTTCATGGCATTCGCGGTCAAGATTCCAATGTGGCCGGTGCATACCTGGTTGCCGGACGCGCATGTGGAAGCGCCCACTGGCGGCTCCGTGGTGCTGGCGGCCATCATGCTCAAACTAGGTGCTTACGGCTTCCTGCGCTACGCCATGCCGATTGCGCCGGATGCCGCGCAGGAACTTGCGATGCCGATGATCGTGCTGTCGCTTATCGCCGTGGTGTATATCGCCTTTGTTGCGCTGGTGCAGCAGGACATGAAAAAACTCATCGCCTATTCGTCAATCTCGCACATGGGATTCGTCACGCTCGGCCTGTTCATCTTCAACCCGCTTGGCATGGAAGGCGGCATCGTACAGATGATCTCGCACGGTTTCGTCTCCGGCGCCTTGTTCCTGTGCGTGGGCGTGTTGTATGACCGCGTGCATTCGCGCCAGATCGCGGATTACGGCGGCGTGGTCAACACCATGCCCGTGTTCGCCGCATTCGCGGTGTTGTTTGCGATGGCGAACGCAGGCTTGCCCGGTACCTCCGGTTTCGTGGGCGAGTTCATGGTGATTCTGGGCGCGATTCAGGCCAATTTCTGGTACGGATTCTGCGCCGCGATCACGCTTATCCTTGGCGCGGCATATACATTATGGATGGTCAAGCGTGTGTATTTCGGCGGTGTGACGCACAAGCATGTGGCTGAGCTGCTCGATCTCAACAAGCGCGAATTTCTCATACTGGCCGTGCTTGCCGTGCTGGTCATAGGCTTCGGTGTTTATCCGCAGCCGATCACGGAAATGACGCATGCCACCGTGAACCAGTTGCTGCAACACCTCGCGCTCAGCAAGATTCCAGGCGGAGCACCATGATGAATTTTCCTGTTTTTGACCTTTTTGCTGCGTTGCCGGAAATCTTCGTGCTGAGCATGGGCATTGTCGTGCTGCTGTTCGATCTGATGCTGAGCGACCGTACACGCTATATCAGCTATATGCTGACGCTGCTTACGCTGGTCGGTGCGGGTTATCTCACCCTCGCCACGTACGGCACGACGGAATCGGCCTTCCACGGCTTGTTTGTGCGCGATCCATTTGGTGATGTGCTCAAGCTCATGATCTATCTCGGCGCATTCGTGGCGATGGTTTATTCGCGCAGTTACATTGCGTTGCGCGGCATGTATCGCGGCGAATTTTTTGCGCTCACCTTGTTCGCCGTGCTTGGCACCATGATCATGGTTTCCGGCCACAACTTCATCACGCTCTACATGGGGCTGGAGTTGCTTTCGCTGTGTCTCTATTCGCTGGTCGCGCTCGACCGCGAAAACCCGCGTGCGACGGAAGCCGCGATGAAATACTTTGTGCTGGGTGCGCTCGCATCCGGCATGTTGCTCTACGGCATGTCCATGATTTACGGTGCAACCGGCACACTGGATATCGCCTACATCAATCAATCGCTGGATACGCAAAATATCGCCACACTTGGCACCACGCCGGACAAGGCCATGCTCATCCTTGGTCTCGTGTTCGTGGTCGCGGGCATCGCCTTCAAGCTCGGTGCGGTGCCGTTCCAGATGTGGATACCGGATGTTTACCACGGCGCGCCGACTGCCGTGACCATGCTTGTCGGTTCCTTCCCCAAGTTCGCCGCGTTCGCCTTTGCGGTCAGATTGCTGGTGCAGGGATTGCACGAGATGGCCGCAGACTGGCAGGGCATGTTGATGATTATGGCGGTGCTCTCCATCATCGTCGGCAACGTCGCCGCAATCGCGCAAACCAACATCAAGCGCATGCTTGCCTATTCCACGATTTCGCACATCGGTTTCATGTTGTACGGTTTCTTCGCCACGCCCGAAGGCATCGCCAACGCGATGTTCTACATTACCGCCTATGTGATTATGACGCTGGGCGCGTTCGGCATCATCATGCTGCTTTCGCGCAAGGGATTTGAAGCGGACAATCTGGATGATTTCAAAGGCCTCAGCAAACGCAGCCCCAGGCTTGCCTTCGTCATGTTGCTGCTGATGTTTTCGATGGCGGGTGTGCCGCCCACGATAGGGTTTGACGCCAAGTTCGCCGTGCTGCAAGCCGCGCTGCAAGCGGGTCACGTCGGTCTCGTGATCTTCGCCGTGCTCATGGCGACGGTCGGCGCATTTTACTATCTGCGCGTCGTCAAGCTGATGTATTTCGATGAGCCGCAGGACGACACGCCCATCGTCGTGCAATCCGATGTTGCACTGGTGCTCGGTATCAATGGTTTTGCCGTGCTCGCGCTCGGAATTCTGCCGCAAGGACTCTTGCATCTTTGCGTCACTGCGGTCACGAACAGCATGCCATGAGCGCCAATCTTGTTCTTGTCTTGCTTGCGCTGCTCGCCGCCAATCTGCCGTGGTTCTCGGGCAAACTGTTCTATGTAATTCCGCTCAAGAAAAAAAATATCGGCTGGTGCCTGCTGGAACTGCTCGTGCTTTATTTCGTCATCGGTGGCGTGGCCTGGCTGGTTGAACGCAGCAGCACAGGTCAGGTCGCACAGCAAACCTGGGAATTCTATGCTACGACGGTTTCGCTCTTTATCGTATTCGCTTTCCCCGGTTTCGTCTGGCGCACCATGTGGCGCAAATGAGCGACAAGCTCACGGAAACCTGCATCTCCTCCGAAACCGTTTTTCAAGGCCGGTTGGCGCACGTCAAACGCGATGTTGTGCGCTTGCCCGACGGCGGCGAAACTACACGCGAATACCTCATCCATCCCGGCGCAGTGCTTATTATCCCCATGCTGGATGATGGTCGTCTTGTCTTTGAACGCCAGTTTCGCTACCCCTTGCATCAAACCTTCATCGAACTTCCGGCCGGAAAAATCGATCCCGACGAAGATCCGCTCAAAACTGGTCAGCGTGAGTTGCAGGAAGAAACTGGTTACACGGCTACCGACTGGCGATATCTTGCCACCTTTCATCCCTGCATTGGTTATTCCAGCGAACGCATCCTCATCTACCTCGCCACCGGCCTGAAGCCCGGCAAACACCAACGCGATAGCGACGAATCACTGGAAATTTTTACCATGACCCTGTCCGAAGCCATGACCGCCATGCAACGCGGCGAAATCACCGATGGCAAAACCATGATCGCGTTGTTTTGGGTGGAGAAGTATCTGGCAAAAGAAAAGGGTGCTTGAGCATCCTTGAGTATTCAGGGTTTGTTTAAAGAATTTATCGTCACAATCAACGCATCAAAATCTTTGTCCGCAGTGTAGGGATTCATGATCGTAGTTCGCAGCCAGTTCTGCTCGCGCAATCTCACTTGCGTGAGATGAAACGCGCCGGATTCCACGAGTTTGCGGCGAACGATAACCGGATCAACTGCGCGCGGGCGGAAGCAGACAATATTGGTTTGAGGCGGCATTAAAAGTTCGAAATCCGGTACCGCGGCGAGTTTGTCGGCGAGTCGTTTGGCCGAGGCGAAAACATGCTCGACGAGCGCGCCCAGTTGCCGTGTGCCGTAGAGATTGAATGCTGCCCAGAGCTTGAGACCCATCATGCGCTTGGTGCATTCCAGTGTGCGGTAGCTGGTGTTCCAGACTTCTTCGGAATCGTTATTTCCCTGAAACAGATAGGAAGCCTCCTGCGCGAAAGCGGCATAACTGTGGCGTGGGTCGCGGAACAGCACTGCCGAAACGGTGGCGGGCATGTAGAGCAGCTTGTGCCCGTCCCACACCACGGAATCGGCGAGCGCGATTCCGTCAAGTTGCGGGCGCAATGTGTCGGAAAGCAGTGCGGATGCGCCGTGCGCACCGTCAACGTGCAGCCATAGCTCATGCGCGCGACAAAATTCACCGATTTTTCGCAGCGGATCCATGCTGCCGGTCGGCGTGCAACCGGCGGTCGCAACCACCGCGAATGGGCGATTGTCTTCCTGCTCGCAACAGGTCCACGCAGCGCGCAGCGCATCGAAATCCATGCGCCCGGCATCATCCGCCGCCACCTTGATGACGGCATCGGTACCCAATCCCATGATGCCCGCGGCGCGGCTCACCGAATAATGGGTATGTTCGCATGCGAGTATGCGTGAGCCCTCGCGCACGCCATGTCGCCACACATTCCCGCCGGATTTGACCTGTCGCGCCGCGAGCAGCGCGGTCAGATTCGCTTGCGCGCCGCCTGAAGTCAGCACACCTTCGGTATTTTGCCAGCCGACCAGTTCGCCCAGCCAGCGTATTACCTGCTGTTCCAGCAAAGTCGCGCTTGGCCCGGTTTCATAAACCGCCATCGCCTGATTGGTCAGCGCCGCAACCAGATCGCACAACGCCGCCATCGGTAACGGTGGCGCGACCTGATGCCCGAGATTGCGCGGATGATGAATATGCAGGCTCGCGCCCAGAATATCCTGCCGGATGGTGTGGAGCAGTTGGTCAGGCGCAAGCTGCGCCTGTTTCGGCAATGCCCGCCGCCAGCGTTGCGCAGCCTCGGCAGGCGCTTTCCAATCCAGCACTGCGCCCTGTCCGCACAGATTATTTGCAAGATATTCCGCGAGAACGTCAATCAGCGCATGACCGGTCGCGCGAAAGTTTTCGGGGGAGAAAAGTGAATCCAGTGTTGACTTGTCCATAGTACCGACATTATAGATTGCTCCCCGCTGCGTTATCCGCTAGAATGCGCAGCTTTCCAGGCGCGTAGCTCAGCTGGTTAGAGCACCACCTTGACATGGTGGGGGTCGTTGGTTCGAGTCCAATCGCGCCTACCAAAAAATGTCCTTGCGGCTCAACCTCATCCTGTTGGGCCGTTTGATTTTTCGATACGAGTTCACAATGCCAGTTATCCGTTTGCCGGACGGCTCCGAGCGCAAGTTTGATGTGCCGGTAACCGTGTTTGATGTGGCGCAGAATATCGGCGCGGGGTTGTCACGGGCGGCGCTGGCGGGCAAGGTCAACGGCAAGCTGGTTGATACATCCCATCTCATTTCCGAAGATGCCGAACTTGCCATTGTTACCGACAAGGATGCCGACGGGCTGGATTTGATCCGCCATTCCACCGCGCATTTGCTGGCTTACGCGGTGAAGGAGCTGTTTCCCGAGGCACAGGTGACCATAGGCCCTGTCATCGAAAACGGTTTTTACTACGACTTTTCGTACAAGCGCCCGTTCACGCCGGAAGACCTCGAAGCGATCGAAAAGCGCATGGCGGAATTGGCCAAGCGCGATATTCCCGTGACGCGCAAGGTGTTGCCGCGCGACGAGGCTGTCGCGTATTTCAAATCCCTGGGTGAGCATTACAAGGCCGAGATTATCGCGAGTATTCCACAGGGCGAGGATGTTTCGCTCTACAGCGAAGGCGATTTCACCGATCTGTGCCGCGGCCCGCACGTACCTTCGACCGGCAAGCTCAAGGTATTCAAGCTGATGAAAGTTGCGGGCGCTTATTGGCGTGGCGACTCGAACAACGAAATGCTGCAACGCATCTATGGCACCGCATGGACGAAAAAAGAAGATCTGGATGCGTATCTGCACATGCTGGAAGAAGCCGAAAAGCGTGACCATCGCAAACTCGGCAAGCAGCTCGACTTTTTCCACATGCAGGACGAAGCGCCCGGCATGGTGTTCTGGCATCCCAAGGGCTGGACGCTGTGGCAGGAAGTGGAGCAGTACATGCGCGCCAAGTTCCACGAACATGGTTACCAGGAGGTGCGCACGCCGCTGGTCATGGACCGTTCCTTGTGGGAGAAATCAGGCCACTGGGAAAATTACCGCGAAAACATGTTTACCACGGCTTCCGAAAATCGCGATTACGCGGTGAAGCCGATGAATTGCCCCGGCCATGTGCAGATTTTCAACAGCGGCTTGCACAGTTACCGCGATTTGCCGTTGCGTCTCGCGGAGTTTGGCGCGTGTCACCGCAACGAACCCTCGGGCGCGCTGCATGGACTCATGCGTGTGCGCGGCTTCACGCAGGACGACGCGCATATTTTCTGCACGGAAGACCAGATACGCTCCGAAGTGGCGGCCTTTATCGTCATGTTGCAAGAGGTTTACGCAGACTTTGGCTTCACCGATGTGCTTGTGAAATTGTCCACACGCCCTGAAAAACGCGTCGGCTCCGACGAAACCTGGGACAAGGCGGAAGCCGCACTGGCGGCCGCGCTTGATGAAAACGGCCTCAAGTACGATCTGCAACCCGGCGAGGGCGCATTTTATGGTCCCAAAATTGAATTCACGCTCAAGGATTCGCTGGGTCGGTTGTGGCAATGCGGCACCATACAGCTCGATTTCAACCTGCCGGTTCGCCTCGGTGCGGAATACGTGACCGACAGCGATACACGCAAGCCGCCCGTGATGCTGCATCGCGCCATTGTTGGCTCGATGGAGCGTTTCATCGGCATCCTCATCGAAAACCATGCGGGCGCGATGCCGCTTTGGTTGTCGCCGGTGCAGGCGGTGGCGATGAGTATTACCGACGCGCAGGCGGATTATGTTGAATCCGTGGTCACCGAGCTTGTAAAAAACGGTTTGCGCGTACAGTCGGACTTGAGGAATGAGAAAATAAGCTTTAAAATACGCGAACATAGCTTGCAAAAAACGCCTTACCTGCTGGTCGCGGGTGAGCGTGAAGTGCAAAGCGGACAAGTGGCCGTGCGTACCCGAAAAGGCGAAGATCTGGGCTCCATGCCGGTGCAGGCGTTGATGGAACGTCTGCAAGCGGAGGTGTCCAGCCGGGGTGGCGCGGCCTGATTATTTATTGATTTGGAGTATTTAATATCGCTCAGGAAAAAGAAACGCGGATCAACGAGGACATTACAGCGTCCCAGATTCGCTTGATCGGGGTGGACAGCGAGCAACTCGGCATTATGAGCTTGAAAGAGGCACTGTCCCTCGCGGAAGAAGCAGATATTGATCTCGTGGAAATTGCGCCGCAGGCAGCGCCGCCGGTGTGCCGTTTGATGGATTACGGCAAGTTCAAATACCACGAAAGTAAAAAACAGCACGAAGCCCGCCTGAAGCAAAAACAGGTTCAGATCAAGGAAGTAAAGTTTCGTCCCGGCACGGATGAAGGCGATTATCAGGTCAAGCTGCGCAATCTGACCCGCTTTTTGCAGGATGGAGACAAGGCCAAGGTAACCTTGCGCTTCCGTGGTCGTGAGATCACCCATCAGGAATTGGGTTTGGCGCTGTTGAAGCGCATAGAAGCCGACTTGCAGGAACATGCGGTAGTTGAGCAGTTTCCCAAGATGGAGGGCCGTCAGATGATTATGCTGCTCGGCCCGCATAAAAAGATCAAATGATTTTGTTGTAGTAGCAAACCCTGAAGCGACGCGGCTCAAGGCATGCCCGATCGCTTCCCAATCAATCTCGTAAAGGAGAACAAAATGCCAAAAATGAAGACCAAAAGCGGCGCCAAAAAGCGCTTCAAGTTTTTGGGGAACGGCAAGGTCAAGCGTACCCACTCGCACCTGCGCCATATCCTCACCAAAAAGACCACCAAGCAAAAGCGTCACCTGCGCGGCACGGCCATTATTTCCGCAACCGACATCCAGCGCGTACGCGCCATGATGCCGACTCAATAAGGAGATAGAAGATGCCAAGAGTCAAGCGTGGTGTAATCGCCCGGGCGCGTCACAAAAAAGTTCTGGATGCAGCCAAGGGTTATCGTGGTCGTCGCAAGAATGTATATCGCATCGCCAAACAGGCGGTGATGAAAGCAGGTCAGTATGCCTACCGCGATCGTCGTCAACGCAAGCGCCAGTTCCGCGCACTATGGATCGCCCGTATCAACGCGGGCGCCCGGGAATGCGGTCTGACCTACAGCCGTTTCATGAACGGGCTCAAAAAGTCCGACGTGGAAGTGGATCGCAAGATGCTGGCCGATCTGGCCGTGTTCGACAAACCGGCATTCGCCAAGTTTGCCGAAGTGGCGAAATCCGGCCTCGGCGCAGCCTGACAGGTAGCAGAAAGAAAGGAGGCTGGCCCAGCCTCCTTTTTTTTCGACACAGCCAGAAAAAACCATGAACAATCCGGATCACATACTCACCGATGCCCAACGCGATTTCGCCGCATGCGCGACGATTGTCGATCTGGAGCAAGCCAAGGCGAAATATCTCGGTAAAAGCGGTGCATTAACCGAATTGCTCAAAAATCTGGGCAAACTCTCCGCCGAAGAACGTCCGGCGGCGGGCGCTGCGATCAATGTGATCAAACAGAATGTGGAGCAGGCGCTGCAAGCTCGCCGTGACGCAATTCTGGAGGCTGAGCAGGCGCAAAAACTCGCGAGTGAAGTGCTGGATGTAACCTTGCCGGGGCGCGGCAGAAAGCAGGGCGGTTTGCACCCGGTGACGCGCACCCTCGCGCGCATCGAGCGACTGTTTCATTCCATCGGCTTCGAGGTGGCTGAAGGGCCGGAAATCGAAAGCGATTTCTATAATTTCACCGCGCTCAATATTCCTGAAGATCATCCGGCGCGCGCGATGCATGATACTTTTTATGTGGATGAGCAGCATGTGCTGCGCACCCATACTTCGCCGATACAGGTGCGCTATATGCAGACGCATGTCGCCAAGTACAAGGATTTGCCGACCATGCCGGATGTGCGCATTATCGCGCCGGGGCGTGTTTATCGTGTTGATTCCGATGCGACTCACTCGCCCATGTTTCATCAGGTGGAAGGGTTGTGGATAGGCGAGACCGTGAGCTTTGCCGATCTCAAGGGTGTGGTCGCGGACTTCCTCAAAAACTTTTTTGAGACGGATGATTTGCAAGTGCGCTTCCGCCCGTCATTTTTTCCTTTCACTGAGCCGTCCGCGGAGATTGATCTCGCCTTTATGAGTGGCTCGCGTCAGGGCAAATGGCTGGAGGTTGCAGGCTGTGGCATGGTGCATCCCAACGTGCTCGGCCATGTCGGCATAGACAGCGAAAAATACACAGGTTTTGCGTTCGGTTTCGGCGTTGAACGCCTTGCCATGCTGCGCTACGGCGTGAACGATCTGCGGTTGTTTTTTGAAAACGATCTGCGCTTCCTCAAACAATTCGCGTGACGAATAATAAACGATGAAATTTTCCGAACAGTGGCTGCGCAGCATGGCGAATCCTCCGCTTTCCAGCGAGGCATTGTCGCATCTGCTCACGATGGCGGGGCTGGAGGTCGAGGAATGCGATCCCGTCGCTCCCGCGTTCAACAGCGTGGTGATCGCCGAAATTGTTGCGGCGGAAAAACATCCCGATGCGGATCGTTTGCAGATACTGCGCGTGAATGTTGGCGCAGGCGAGCCGTTGCAAATTGTGTGCGGCGCGCCGAATGCGCGGGTCGGACTTAAGGCTCCGTGCGCGCTTGTGGGCGCGAATCTGCCCGACTTTGAGATCAAGCATGCCAAGGTGCGCGGCGTGGAATCCCTGGGCATGATGTGTTCCGCCAAGGAGCTCGGACTTTCCGAAGAAAGCGGCGGCTTGCTCGAACTTTCGGCAGATGCGCCCGTGGGACGCGATATACGCGATTGGCTCAATCTCAACGATCAACTGTTCACGCTCAAATTGACGCCCAACCGCTGCGACTGCCTCAGCATCCAGGGTATCGCGCGTGAAGTGGCCGCGCTGACCGGAATCGAGATGAAGGCGCCGGAAATTGTTCCGGTTGCAGCGGCGCATGAAGAAAAGAGAAATGTACGCGTGATGGATGCGCATGCCTGCCCGCGTTACGCTGGCCGCATCATGCGCGGTGTCAACGTGAAGGCAGCTACGCCGGAGTGGATGAAACAACGCCTGGAGCGCAGCGGTGTGCGCAGCATTTCCGCGATTGTGGATGTGACCAACTATGTGTTGCTGGAACTTGGTCAGCCCATGCACGCGTTTGATCTCGACAAGCTGCACGGTGATATTCAGGTGCGCATGGCAAAACCCGCTGAAAAGCTGGAACTGCTGAATCAACAAGAGGTGGAATTGCAGGCCGATGATCTCGTGATCACTGACGACAGCGGCGTGATTGCATTGGCCGGCATCATGGGCGGTACCTCGACGGCGGTAACGGATGCGACCACAAATATTTTTCTGGAAAGCGCATTTTTCAGCCCGGCGGCCATCGTCGGTAAAGTGCGGCGTTTGAATTTCTCCACCGAATCGTCTTACCGTTTCGAGCGCGGCGTGGATTTTGCCGCGACCGTGCAAGTTTTGGAACGCGCGACGCAGTTGATACTCGAGATTTGTGGTGGCAGCGCAGGCCCGGTGAACGAAGTGGAGGCAGAGTTGCCACCTCGTCCGGCAGTGCGCCTGCGCCTGGAACGTGTGCAGCGTGTGCTTGGCATAGCGTTTTCCCGAACCGAACTGGCGGATTTTCTGCAACGCCTGCGCATGCCGTTCACGCATCAGGAAGATGAGTTTCTCGTGGTTCCGCCCACTTGGCGCTTCGATATCAGAATTGAAGAAGATTTGATTGAGGAAATCGCACGTCTTTACGGCTACGAAAATATTCAGCCCGCGCTGCCGCTTGCGAAAGTTGCCATGCTTGCGGATGACGAAGCACGCAGCCATCCCGCGTATTTGCGTGCGCAATTGGTCGCCGCCGATTATCAGGAAGTCGTGACGTACAGCTTTGTCGATCAAACGTGGGAATGCAATCTCGCAGGTAATGATCACGCGATTCCACTGCGCAATCCGATCGCCAGCAATATGAGCGTGATGCGTTCGACTTTGTGGGGCGGTTTATTGGAGGCGGTGATTTACAATTTGAATCGCAAGCAGGAGCGCGTGCGGCTGTTTGAAATCGGCGCGTGTTTCAGTGGAAAAGATTACGGGCAACGCACGAAAATCGCCGGGATTTGCACCGGCGCGGCGTTGCATGAACAATGGGGCGAAGCGGCGCGTAATGTCGATTTTTATGATATCAAGGCCGATGTGGAAATGCTCACACGCAGTCATGCGCGTTTTGTCGCTGATCGCCATCCGGCCTTGCATCCCGGGCAGTCGGCGCGTATCGAACTCGCGAATGGCCAAACCATAGGCTGGATGGGTGGTTTGCATCCGAAGTGGCAGCAACATTATCAACTGCCTTCCGGCGCGGTGCTGTTTGAGCTGGATTTGGCGCCGTTGCTGGAGATGGGCGTGCCGCACTTTACCGAAGTGGCGAAGTTCCCGCCTGTGCGGCGCGATCTTGCCGTGCTGGTAGCCGAGGCCGTGTCGGCGCAGGCGCTGATTGATACCATGAATGAAGCGGGCGTGGACGTTATGCATGAAATCGCCCTGTTTGATCAATACCGTGGAAAAGGAGTCCCCGAAGGGATGAAAGGTCTTGCCTTTTTTGTCGTTATGCAAGACACTCAAAGGACTTTGACCGATGAAGAAGCCGATGCCGCAATGGCTCGATTACTCGCGGCAATAATTCAAAAACACGGCGCTGTGTTACGTAGCTGAGAGAACCACAATGACACTTACAAAAGCAGATTTGGCTGATATGCTGTTTGAGCAGGTCGGACTGAATAAACGGGAGGCCAAGGACATGGTCGAGGCATTTTTCGAGGAGGTCAGAAGCGCGCTGGAAGTTGGTGACAGCGTCAAGCTGTCCGGCTTCGGCAATTTTGAATTGCGCCAGAAATCTGAACGTCCGGGGCGCAATCCCAAAACAGGGGAGGAAATTCCCATCACCGCGCGACGTGTGGTGACTTTCCATGCGAGTCAAAAGCTCAAAAGCAGGGTAGAAGACGACTATGGTGGAGCAGCAGTCCGCTAAGGTTGTTTTGCCGCCCATCCCCGCCAAACGGTACTTTACCATTGGCGAGGTGAGCGAACTGTGCAGCGTGAAACCGCATGTGCTGCGCTATTGGGAGCAGGAATTCATCCAGCTCAAGCCGGTCAAGCGTCGTGGTAACCGGCGTTATTACCAGCATCACGAAGTTCTGCTCATACGCCGCATCCGTGAGCTGCTCTACGAGCAGGGTTTTACCATCAGCGGCGCGCGTAACCAACTGGGTGAGCCCGGCGACCATAATGAATCGCCGGGATTGCCGGATGCGGATTCCATTTCCGTCACTCACATCGACCAGTCTGATATTTCCCACCTGCGTGACCAAATGCGCGAAGTGCTGATGCTGCTTCGCGCTTCCTGATTTTCAGGTTTCAAAAATCCGGCATGCAGGCTGGCGTGCCAGCATAGTCACACCCTGCTCAGAAACCCCACTTGATTCCCGCCTTGAGTCCGTAGTCATCGCTGTCTCCGTCGAGACCGACGCGATACAGCCCCGAGAGGAACAGGGATAGATGCTCCCCGCGTTGACGTTCCACTCCGGCAGCGAGTTCGAAGCTGCTGCCGGACTGGTCGAACTCAAAAGGTACATCGCCTGTCGCGGAGGAGAAGTAGGTCGTGGGTTCGTTCTGAAAGGTATGCAGCAGGCTGGGGCGCAGCCAGAGTATGGTGGTGATGCTGTTCGGTTGGGTTCGGATGTCGGCATAACGCACACCCAGTCGCGCGGTGGTCGATTCAATATCGCTGAACCGGACTCTGGCCGCGCCATCACTTGCGCTGTCCATACTGCCCTTGTGATAGATAAGCTGGGCTTGCGGTTCGAGGATGCGTTTTTTCCTGGCATCAGATTCATCATCAATACGGTAGGGTTTGCCGACTTCAAGGCTCAGGGCGACAATGCCGCCGTGGGTGTCAAAGCCTTTGATGGCTTTGGGGTCGGCAGAAAACTTCGCCCAAGTATATTGAGCCAGAGCATCAAGATAAGAACCGGTTTCCGTGAAGCGGGTCCAGTAACCTCCCAGTGTGATGCCGCGCAGTCGATTCTTGCCTGCGTCCTTGCCGTAGTAATCCACATCTGCGCCCATGGTGCCCAATGCGCCATACAGCCCTGCGCGAGTGCTGCTGCCATCGGTTTTTTGTCTGCGGTAGATGTCAAATCCGCCTTGCATGGCCCAGGTATCATGATAATATTCGGTGCCGCCGTCTTCAGCATGTCCGCGCATGCCGATGATGCGACCCCAGAATGGCTGAGTCCCATTGGGATCGGTGACGTACTCATCACCCACCCGTTCGTGCAGGGTGTCAAGCAAGAGATCACTGTAAACCAGCGCCATGCTGGGTAGTGCCGGGTATAGGCTAGTTTCCGGGCGATTGCCGGTGGAGCGGAGGTACCAGTTCTGCGGAGCGGTGGTGCCATCAACGCTGCCACGGAAAAGTTCGTATTGATAGGGGCCGGCGGCAACGGGGGCGGCGAGGGCGAAGGCATTTGCCGTCGTGCCATTGTTGCCCACGACCTGCACGAGCTCAATGCCGTCACCAGTGGTGATCGCGCCGAGGCCGCCGACATTGGTGACGAGTATCCTGGCAGTGCCGGTGGTGGCGCTGCCGTTGAGGCCGAGTACGAGAATATCGCTGCGTTGCACGCTGGCGTCATTGAGCAAGGTGTTGAAGCGAATCTGGCTACCCGTACCGAAGTTCACGTTGTTGCTTGTTACCGTGAAAGTGCTAAAGCCTCCTGCCGCCGTTCCCGGTATGGCTGAGCCTGCGATGTTGAGGCCGCCGTTCAGGATGAAATTGTCTGCGCGCACTTCACCGAGTATGCCACCGGCCAGTGTTGCGCCGCTATTTACGGTAAATATGGAATTGCCTGCTGTGCCGCTGGCATCTCCTTCCAGCGCGCCGTAGATGGCATTGTTACGCACTGTGAAGGTGCCGGCTTGCACGGTGGTGTTGCCGTAGATGCGTGACCAAGGGTCGGCTTGATAGGATGCGGTGGAAGGAAGTGAGCCATCGAATACTACCGAGCCAGCACCGGTTTTATTGACGGTGAGCAGACCGTTGGCGGCGTTGTTTTCAATTGGATCATAGAAAGTGATGCTGCGTCCTGCATCAGCGTTGAACGTTGCCGTTTTTCCTCCGGTCGCAGTTTGCACATAGAGGATGTCATCATCTACGGAAAGGGTAGGCATGAGATCCGCATTCTCGAACCAGATCGCATTGGCGAGGCCGTTGGCTGTGTTGCCGTTGAAGGTGATGTCGCCTTGCGTTGCATTCAAGAGCGAGTCGCTTCCGATCCAGAACGCGCCGCCGCCTGGCATCAGCCCGATTCCGTAGGTGTCTGCAGTGCCGTTGGTCTTGTTGCCGGAGATCGTCGAGTTACCCATGACATCAAGCTCCAGTGCGCCGACGGCAGCCATCGCGCCGCCGGCAAATCCGGCCTGATTCTCGGAAAAATTGATGCTCCCCGTCAGTTTCGCCAAGCCGCCGGAAATGAAGTTACCGCTGCCGTCAGTTGTCAGGCCGCTGGCCATGATTGCGCCACCGATATCGCGGGCTTCGTTATTTGTAAAGGTGATCGTTGGCCCGGTGATGTCAATATCGCCTTCGGTATTGATCGCGCCACCTCGGCCCGAGCCGCGACCGTTGATCGCGGTGTTGCGTTCGGCCAGCACGCTGCCGGTGATCCTGACGTCCAGTCTCGACGAAAGCGCGCCACCCCACACACCTGCGGTATTATCCGTCATCGTGAGCGTGCCGCCCGTATTATTGATCGTGAGATGGGTGCCGGCGGCGATTGCGCCACCTGCGCCATTGCTACCCGCTGCGTTGTTGCTAAAAATCAGGTTACTGCCACCACCGTTGATCGTGACACTGTTGCGGCCAATCACGGGATCCTTGATAGTGCCTGTGCTGATTGCGCCATTGCCGTCTCTCGATACATTGTTTTCGACCAGCAGGGTGCCGTCGATTGTGATGTTGCCGCCGAAAGGCGTGCCGCCAAGGGAGTTGCCGCTGTTTGCCGTATTTCCCGAAAATATGATCTTGCCACCCGCGTTATGAATTTCTATGTTGCTTGCCCAGATTCCGTTGCTGCCGTTGGCCGTGTTGTTGCTGACTTCAAACGTGCCGCCATCGCCGTTGATCACAAGGCGAGTGCCGCTCTGGATACCCATTGCGATCACGCTGCCGCCGCCACTTGTGTTGGCCATGTCGGTGAACGCTACATCACCCGAAAGATTCATCGTCAACAGATTGCTTCCTGATGCTGTCGAAAGAGACATCAGGATCGCGCTGCCATTTGGCTGGCTTCCTCCTGTTATCGTGATGTCGGACAGATTCAGCACGCGCGTGGTGAAGGTATTGGGCGGGTTAACACCCAGATGGCCGTAGGCGCCCGCGCCATCGTTGAGTGTGAGCGTGTGACCGTTACCGTTGATGGTGAGCCCGGTCGCGCCGACGGGCATCAAAAGCGTCGTGGAAAGAAAAACCCCGTCATTTTGCAGGTTCCAGACTGCTCCGTCGGCCGGTGTTGTCGTTCCTGTCGTACCGGTGAGACTGCCCGGTACCGTCACGTCAATAATCTGCGCGTGTACCGGAGCGGTGGCCACAAAAAGCAGAGCCAGCGCCAGTGCGCGCAGTTGCGCGTTGCGACATTGATATCGAAACTTGACTGTTTCCACCTTAAATCTCCTTATCGTTATGGGCAAAGCTCTCCCCAGCGCAACCCGGCCAACATGCAGACCAGATGCCCGTTTCAGATACTGCTACCTGAGTAATATGTAATCAAAAACAGTCCGGACTGTATTCTATAAACAATCAGTTTTTAGCCGATTCGGTTGCGTGTGCATTATTGAATCAAGAGGGCGTGCAGGAGCGTGGAGACCCATAAAAATATATTTGTTATCAATGGGTTGTGGCGGATATGGTAGAGATGAATGGCATGCAATCGCGCCATATTTGTTTGGTAGTTTGGACATGAATCTTCAAATTATTCAGATAAGAGCAAATGACCAGAACATTTTATATTAAAACGCATTTTTGTTGTACATTTTTAGTTGATGAAGGGGCTATATTTCAAACATCGGTGAGTGGATGCGCGATGTGCCGATCAACTGCAGGCTGTTTGGCGTGCATGCTGCTTTCCGTTATAATGCCGCCTTCGCGCAGACCGTGAGTTTGCGGCGATTCGGGGTGTAGCGCAGCCTGGTAGCGTACCTGCATGGGGTGCAGGTGGTCGGAGGTTCGAATCCTCTCACCCCGACCAATTAAATCAATCACTTACGTTCTTTACTGGTGATTTCAAGTTAGCGGAATATTAGCGGTTCCGCTAATACTCTGTCATTTTGGTAGCCTCAAAACGACCTCGGAAACAGGTGCAGTCTGTGGGCGGATGTAGTCGCTGGTTGTTTTCCCTGTACTGTGAGCAAGGGCAACTTGTATCTGCTTCTCCGAGTACCCCAACGCTGCGGCATCGGTGGCCGCTTTGCTTCGAATATCCTTGAGCGTTATGTCTTTGATTCCCACGCGGTCGCAGGTGCGCTTGAAAATATCGCGCACTCGTCTTGCAGTGAAGGGCTGGCCGTGTTCATCGTGAAACAAGTAGGTGCTGCGTATCTTGCGGATCGCTTTGATGCTTTCCACAATCTGGCGCATTTCGTCCGTTACGGGGACTGTTACGCGCGTACCGCTGGTTTTTTCTGTCTTGGTAGGGGTGAACTCAATGTGACCTCCGTCCAGGGCGTTTGCGGGCAACAGGCGCACGTCTGTGCCTCTCTGGTAGAGCAGGTAGTACATGTCCATGAGACAGGCTACCATCTTGCGGTTGTGGCTGCCTTTTAACAGGTCTTGCCTGACGGCGGTGTAGTGTTCGTTGGTGAGGTAGGTCTTGCGCTTCTTGGGAGCAACCAGCGTCACTTCGCGGGCAGGGTTGGTATCGAGGATTCCACGCCGACAGCACCATGCAAAGAATGCGCTTAGGTGTCCCCGGTAGGTTTGAGCAGCACGGCGACCTTCCCACTGATCGACAAACAAGGCGACATCAGAAGCACGGGCTTGGTGAATATCAAAGTCGGCAAAGGCGTTTTCAATCACGCCCAGGGTGTTGATGAGGGATTGGGTTCCACGGATCCATATCGCCTTACGCACGGGGTCACGGGGGGATTCTTTCTCACGCTTGGCAAGGAGTTCGTTGCGCCACTTGTCGAACCACGCGCAGAAGTCACCTTTGCCTTTGGGTTCGTATCCGAGTAGTTCGGACAGGACTTTGCGGGCAAGTAGCTCGCCTTCTTCTACGGGGCAGAGGATATGCCACTTGGCAAGGATTCCTGTTTTGGGGTTGAGAATGGGTTCGGACGCGAAGTATTTGAACTTGCCGCCACGAATGTAGATACGCGAGCCGGTGAGAGTGCGCGTGGTTGTTCTACGCCTGTTCATATTTGAGCCTGATGCGGGGTCGATCTTCTGATGTTTCCGATGATGGCAGAATCCCAAGGCGCTTTTCAAGCAGTTTTTCGTAGGCGGTTTCAGTGAGTATGGGGCCGTGCTTGTCAAAGGGTACGTCCGCACCAAGCTTTTGGCGAAACCATGCGACCTGCCCGCTGGCGCGGCGGCGGTGCGTGATTTCCTGTAGTCTGTTTGCGGATAGTCTCATCTTATGATTCAGCGTCAGTCATGTTTATTTTCCCCGCCCATATCAATACGTTCCTGCGATATGTCGATTTTCAGTGCGTTTTTGGCATGGTCAAGACCTGCTCGGTAGCCGCAGTCGTAGGCTGTGACAATCTCAAGGTCGAGGTGGCGCATTTTTACTTTGCGTCGCAGTTCGACGATGGTGCTTTCGATGATGTCGAGAACATCGTCAAGACCCAGTGCGCTGGTGGTGTCGATGCCCATGTCCTGCGCACGTTGGGCGACGATCTTTGCGGCGGCGTTCCAGCCTTGTGCGTATGTACTAAGATTGGTCATGCTGTTGCCCCCGCCCCAAGCCGTTCACTGACTTTTTCTTTAATCCAGTTACCGGGCGGATCGCCTTCTCCATCCCATGCGTTCAGAGCTTCCAGCGCATCCTCAAAATGCTCGTAGCAATAGCGGGCGCTGTAGTTGTATATGAGACCGGAAAAGGTCAGGTCGGTCAGCAAACCGGTTGTGAATAGGAATTTCTGCAATCCACAGATACGGCCATTGATAATGCGCTCATTGTGGGTTTGTGATTTCCAGACTTCGGGGATAATGTCAGTCATGCTGCGTCCTTCGGTACAACCTTCAAATTTCCAAGCGATACGGGAACGCGGATGACTTCCTCAATCCGCACCTCGCCGTCCTCGCTGTACGCGGCCATGTAATTCAAAATCTCAACGAACGCCTTGTCACGCTCTCCAAATGTGGACGCAGCAACTTCATCGCCAAAAAGCAGGTCGAACTGTGCTTCTGTGTGTTCAGCCCCGGACTGGCGGCGATTATGGGTCTCACGGTCAGCAAGCACAGCTTCACGGGCGTATGCAACGAGAAGATTTTCTACCCGATGCCATGCGACATGCTCGCGTGTCCTGTTCTGTGGCAACGGTGGCAGGTGTATGTCGTCGGTGGTCATTTCAATCCTCCGATGTAAGACCCATAAAACACAGCACCATAGGGACAATAAGAGAAATCTGTGCGTTAGCTATAAAGACAACCAAGAGCCACAAAGCAATGATGTAAAAGTAGGTGTTTTTACTCACGAGACAACTCCCGCTCAACATCTACATGCCAAGCAATCAGTGCCTTGAGTGCATCCGCTGCTGACTGGTAATCATCAAGCGTTCGGTGCATGACAGACAACTCGTGTTCGAGTGCGGCTTGGCAAGCGCAGGCTTGATTGATTTTCGGGTGTGTTTCAAGCGTGTCTGAATCCGGATCAACAATCTTGTTATCCGGGTCGAGCAATGCGAAAAGATTAGCCAGTGCGCGTAATAAGCTTCCTCTCCGGTCTTCGAGCAAGAGTGCATTTAACGCGCGCTGACATAGTTCTGGTTCATCGTCATAGAAACGCTCCGGCTCATCATCGCCGTCCTTGTCGCTTGGCATGTAGCCTTGATGCAAGCCGCTGAGAATCTGACAAACCTTGCTCAGCGCGTTAATATCTTTCTTTGTTGCGAGTGCTACTTTCATTCCCCACCCCGCGCAGCTAACATCATGTCTGCCAACCGATACGCCGCCGTCGCTGCTTCTTGTAGGGATTGACAGTGCAGTCCCACGAGCGCAGCCATAGCAAATTGATCGCGCAGCGTCGGAGTTTCTGGTGTGACGACCATCCGGTAAGCGTCTTTCATTACATACCCCAACCGTACCGCTGCACGGGCAATGGGGATTTCTTCAGGGGTCAGTTCCCCGAGGTGGAGACGCAGGGTTTCGGGTTCCATAAGTTCGCTGAGGGTCATGCTTTCTCTCCTTCCAGTAACTCCTCCGCACGGTCGAACCATGCTTGACCGAGAACGTGTTCAAGCTCTACGGTCTTGGCGGCGAGGACATCTTTGATGAGGTTTTTAAGCTCGGCGTTTTCTTCCACAAGATTATTGGTGTAGTGGTTCAGGTTTAAAAAATCTTCTTCCTGCACAACAGCCATGCGGCAGTCAGGTTCTACCAGTTCATACTGTGTAGCTGTTACTGACAGCCAGGTGTGGTCGCTGGTTAGGACGAAATATAGAACTTCAATCATTTACTCATCCCTCCCAGTCAAAGAAATCAGTGCTTGGCAGTGCGCCGCAGCCGCTGTGCTTGCAGAGTGCAGAAGACCGTCAGCCAACCACTTTTGATACCGGCTACAGCTCCCGTCCCACCGAAACGAAAACCAGCCTTGTACAGAGGCAAGGTCAACCGCACATACCTCCACATTTTTATTTGGTTCTTCGCGCAGAGGTTCTGAAATCGCGATTCCGTTAATCAGAATTTTCCTGGATGGCGGGGTGACGACATACCCCGCAGCGCGGAGTGTGAGCGCCATCTCCTCAAGCATTTCCTCCTCGCTCACGCATTTGCCGTGGGTGACGTTACACATTTTTAATATCTCCTTTCTGATGTATCACGTCCGGCAGTTCTGCTTGCAGGAACGCAGCGCCTGCTTCAATGCCGCTGATGGTTTTGTCAATGATTGAAGCCAGTGCTTCTTGAAGTTGGTCGTTCATCATGTTTCCTTGTTAGGCGGCCTACTCACGCCCCGGAGGGCAGCGGTGAGAGTGGGGGCGTGAGCGGCCAAAACGTTAAAAAGTTATCCGACACTGCCTATCAGCACGGTTTGAAGCTTCCCAAGTTCCCGCTTCGCAGCTTCATATCCGTCATGGTGGCCTTTGGCTTCTGACATGGCATTGACGGCAACTGTCTGCGCTACTGCCAGCGCAGATAATGGAGCCTTGCTCCGTTGTCCGCTTTCGATGCCTACCGTTTTATTCACTAGCTTGTTGAGATTCATGTGGACAAACTTTTCGTTCGCGGAATCTTTTGCCAACTCATGAATGCGGTCGTGCAGTTCGTGATAGCCAGGAAGGTATTCAAGGGCAGTGATGACTTGACCTGATCGTGCCTGCCTGAATGCCTGCACCAGCTTGACTTTTAAAGCGCGAACCTTGGCTGTATTGCGGGTAAAGGTCAGCAGCAAGTAAGCCTGATCTTCGTTGAGCAAGGCAAAGCGTTCTGATCGTCCACGCCCAGACCCGTCTAATTTCTCCGTTTGAAACGGAAGAATTCCAAACTGCTTGAAGTCATCAGAAAATTTGGTCAACAGTTCGCGCACGTTCTTGTGCTGAATGCCAAGCTGATCGGCGATGGTGCGACTATCCACTCTGGCCTCGCCCCTGGATTCGATGAGAGCAATGTCGTTCATTTGATTTCGAGCCTTTGCGATTGGGTAAGGCGACAGCCCGGAACCTCCTTGCCTGACTTGATGACTTCTGCAATCAGTTTCTTGTCAGGAGCAGGGGGAGGGGGTTCGGGTTGTCGCATGTACTCTTGCGGAATGGCTGCGGCATCTTCAATCTGCACGGAAGCAGGGTTGTTCCTGACGGACAGCTTGAAGTGAGGGCAACTGATTTCCGTAATGCCGGTGCGCTGCATGTTTTGCAAGAGGTAGGCACGGATACGTCCGGCACGATTCTCAAGAGCTTTTCTGCGTTCGGCCATTGCAGTTTCGGCTTGTTTGATCTGTTCAGCCGTGGCTTCAAGGTTTCTGGCAAAGGCCGCCACATTAACGGATTTAGCTTCTAACTCGCCGGAAAGACCTTCCAAGGTGTCAGCCAGAACATCGTCCGGCAAATCCATGTCAGCGAGTTTCGCTGCGTCAGCAAGGAACTGATCGGAAATTTGATAGAGCGTCAGGTTCATTAGAACACCAGATCATCTTCAAAGTCGCCGAACGGGTCATCTGCACCATTGGTGTGCTTGCCATCTTGTTTGATGTTGACGTATTCGGGAGAGGCTTCGATCAGCTTCTTGATGCCATCACTCAGGCCGTCAAATACACTGTGGTCAAATTCGTCCAACGAGAAATAGACAGACGGATTGATCTGGTCAGGAACAGCGATACCTTTGGGCATAGCCATCACGCCAGCAACACGCGCCTTCGATTGCTCGTTGTGAATGATTGAAACCATGCAGGGCTTGCCGAGAATGTTCTTTGAATCAAACCCTGAAAGCTCTTCATTCGTGAAGTCGCGTCCGCGCCAGTTAGCAAGGTCTTTACGAAGGTTGGCTTTCTCTGAAAGACTGGCGGTGTAGAACTTCGAGACGATGAAAGGTTTGCCAGCGTGATCGCCTTCTGTCATTTTTTCATCGGGCAATTCCCACACGATGATGACCTGCCTACGGATATTGACTTGGCCTTGGTACTCTGACTTTTGCGTACCAATGTCAATCACACGAATGCACCGTGCAACGTGAGACCCTATCGGGGCTTGCTCAAAATTACCACCACCTGCATCACTCCACTTCATTTGCTTTCTCCTTTTCACGTTTTTCCAGCCATTGCTGGTATTCGGCTTGCGCTTGTTCGTCGGCAAGCCACTGTTCGTACTCTTCAAGTTCCTGCTGTTGTCTGTAGTCGTTCATGACTTCCTCCGAAAGAAGGGAATGCTCTTGAATCCGCACTTGTGAACCTTGTACGTTCCTTCCATCAATACAGGCTTGCCGTCCCCGTCGTCGTCCCAATGCAAGCCTTGCTTTCCGCAGTATTTGCACTTCACTTCGGGATCGAGTTCGTAGTCGTAGTCTCGCCAAAGGGGATCGTCAGGATGTAAATCGTCGTCGTTCATTTGCCCATCCAGAACAGCAGCAGAATGATTGCGATAGCCGCGATAAATACGGCTGCGTCGCCCAAGTTAATCAGGGTGCGCGGCCTATCCCATGACGTGCCGAGTTCACGGAGAGAACGAGGGGTGTGGCCTGACCAGTTGGGGTGCGAGAAATCAGCACCGTTCCAGTTGCCATTACTTTCGCGCCAGCCTTTGTCGTGGGTGTTCATGCAAAGTCCCTTTCACGATGACCAGCTTCGTACATCGCACGAATCGCGGGCGAAACCAAGGGCGGGGGATAGTCGTAAGGCGTGGGTTCGCTCAATCCTGCTGCTCTCTTGAGCCGTCCCCATGAGCCATACCACTGGTCACAGTTGAGCGCGTATTCAGCACAGCGATCAAGGTATGCTTGGTGCAGATCATTGATTCTGCCGAGCTTGTCGTCGCCGCTATCAGCAAGGATTGCAGCAACGCATTGCCCGAAATCAGCCTGCGGGTCAACATGATCGACCCACTCGCTCCAATTCACTCGCAGCTCGTCTGTAATCAGACCGAGTGCGCGCTGTCTATCTTCTGTCACTTCTCCGAAATTCATTTCACCCTCCAAATCCAGTTTGGTTTGTCCTGAAAGCGGTGGTTACTTTTGGCTTGGCGGCTGGTTCTGGCTGGCTTTACAGTTACCCCCAACAGGCCTTACCTCCCTGCGCCACTCGTGCGCTTTGCTTTCGGGATTGGGTGTATATTACCCAAGGGTATCATTGTTTGTCAATACCCATAGGTAATATATTTTAATAAAATAAATCCCCTAATTTAAGGTGTGTGAACACCGCTTGCTATGCAGAGGTTACACTTTGCATTGCAGACAGTAAGTCGTTCATTTTTTCTTCTTCGGTTTTCAGAAACCCGAATTCGGTTTTTATTCCTTATTTTATGCGGGTTCCGAGGGCAAAGCTAACCTACGGTCTAGCGGCTAGACCGTACTTGTACTAATTTGGTAGGGGATTAGTCAAGCTCCTACCCTCTGCTTAGCAGAAGGTAGGCAATGGGACTACTAATTTAACAGGAGATTAGTGGGGATTAGTAACGTACAAGAGGGCTTGTGTGTCACTGGTGACAGTACAAGCTAGGGAGGTTAAGGTTGACGGTCTATTTCGTCGTGATTCGCAACACGGCGCAGGAAGGCACAGCTGCTGTCGATTTCCATTGATACCTTGTAGTTTCCAGTGACATGGATGGTATAGATGTCAGGGTTGGAGTGCCCCTTCAATTTCTCAAATCTTAGCCCAGGTGGGCGCGGCTCTTTTGTAAGCTGTTGAAGCGCCTCGTCTGTCAGGTCGCGTGTGCCAATGTCGAGCTTGTCATAGTCACGGTGAAAGCGGCGACCTTTCCTCCATGTTGCGATTTTTACACCGCCAGCGCCAGTAACTGTCATCCTTTAAGCGCAGCAACAAGATCATCGACATTAGAATACTCGTCGCCAGAACGAGGCTCGGACTTCAAATCATGGGCAATGATGGCGCGGCGGAAATCTCCAACAGCCTCAATGAACTCCGCCACTTGAGTAATCACGCTCTCATAGGCATCGTGGAGGTCTTCGCGGTGGTGGTCTTGTAGCTCCGGGTCTGTGTCAATATATCCGCGCTTGGTTACAAGTGCGGCCAAGGCTGTTTTTGACACGTTCTCGGTCTGCTCAAGCGAATTGATGCCTATATCGTCCGGGTCTAAATAGATGCCTTCGATAATAGGTGTGGCCTTGATTTCTTTTATCGCAGCCTCAGTCATGCCGGAAAGCCCATCCAGCACCTTTTCAAGGTTGGATAGTGCTTCGATGGTCTCATCAATATCACGCAACAAGCCCAAGCTTGCTTCGGTTGATTGTGCGAGACGAATGACTTTTCTGCTTGTTTGGTCGTTAAGAAGTGCTTTTTGGGACATAGCGGCTCCTTATTCAAGGTGTCGTATAGAAAGTAATTCTAGCAGCTAGAATGGCGTTTTGCTACTTATTTAATACCCTGTATGCCCCTATATACCCCGTCTCTTACTCCCACCTATCCTTAGCCTTCGCTTCTTCCACGGTCTGCCAGGCCATGTTGCAAGGCATATCCGCACCCCCACGCTTCAAGGGCACGATATGATCTATGACATACCCTGGACACGCCCCCTTCGTCTCTCCTGTCGCGGGACAGGGGTGGGTTTGCCGGAATGCTCGCTTGGCCGCAGGGTCGCGAATGATCTTGCCCTGTGCGTCACGCTGGATAATGGCAGAGCGGGGGCAGTCTTGGGCGAAGGCGGGGAGCGTTAAGAGCAGGGCGAGTAAAGGGATAAGCTTAGGTCTTGGGCGTTTCTGATTCATTGAACTTAACCTTGTCATCGTCAGCATGGCAACCGCAGGATGGAGAAGGTTTGCCATCGCAGCACATGGCGCGCCCACCGGAGCATCCGCAAACGCCGCCATGCCATGAGCAGCAACCACGCTGCGCGAGTTGTTCAGGTGTTGCACCTTCTTCTGTGAGCTTGGCGCACACATCTTCATCAGCGAAGGCTGTGAGCGACAGGAGCAGGGCGGCGAGGGTGAGTAGGGGTTTCATGGGGTCTCCTTATGTAAGGTGTGCTGGTTTATTTATTTCTATTTTCAAGTCTTTTTAATATTCCGAGAATACCAAAAACAGGGATGATGAATAAGGCGAACCCAAGCACAATTCCCAGCCTTCCGTGGTTATATATTTTCCCAATGTAGATGCCTGTACCAATAAGAGCAAATATGAACAGCGCTGGCATAAGAAACCCCATTCCAGCCCATTCCTTGATGAATGAAAAATAATCACCCACACTATTCTCTGCTTTCCCACATCCAAGCTACTTTCCATCCATCCGAGGTTAGAGTGGGCAGCAGGCTGGCGACCAAGATCACTGCTGGCGGGCTGTCTATAAACCCGGGTTTTGGGCCAATTATCGCGGCGCACAATTTACCTTTTAGGTCGTTATAGAAACCAGAAGGATAGTTTTTGGGTGGCAGAGCGACACAAGTCATAATGCCGTTGGATGTTGGTAGGCGGATTGAAGCAATCCAACCAGCAAAAGATGATAAAGACACATCGTCAACAATACACGGAAGGACGGCCCCTTCAATAACATCACATTTTAGGTAGTTCGCTGCGTACTGGATTGCTTCTTCCGCCCCATTGAAATGTAGGTCAGGAAATGTTTTCGCTTGTTTCTTGAACAGGCTGAAAGGCCACATGACTTACATCTGCTCGCTTTTCCAGATCATCAAGACTTTTCCAAGAATGTGGAAATCCATGTCCGGCGTGATGTCGAACGGGTCAAAGTCTTTGTTGAAGGATTTGGCTCGGAAGATGATGCCGTTTGGGGTGGGTATGCGTTGCAGTTGCTTGATGAACCCATGTTCATTGACGCGGAAAAAGTAAACGCCATCGCCGCCAGCTTCGAGATCGTGAATGCCGCAATCAACAAGCAGCGGGTCGCCGGGGTTATAGCGTGGTTTCATTGACGGGCCGAATCCGGTAACGATGCACAGGTTGGCGATGCCAGTATGGTGGCGAACGTTTCTGCGTATCCATTCGGGATCGACCGCCCAACTTTTGATAATTCCGGGCGGCTCACTTTCAAGAATCAGCCCATTATTTCCCATGGCTCCGGCAACGTCGAATTGCTGGATCAGGTGTGTGTTGGTGATGCTCTGTTTGGGGTCGCCATTAAGCCAGCCAGGGAACGCTTCATTTAGAAGCTCAACAGAATCTTCTCCAATTCTTTTCCCACCTTTCTTGTTGGGCGGGTAGAGCATGCGCGAAACATAGTCTGGCGCTTTGCCAATGCTGGCCGCTATTTTTGAGATTCCCCCACGCCCCAACTGATCGCGAAGGTTAATGAGGGCGGTACGTCGAATTTCATATTTATCCATTACGGCATTACACATATTAATTACCTGTAAGTAAATGTTCTGTAGGTATTGACAAACTGTTACCCAAGGGTATTATTAGGGCATGGAAAAACTACGCCTTTACCTAAACAGCCTTAGTCGCCAAGAGCAGGAATATTTTGCATTTCGCTGCGGAACCACTCTTGGCTATTTGCGGAAATCGCTTTCAACAAAGCCATTGTTTGATGCCTTGCTGTGTCTTTCGGTTGAACGTGCATCCAACGGTGAAGTCACCCGCCAAGACCTGCGCCCCAACGACTACTGGCGTATCTGGCCTGATCTCCCCGAACCCAAGAAAGAGGTAGCCGCATGAGCATTCTGCACTCATGGCTTCCCGCTCTATTGCACACCCGTTCAGCCTGTTGTAGGCGCGGTCATTTCGTGGGGAGTGGGGGATGAGTTTCCGCGCAGATTACATTCACTGTGCCCGCGTCTATCTGGCTGAGGCTAGGCGGCGCAAGGGAAATTTCGGATTCCTGCTGCTGACGTGGGCGGGGAATGCAAGGCGACTGGCGGCAAGAGAGCCAGTGCAGAAAGGGTTGCTGTGACGATCTCTCGCCCGATCATGAGATTCCACGGTGGAAAATTCCGCATTGCTCCGTGGATTATCAGCCACTTCCCCGAACACCGAATCTATGTTGAGCCCTTTGGCGGGGCGGGGTCGGTATTGCTACGCAAGCAGCGCAGCTATGCCGAGGTGTACAACGATCTGGACGGGGAAGTGGTCAACCTGTTTAACGTTGCGCGGGATCGCGGCGATGAGCTGGTTCGTGTGGTTGAGCTGACACCGTTTTCGCGGGATGAATTTTTCCAGTCCTACACAACATCAAAGGATCCTTTGGAACAAGCGCGACGCACTTTGGTGCGTTCGTTCATGGGCTTCGGGTCTGCTTCTGCCAGTGGTAAGAAAACAGGCTTTAGAGCCAACAGCAATCGCTCTCACACAACGCCTGCACATGATTGGATGAATTACCCGGACGCGCTGCGTGAAATCATTGTGCGGTTGCGTGGGGTCGTTATCGAAAACAAAGATGCACTCGCTGTGATGCGGCAGCATGATAGTCCAGAAACGTTGCACTACGCCGACCCGCCCTATGTGCCGGAAACCCGTGATGCGGGAGCTGACTACAGGCATGAGCTAACAAGCGATGAGCATGTCGATTTACTGTCCGCACTGGATGATCTCTCCGGCATGGTCATTCTGTCGGGCTACCGATGCCAGATTTACGATGATCGCTTGAGCCATTGGCGGCGAGTTGATAGACAAGCATTCGCTGATGGCGCATCACCGCGCATCGAATCCCTTTGGTTGAATCCTGCCTGTTGTGTTGCCCTTGATGGAATGAGGTTGATCGCATGAAATCGCTCATCAAAGAAATGTGTGAGCCTGTTGATCCTGACACGTTCATTTTTATGCTGGATGTATTTCAAAACGCAGCAAGAATGAATATGCCAACGCAGAACCCGGAGACAGTGAAATTCGATATTGATGGAAGCGTCGTTTCGTTTACTGACATTCCGATGAACAGGGGGCTTCTGGAAGTCGCCTTACAACTGTCAGAAATCGGGATCGACAGCAAGTCCGGGTATCTCACACGGATTATGCACATGTATGAGATTGTTGGTGATCGGGACAAATTTTTAGAGTTTTTCAAACCCGGCGATGACGATGAATCCTTCATGGTTTCTGATGTTTTGCTTAGAGCGGCAGCAGTCGCAAAGTTTGAAGTGTCAGAAAACCGGATGGGATTTGACCTTGATGATGTACTTTCCCACGCCCAAAAACTAGCGCAGGAGGCAGCTAAATGAAGCGCCCATCATTTCAATTTTACCCCGCTGACTGGATAGGAAATAGCAACTTGCGGCGATGTTCACATGCGGAGCGTGGGGCATGGATGGATGTCCTCTGTTTGCTCCATGATTCGGAGGAATATGGTCAATTGCGTTGGACTTTGAAGGAAATTTCACGCGCAATTAACGTTCCCATTTCATTGCTTCGCGGACTGGTTTTGAAGGGCGTTCTGAAGGGTGACGACAAGCATGTGGCTGACCCATTCATTTATACGCCAAGATCAGGTCGCAAGGACGGCACACCGGTAACGCTCATTCCCGCGCAGGACGGGCCTTTGTGGTACTCAAGCCGCATGGTTAAAGACGAATATCTGCGTACAGTTCGTGGCGAAAATTCTTCACCTAACCCTTCACCTAACCCTTCACCTAACCCCCCCTTTGGTGAAGGCATTGGTGAAGGCTTAGGTGTTCACCTTACCCTTCACCCTACGTGCGCGCGCCCGTCATCTTCTTCTTCTACTTCAGTAATAAAACCCCCCAAACCCCCCGCCGCTGACGCGGCTGGATTTGATGAGTTTTACGCAGCCTACCCTCGCAAGGTTGCGCGGGACAGAGCATTGCGAACGTGGCGCAAGAAGCGACCCCCGTTGCAGGAGGTGCTTGCTGCGCTTGCATGGCAACGGGAATCGCCCGACTGGACGAAGGAGGGCGGGCAGTTTATTCCGCACCCGGCGACCTACCTGAACGGCGGGATGTGGCAGGACGAGCGACCGAACGGCTCTGCCGAGAGTGCGAATTTCACAAGGCCGGACGGCACGTTCGACACCGATGCCTTCAACCGCTGGACACCTTCGCCATGACCGCCCACCTGCTGCTCAACAAGCTGGACAGGGTTCGCAAGACCGGCAAGCACTCGTGGCGAGCGTGTTGCCCTGCCCATCAGGGCGCGAACCCGACTTCGCTTTCCGTGACGGAGACAGCGGACGGGATGGTGCTGGTGCGGTGTCATGCCCACGAATGCTCGATTGCGGACATCGTGGCAGCAGTGGGTTTGGAGGTTTCCGACTTGTTCCCGGAATCATTCGAGGGGCATAGCAGGAAGCCCGAACGGATGCCGTTCAACCCAAGGGACGTGCTGGCTTCGATGGCGAAGGAGGCGATGGTTGTGGCGCTGTACGGGATGGATGCGAGCAAGGGGCGGAAGGCATCGGAGAAAGACCATCAGCGCATGTTGACGGCGGTGGGACGGCTCAAGAGCGCAGCGGAGGTATGCCATGCAAGCTGACTTGGACACCCTCGCCGACAACCTGCTGCAATTCCCGAACGTGATTGGGGAGGGGCTTGATCTTGACCCGTTCATGGATGAGGAAATTATCCACCGCGTCAAGCCTGCCGGAGCCTACAAGGACGCAATGCTGCGGCTGATTCTGCGCGAGGATGAAAGCCAGCGATCCGAGCCGTTGCCGTTCAACGTGCTGAAAGAAAAATTCGAGCTGCGAAAGCATGAGTTGACGGTGTGGTCTGGTTATAAGCGGCACGGTAAATCTGCGCTTATTTCGCAGGTGCTGGTGGCGCAAATGAAACGTCAGCAGCGCATGTTCATCATCTCGCCGGAGTTTCGACCCGAGGCGGTATTGGAGCGCATGTTGTACCAGTTCACCGGGACGCAGGCGGTCGATGCAGAGGATATTAAAACCTTCCTTGCGTGGGCTGACCGGTTTGTCTGGCTGTACGACAACCAAGCGTCGCTCAAGCCGCGTGTAGTGATTGCCCTTTGCCGGTATGGGGCGAAGGAGCTCAAAGCTGACCACATCCTGATCGACAGCCTGATGAAATGCGGCATTGATTTTGACGACTACAGCGGACAGAAGCGATTCGTGGACAAGGTGCAGAGTATTGCACATGCCTATCCGTTGCACATTCACCTCGTTGCTCACGCGAGAAAGGGAAAGGGCCGTGGCGATGAAGGCGCTCCAAGCTTGCATGATGTGAAAGGGGGTTCCGAAATCGCGGATTTGGCGGAAAACGTACTCATGGTTTGGCGCAATACGCGGAAGGAAAAAGAGAAGGGGAAGCATGACAGCGAACCGGACGCGCAACTGATTGTCGAGGCGCAACGCAATGCGCGTGGTTGGATAGGGGTGGTGAGTTTGTTCTATGACCCGGATTGCATGTTGTTCTACGAGCCGGGTTACGCACCGGAAAGGGCTGATCGTGTCCGATTCTAAGATCGTTTCCCGCGCGTTTGCGGAGGACTTTGAGATTGTTGCCAAGCACTATGGCTTGCGTGAGTTGGGCGAGTACGAAACCGCGAAAGCCATTGCGCGGAATGATTTGGAAAACGCGATCCCGTGTTATGCGGAGATGGCGAAGTTTGTCAGGGCGGTGGAATGAAACAGAAATTCATTCTCGCTCATGCCATTGCAAGACAGCGCGCAGTTGATGCCGTCAGGCGCGTTCCTGACGGGTTTGTGGTGACGATGAGTGAGCCGGAGTTGAAATGAATGATTTTGAAATGATTGGTAGAAGATTTGGGCGGCTCGTGGTTATTTCCCGTGATTCAGACCATGTAACAAAGGCCGGGAAAAAGCACAAAAAATTTTTATGCAAATGTGATTGTGGTGAATCAAGGTCTGTTCTTGGTGTATCCCTGAGGGCGGGAAGGACGCTTTCCTGCGGGTGTTTCCACAGAGATTCTTCCTCGGCGCGGTCGCTAAGGCATGGGCATTCTGGTGGTG
Source organism: Methylobacillus sp. (assembly GCA_031277395.1). GTDB lineage: Bacteria > Pseudomonadota > Gammaproteobacteria > Burkholderiales > Methylophilaceae > MM2. The sequence continues at coordinate 61,635 of JAITML010000032.1, read as the reverse complement.
CGGTGATGGGCAAACGCAGTGGCACTTATAGTTCATGGGCGCAAATGCGATCCAGATGTAATGACCCTCATGCAAACGGGTATCAGAACTATGGGGGAAGGGGAATCAGGGTTTGTGAGAGGTGGGATAGGTTTGAGAATTTTTTATTGGATATGGGCGAGCGTCCTCATGGGTGTTCAATTGACAGAATTGATACGAACGGGAATTACGAGCCATCGAATTGTCGATGGGCAACAAGAGAAGAGCAACATGCCAATACTCGCAGGTCAAGGTTCATTGCTGTTGGTGATGAAAGGTTGACGATTAAGCAATGGTCGGTAAAAACAGGGCTTTCTTATCAGTGTATTCGCAGAAGATTGGTGCGCGGATGGAGTGATGAAAGGGCAGTTTTGGCATGAAGAAGGTTTTTCGTTTGGTTCATGCGGAGGCTAGGAGGCGGGCGCTTGAGTATGTTGCACATGCCGATGACGGGTATGTGGTCGAAATCAAGGAGCCAGTAAGGTCATCTATGCAAAACAGCTTGTTGTGGCCGCTGCTGGCGGACGTATCAGAGCAGGTGGTTTGGTATGGGCAGCAACTGACTTCGGACGAGTGGAAGGATGTATTTTCTGCGTCGCTGAAAAGGCAGAAGGTTGTGCCGGGATTGGATGGCGGGTTTGTGGTGTGTGGTCAGCGTACCAGCCGGATGGCGAAGCAGGAGTTTTCTGATCTGATCGAGTTGATTTACGCCTTTGGTGCAGATCATGGCGTGAAGTGGAGTGAAAGAGCGATAGCGTGAGTAAATTTTTAACCAAAGGAGATGGAAATGGATTTTAGTGAGGCGCTGGAAGCAATCAAGGCTGGCAGGAAGGTGTGTCGCGCAGGGTGGAACGGGAAGGGCATGTTTGTTTTCTACGTCCCCGGTTCTGTGTTCGCGGTAAACAGGCCGCCGCTGCTTGGCATTTACCCGGAAGGAACGGAAATTCACTACCACGCGCATATCGACATGCGTACCGCTGACGGAATGATTGTTCCGTGGCTGGCTTCGCAGACTGATCTGCTTGCAGACGATTGGGTGGAGGTTGAGTAACTACCGCAACAAGAAGCTTCTGCAAGCCGCGAAGGATGCGCCGTTATGAAAAGCAGAGATCGTAATGGGCAATTCAAACCATTGTCCGGAAGTCCTGTAACTGGAACTTTTGATAAAAGAACGAGGCGGACGCATTATCAGATGATTCGACGTTGTTCAGAAAATGCGGACGAATACACAAGGAAATATTATTTCGATAAGGGCATTCGTGTTTGTGATAGATGGATGATCTACGAGAATTTCGTCGCCGATATGGGCAACGCGCCAGATGGTTTTACATTAGGCCGGATTGATGGAAGTAAGGGATATTGCCCGGAAAATTGCCGATGGGAGACATGGGTTCAGCAGGCAAATAATGTCTCTAGAAACAGGATTATTCACTTTGACGGGCAATCCCATACCGTAACTGAGTGGGCAAGAATTATTGGCATCAAGCCAAATACGCTTGAGTACAGAATTGTCAGAGGAATTACGCCTGAAAGGGCGCTTAAGCCGTCAATGGGGGCTACTCCTGCCCAGACCAAGATGGTGAGCCGCCAAAGGAATTGTCTGGTTTGTGGCAAAGCGTTTATTCCAAGACTGGGGCAGTTGCGTGCAGGTCATGGGAAATACTGCTCACAGGAATGTAACGGGAAAGCAAAAACATTGAAGTGCAGGTTGGCGGCGTGAAATCCCACCTGAACCGCGTTGCTGCGCTTCCCTGCTGTTTGTGCGGGGCAATGCCGGTGGAACTTCACCATATCCGCGAAGGGCAGGGTATGGGGCAACGTGCAGGCGACATGCTGGTGATTCCGGTATGTGCTGACTGTCACCGTGGCAGCAAGGGGATTCATGGGGACAAGTCGATGATGAAGATTCGCAAGGTGACGGAGTTGGATTTATTGAATGAGACCTTGAAGGAGGTATTGAAATGAGCATTGAGATTTTGATCTATGTCCTGATCGGCATGGCAATCGGTGCGGCTGTCATGTTCTGGTCTTGTCCAAGGGTAATCGATCTTGGGAAAGCAATCCGCAACCGTGAACACAAGTTCGGGGAATCGGATAGTTACTTTCTCTGTGACGTGATTCGCAATGGCGAGCGATTGCCTGCGTTGTTTACGCGGGAGCAGGTGAATACTGCGTTGGCGCGCGCGGATAGAAACCCGGAGGATACATGACGCTCGCGCTTGGGCATCTCAAGTCCGGTCAAATGAATAAGACCGAGGCGGCGTATGCAGATCATTTGGAATTGCTGCGTCGCGCCGGGGAAGTGCTGTGGTATCGGTTCGAGGGCATGAAGCTGCGTCTGGCGGATAACACGTTCTACACGCCGGATTTCGCAGTAATGCTGGCGAACAGGCAGCTTGAGGCGCACGAGGTAAAGGGTTTCTGGCGCGATGACGCACGGGTAAAGATCAAGGTGGCGGCGGAAATGTACCCGTTCCGGTTTATCGCGGTGACACGCAAAGGCAAAGCGTGGGAGACGGAGGAATTTTGATGATCAGCACAACACTCCCGCCCGAAGCCAGAACAATACTGATAAGAGCAGCCTATTCGTACAGCGAATTGAGACTGCCGAAGCTGGACGAACAGACGGCCTATTGTCGTGTGTGCGCGTTGGATAGAGCAATTGAGCGTGTAATCGAGTATTGGCCGCAATACTTTGTCGCGCATGAGCGCGTGGATTGAAACAAGGATATCTACCATGAGAACGAATGAACGAGGGTACAGGATAGGTGAAGATCATCAGCGAGCCAGATACACAGACCATGAGGTTGAGTTGGTTCACGCCCTGCGTGACATGGGGATGAGTATGCGCGAGATTTCGGATAAATTGGAGATGCCGGTTACGACTGTGTGGAGCTTTCTGTCAGGACGTTGCCGCTGTCAAACGATGAAGGTGGCGTGATATGGGGAGACATTCAAAGTTTACACAAGCAGTTGCTGATGAAATATGTCAGAGGCTGGGCGACGGTGAATCGCTTGTGGATATATGCAAGTCGCCGGGAATGCCGAATCGGCAAACTGTTTTAAATTGGATGGCTGCAAACGAGGCTTTTTCGGCGCTTTACGCGCGCGCGCGTGATATACAGGCTGATTATCTGTTCGACGAGATGGACAGGGTTGAGCGCGAAACGCTGGCGGGGATTCATCATCCGCAGGCTGTTAGCGTGGTACTGGCTTCAAAGCGCTGGCGCGCAGCAATGATGGCTCCGAAGCGATACGGTGATAGGTCGAACGTCGATCTGAGCGTGACAGAGCGCAATCCAACCGACACGGAGATTGCCGCACGTGTCGCATCACTGGTTGCGCTGGAAAAGATGAAGAATGAGAACAGCGGAGATTGATGCGCTGGTTATAGCCGACATCAAGGCGAACCCGTGGAGACCGTTGGCTGGCCCGCAGATGGCGGCTTATTTCTCCAAAGCTGATGTGATGGGGTACGGCGGATCGGCCGGTGGCGGTAAAGGTCTGGCGCTGGATACCTTGTTACCTACGCCTGCGGGGTGGGTATCCATGAGAGATGTGGCGGTCGGTGATACGCTTTTTGATGAATCGGGGCGTGTGTGCAACGTGATAGCCGTATCTGATGTCTCGGCTCGCCCTTGCTTTAGGCTCACGTTTGATGACGGCTCATCAATTGTTGCCGATGATGTTCATCGGTGGGTGACATTTGACGCTAAAGAGCTTTCAGCTTTAACGCGAAAGACCGATGAATGGCGCGCGGCGCGTAGAGCAAAGAGGCCAAGCCGCGCTAAACCAACCACAAGCCAAGCACGCCTTGCGGCACTTGCACGTCTGAACTCCCGCGATACAACGACAGCCCCGCCTTGCGGAACGATGAGAGACACAGCCTTACTGTCGGCGACATTACGCACGTCAGCCAGACGTGCCAACCATGCAATCCAAGTTGCTCACACGCTGGAACTGCCGGATGTGGCGCTGCCGATTCCGCCGTACACGCTTGGCGCTTGGCTCGGTGATGGCTCAAGCCGCAACGGACAGATTACCAACCCGGATCAAGAAGTTTTGAGGCGCATCGAACGCGATGGGTTCTTGGTGCGTAGCTATGACAGCTTGCAACACAATGTTATTGGTCTGTCGCCATTACTGCGGCGTAACGGGCTGCTGATGAACAAGCATGTTCCGCCCGAATACTTCCGTGCTGGCACGGAGCAACGGTTGGCTCTGCTGCAAGGACTGATGGATACAGATGGGCATGCGGCGACGGACGGGCAATCGCAGTTCGATAGCACAAATGAAGCTCTGGCCGATGCGGTGCTTCAACTGGTTATGTCGCTCGGCATCAAAGCCACAAAAGTGCATGGGCGCGCAAAGCTCAATGGGCGCGATATCGGAGACAAATGGCGAATCCAGTTTACGACTGCAAAGCAGGTGTTTTTTTTGAATCGCAAGCGGGCAAGGTTGCCTGAAAAAACGCGACGTACCGGAGCGTTTCGTTACCTTGTCTCGTGCGAGCAAGTTGAGAGCGTCCCAACGCGGTGCATTGCTGTTGATAGTCAAAGTCGGCAATACCTTGCAGGGACGGCGTTTATCCCGACACATAATACCGAATTAGCTATTGGTATGGCGCTAACCGCGCATGATCGCTCGCTGATTCTACGCAGGGAGAAAGCCCAAACCGAAGGGATTGTGCAGCGCATGGGGGAAGTATTAGGTTCAACCCATGGCTACAACTCGCAGCGGTCGGCGTGGAAACTCCCCAATGGTGGCCTGTGTGAGTTCGGTGGCCTCGATAATATGGGCGACGAATCCCGTTGGCAGGGGCGACCGCATGATTTAATTGTATTGGACGAAGCGACAGAAATCCGCAAGCAACAGGCATTGTTTGTCATGGGGTGGAACCGTACTGCAAAAGACAATCAGCGGTGTCGTGTGCTGATGACGTTCAATCCACCGACAAACGTAGAAGGGCGGTGGGTGATTGAGTATTTCGCCCCGTGGTTGGACGTGAAACACCCAAACCCTGCGAAGCCGGGGGAACTGCGCTGGTTCACTACGATAGACGGGGACGAGCGGGAAGTTGAAAGCGGGGAACCGTTTGAACTGAACGGAGAAACAATCAGACCACGCTCTCGCACCTTTATCCCGTCACGCATTGGAGACAATCCGTTTCTTGTGGGGACAGGCTACGAAGCCATGCTTCAAGCCATGCCGGAACCGCTACGGTCTCAAATGCTGTACGGTGACTTTTCAGCAGGGGTTGAGGATGACCCGTGGCAGGTGATTCCGACAAAATGGGTTGAGGCCGCACAAAAGCGTTGGACGAAACCCAACAAGATTCCGCCCATGGACAGCATGGGGGTGGATATTGCGCGTGGTGGAAAAGATCAAACCGTCATCGCAAGGCGGCATGGCATGTGGTTTGATGAGCCGATTGCCTATCCGGGAAGCGCGACCCCGGACGGAGCGACTACGGCTGGATTGATTATTGCAGCCCTTCGTAACCGTGCTGTGATCCACCTTGACGTGATTGGTGTCGGTTCCAGCCCCTATGACTTTCTGAACGAAGCCGGTCAACAGGTGATTGGCGTGAATGTCGCGGAAGCCGCAAGGAGTACAGACAAATCAGGACGGTTGCGGTTCTACAACCTGCGATCTGAATTGTGGTGGAAGATGCGCGAGGCGCTCGATCCTGTGAATAACACAGGAATATGTCTGCCCCCGGATTCCCGATTGCTGGCTGATCTGACTGCGCCCACCTGGTCTATGTCGGGTGCGACGGTCAAGGTGGCGAGCCGTGATGAGATTATTGAGCGCATCGGGCGATCTCCCGATTATGGCAGTGCCTACATCCTGGCTTTGATGGATTCCATCAAGCTCGACAGGTCAATAGGCAGGGTCAAGAGAGACTACGATCCCTACGACCTAAGCAAGAGCTACGACCCCTACCGTACCTAGTGTTCATATATCTCCGCGAGCGTGTTCCATACTCGCTCCATGATTCGAGTGATATCCATCGACGAGGCGTTTGATGCGCCCAACTTCAAGGAACTGTGCGATGAGTACAGAGCCGAGGTAATCAACAATCCCGATTTCAACGGCATTCCGCCTGATCGCGAGACCTACAAGCGGGGGGTGGAGGCGGGCAGGATAGTCCCGCTGGGCGCATTTCTTGACGGGGAACTGGTTGGGTTTTGCGCGCTGACGATAAGCGATCTGCAACATTTCACTGACAGAAAAATCGCCGTAACCGAGACCATCTTTGTTGCGAAGGCGCACCGATCCAGCGGAATAGGGTTGAAGTTGCTGCAAGCAGCGGAGCGGATGGCGGCTGAATGTGGCGCGCGTGGACTGTATGTCTCCTGTCCTGTGGGCGGAGCTTTGGAAGCCTTGCTCCCAAGGTTGGGATATCGCGAGATGACGAAAGACTTTTACCGGAATGTGGAGGAAGAACAATGGGCGGCGTAGTGGATGCAGCAGTCAATTTAATTACCGGTGGTGGGGATGATGCTTTGCAGGCGCAGAAGAAGGCGGCGGCAGAGGCACAGAAACGCGCCGATCAGCAAGCGCGTGACGCGCAGCAGCAATTCAATCAGGCCAATCAGAAGAAGGCGGATACCTCGGCGATTCTTGCCGCGGCTCAAAAGGGCGGTGGGCAATCAGCAACCATGCTGACGGGGAATCAGGGGATTGATCCCAATAGTCTCTCGCTTGGTAAATCGTCCCTGCTGGGGTCTTGATGGAAATTGATCGCGTCCTGCTGCTGAAACGCTGGGTGGCGCTCAAGAGCGAGCGTTCCAGTTGGATTTATCACTGGAAGGAAATCTCGGATAACTTGCTTCCGAGGTCGGGACGGTTCTTTATTCAGGACAGAGATCGTGGAAACCGCAGGCACAACAACATTCAGGATTCCACGGGGACAAGGGCGTTACGCATTCTCGCCGCGGGGATGATGAGCGGCATGACTTCACCGGCAAGGCCGTGGTTCAGGTTGGCGACTTCTGATCTGGAACTGATGAAGTCGGAGCCGGTAAAGGTCTGGCTCAATGAAGCAACCACTATCATTCTCACAATATTCCAGCGATCAAATATCTATCGCATGCTGCATTCGCTCTACGAGGAATTGGGAGCCTTTGGAACCGGCGCTGCAATTATTGTCCCCGATTTCGAGAATGTGATTCATGCCTATCCGCTGACCGTCGGTGAATATGCAATCGCTACCAACTGGAAGGGCGAAGTTACCACGCTGTACCGGGAGTTTCAGAAATCCGTGCATGAAGTGGTCAGTGAATTTGGCTACGAGAACTGTTCTGGAACGGTTCAAGCCATGTATGACGTGGGCAATCTGGATTCCTGGGTCACGATCATTCACGCTGTAGAACCACGTGAAGATCGCGACCCGTCGAAACGCGACAGCAAAAACATGCCCTGGCGCTCGATTTATTTTGAGCTAGTGGGCGACCACCGAACCTTTCTGCGTGAATCGGGGTTCCAGCGTTTTCCTGCCGTGTGTCCACGCTGGTCTGTCTCGGGTGGGGATATTTATGGGAACTGTCCCGGACAGGAAGCCTTGGGTGATATCAAACAGCTTCAACACGAGCAGATCAGGAAGTCCGAGGGCATTGATTACGAAACGGCTCCGCCGATTGTTGTTCCATCCTCTCTCAAGAATCGCGATGTGGACATGCTTCCCAAAGGCATTACCTATGCCGATATCGTGGGAGACAAAAACGCGATTCGTCCGCTTTTTCAGGTGAACCGTAATCTCGAACATCTCCGCATGGATATCAATGAAGTTCAAGCGCGCATCAATGCCACATTTTATGCCGACATGTTCTTGATGGTTGCTGAAGCGGATAAAAGCATGACGGCAACCGAAGTCGCCGAACGACATGAAGAAAAAATGCTCATGTTGGGGCCGGTGATTGAGCGCCTTCAGAATGAATTGCTCGACCCCTTGGTAGAAACCACTTTCAACTATGCGATGGAGGCAGGAATCCTTCCGCCGCCACCGGATGAGCTGCAAGGCCATGAGCTGAATATCGAACTGGTTTCCATGCTGGCGCAGGCGCAACGCGCTATAGCAAACAATTCCATTGATCGTTTTGTGGTGGGCATGTTTGGACTTGCTCAAGGAAAACCCGGCGTGCTGGATAACCTTGATGAAGACAATTGGGCGCGCATTTACTCAGAATCGCTGGGTATCGACCCCAGCTTGATGCGTCCCAAGGATGAAGTGGCGGCCATGCGTCAACAACGCGCAGAACAAGCCGCAGCGCAACAGCAGGCAGCCATGATGCAGCAGGCGGCAGATTCAGCGGCAAAACTTGGCACGGTCAAGACGGCGGAACCCAATGCGCTCACGGATGTAATGCGTCAGTTCTCCGGTTACGGCTAAGTGTTCATATATCTCCGAAAAGGTGATTTATCGTGAGTGAAGATTTTGAGAAGCGCCGCGCGCAAAAAGCGTATCAGGCCAAGCTGGACAAGAGTGATTGGGCGTGGCTCATGTCAGATCGCCGGGGTCGCAGGATTGCGGCAACGCTGATTGATCTTTCTAACAATGAGGAATCGAGCATCGACCATAACACGGCGGCGATGGCGTTCAAGGAAGGGCTGCGCTGGTATGGCGTATTGCTTACCAGAATGCTTAAGGAGTTGTGTTTCGACAAGTACATTGAGATGTTGAAGGAGCAAAACAATGGACGGATCAGCACTGATGAACAGTGAAGAACAAGTAGCTGAGAATCAGGATGAACAGGGCGAGGTGAAAACCGAACCCAACCAGCAAGAGGTAGAGACTGAAGGCTCTGAACAAGCTGAAGGTCAGGAATCCGAAGCTAAACAGGAGGGTGCTCCTGAACAGTACGAGTTTAAAGCCGTGGAGGGTGTCACGATAGACACCGAAACCATGACGGCTTACTCCGAAGCAGCCAAGGAATTGAATTTATCTCAAGAAGCAGCGCAGAAGATGTTCGACAAGATGGCGCCGGTTATCGCGCAGCGTCAAGTTGAACAGTTTACGGCGAAGATCATGGGGTACCGCGAAATACTGAAAGCCGACAAGGAATTGGGCGGCGCGAAGTACAGCGAGAACATGGCTGTCGCCAAGAGTGCCATTGACAAATTTGGCTCGCCTGAACTGCTGAAAGCACTGGAAACGCCCGGTATCGGCGACAACCCGGAATTTATCCGGTTGTGCTACCGGGTTGGGAAAGCGATGAGTGAGGACAAGATCGTCTCGGGCAAAGCGCCGAAGGCAGAGAAGTCCAAGGCTCAAGTGCTGTACGACAAGACGAGTTAAAGGAGATTTATCATGGCTACATTACCCGGTATTCCCGGACGTAACACTCTTATCGACGTTGCCAAGTCCTTCGGGCCGGATGGCAAAGTCGCTACCGTGGCTGAGTTGTTGAATCAGTCGAACGAAGTTATTCAATACATGCCGTTCAAGGAAGGCAACCTGCCCACAGGCCACAAAGCCTTGGTGCGTACTGGCCTGCCCAAGATCACATTGCGCCGTTTCAACAAAGGTGTCGCGCCGACCAAATCCGGTCGTGACCCGATTGAGGATGTGTGCGCGATGGCCGAAGGGCGGAACGAGATCGACGTTGATCTTGCCGCTCTGAACGGCAACACCAACGATTTCCGCTTGTCGGAAGGCCGTGCCTTTGTCGAAGGCATGAACCAGACCTTTGCTGAGCAGATGATCTACGGTGATACCTCGATCAATCCTGACGGCATTCTGGGCTTTACGCCGCGCTATTCCGACATGTCGTCCGAGGCTGGTCAAAACATCATTGATGCCGGTGGTACGGGCAATGACAACACCTCGATCTGGCTGGTGGTGGCTTCCAATGAAACCGTATGCGGCATTTATCCGAAAGGCTCTCAAGCTGGTTTGTATCAACAGGACTTGGGTGAAATCGACGCATTTGATGATAACGGTGACCGTTTCCGTGCCTATGGCGAAATCTGGAAATGGAAATTCGGTCTGCATGTAAACGACTGGCGCTATGTGGTTCGCATTGCCAACGTGGATGTGAGCGACATGGTGGGTCAGTCCGGTACTCAAGCAATCACTGCTGCGACGTGGATCAACAAGCTGATGATACGCGCGCTGGCGCGCATTCCTTCCATGGGCATGGGAACCGCGTTCTTCATGGCTTCGCGTTCCGTGAAGGAAATGCTGTCGATTGGCGCGTTGGACAAGAGCCAAAATGCGCTGTCGTTTGAGGCTGCGGTCAATCAGTACGGTCAAGTCGCGCCGGGTTCTGTGGCGGGTAGCGGTACGCAGATTCAAGGCGGTCGCTTGCTGTTCCAAGGTGTGCCGGTGCTGACGGTGGATCGTCTGCTCGCTACCGAAGCGCGTGTTATTTAAGGAGAGCATCATGGGTATGTTAGACAACTATACAGTTCTGGCGGACAACCAAGCCGTCACCGCTTCGGGTGATACGGCGTCCACCAACATCTACGACAGTCTCAATCCGAACGCGGCGGAGCTTGGCCTCACCACGGAAAACCTCTGGATCAATGTCTGGAACTCGGCCCCGGTTACGGGTACGGGAACCATTCAGGCGGTGCTACAGGATTCTGCGGATGGGACGGCATGGGCAGACAAGGCTTCGGGTCCGGTGGTGCAAACCTCCGCGCTGACCGGGGTAGGTACGCCGCTCATGCTGATGCAGCCGCCTATCGGTGTGCGTCAGTTCTTCCGAATCGTGTTCCGCAGTTCTGCGGCAATCGCGGCGGGAACCTTTAACGCCTTTGTCTCCAATACGATCCAGTGGAATAAGGCGCGTCCTTCCGGCTTTGAGGTGCTGTGATGAAAGTCATTGCATTGGCTGACGGCTACAAGGCGCGTACCCCTGACGGAAAGGATGAACTCATTCGCAAGGGTGAGGAATTTGAAGTCAAGGATGGCGAAAAGGCGACCTGGTTTGTTCCTGTGGAAAAGGCCAAGTCTAAGTAATCCCCCCTGCCTTACGCGGGCACTTGGGGGCTTCGTGCCCCCATTTTTTTTAAGGGTTGATGATGTCACCTGTGGAAATCTGCAATCTGGCGCTCTCCTATCTTGGGGACGTAGCGAACGTTCAGGATATTTCACCGCCTGACAAGTCGGCACAGGCTGAACACTGCGCCAGATACTACCCAATCGCACGGGACGGGTTGTTGGAAATGCACCAGTGGGGCTTTGCGACCAAGCGCGCAACATTGGCTCCGCTGGCAAACGCACCACGCATGACATGGCGCTTTGCCTATATGCAACCGCAAGACGCGCTGAACATTATTGCGATTCTCCCCAATGACGTAACGGACGACTACACGGAATCCATTATTCACAAACACCATGGATTTCATGGTGCGCGGTATGTTCCGCAATCCTTTGCCTGCGAGATGGTGAACGGGTGTGAGTGTGTTTTGACCGATCAGGAAAACGCGGTCTGTCGCTATACCGCGCGCATTGAAGATGCGGCGAAGTTCTCTCCCTTGTTCACGATTACGCTGGCCTACCACCTGGCTTCGATGCTGGCAGGGTCGTTACTCAAAGGCGATACGGGAGCGAAAATGGCGCAGGCCATGGGACAGGCCATGCAGACGTATCTCACGCAAGCCATTGATTCCGACATGGGACAACGGCAGATCAAGCCCACGCATAGCGTTCCGTGGATTGCGGGGCGTTAAATGAGCGTCAAACTGTACAAACATGCGTTTGGCGGGGGCGAAATCTCCCGCGACATGTTTGGGCGTATTGATGATGCCAAGTATCAGGCTGGTTTGGCTCTTTGCAAGAACTTCGTAGTGAAACCCCAAGGGGCAGTTTCCAACCGTCCGGGGTTTTCTTTTGTGCGCGAAGTCAAGGACTCTTCAAAGCTGACCCGTGTGATTCCGTTCACCTATTCTTCTACCCAGACCATGGTGGTGGAAATGGGGGAAGGCTATATGCGCTTCCATACGGAAGGCCAGACCTTGATGGTGGATTCCATGAATGTCACGCCGTGGGACGCAGGAGAAACCTATTCTCAAGGCGATCTGGTTTTTGATGGCGGGGTGACGTACTACAGCCGTGTTTCTGGTCAAGAAGGAAATCTGACTTCGGATACCGATTGCTGGTATGCGCTTCCTTTGACGGGCGAATATGAAATCCCCACGCCGTATCAGGAAGCGGATTTGATGGATATCCGCTACGTTCAGAGTGCGGATGTAGTTACCTTGGTCAATCAGAATTATCCGCCGATGGAGTTGAGACGGGCAGGGGCAAACCTGTGGTTGCTCACAGTAATCCGGTTCTCTGCCGTGATTGATGCGCCTGCCGCTTCGGTAGATACCGGAACCCCTATACAACATTCGTACCGCGTCCAGGAGATATGCTCCTGGACGGATTCTAAAGGCGGCAGTGGAACCAATATTGGCGGTCTATCTGCCATTGTTACCGTATCGAATGATCTTACTGTCAATGGACAACTCAATCGCATCACGTTTACGCAGCCAAAAAAATCTGGCAAGACATATACTGTCTCAGGGTTCGTTATCCCCCCCAAAGTAACGAACACCTTTATCTACCGCATTTACAAGCTGGGGACGCTTGGAACGTATGATCTGATTGGGACAACTTCTGCCGCCTTGTTTCTTGATGACGGCTCGATTGTTCCCGATATCAATTCTCACCCCGGAACGCCGGGGAATACCAGTTGGACGGCACCCGTTGCGACAGTAACCGCAGTGACCAATGCGTTAGGGTCTGGATTAACGATTACTCCCTACACTCCGGCGAATGTGGACGCGACCACCAAGGTGGAAATGCGCTATATGGTTACTGCGCTGGATAGTAACGGCAACGAATCTACGCCTTCTGTACCGCTGATAACAACCAACAATATTTATGCGACCGGGGCTAACAATACCCTGGCCTGGCCTGCGGTAACCGGGGCGGAACAGTACCAGATTTATAAACTTCAAGGAGGTTTATACGGCTATATCGGCAGGGCAGTGGAAACGACATTCATTGATAACAACATCGAACCCGATATGTCGATGACCCCGCCTATCTTTGACGATCCGTTTCTCAAGACGGGAGATTTTCCCGGCGCGGTGAGTTATTTCCAGCAGCGGCGGTGTTTTGCCGGAACGATCAATAACCCGCAATCCATCTGGATGACGAAATCCGGGACAGAATCGACCATGAGTTATTCGCTCCCCGTGCGGGACGATGACCGCATCAGCTTCCGTGTGGCTGCGCGTGAAGCCAATACCATCGCGCATATTGTTCCCCTGACGGAATTGCTTCTTTTGACTTCGGCGGCGGAATGGCGCGTTTCTGCCGGGGGTGGGGCGATTACGCCTGTGGATATATCCGTCACCCCACAAGCCTATATCGGAGCGAACGGCGCAAGACCGGCCATTATCAATAACGCTGTGGTCTATGCGGCCGCGAGAGGTGGTCATGCGAGAGAAATGGCCTACAACTGGCAGGCGAACGGGTTTATTACCAACGACCTTTGTCTTAGAGCGCCGCATTTGTTCGATACCTTGGAGTTGCTGGACATTGATCTTGCGAAGGCTCCTTATCCTTTCCTGTGGTTTGTTTCGAGCAGCGGGAAATTGTTGTGTTTGACCTATGTTCCCGAACAACAAGTAGGCGCGTGGCATCAGCATACGACGGACGGGAGCTTTGAGGCGTGTTGTGTGGTTGCTGAAGGCAATGAAGATCGCCTGTATGTCGTGGTGAAGCGAAAAATAAACGGTCTTGAGAAACGCTATATCGAGCGATTGGGGACGTTTATTTTTGATAGCCATGAAAATGCGTGCTTTGTGGATTCAAGCCTGAGCTATGAGGGGGTTCCGGCAGATCACTTTACCGGATTGGATCATATCGAAGGGAAGGAAGTCGCCATTCTCGCAGACGGGTCTGTACACCCGAAGCGTGTTGTGGTGAATGGCGAGATTACGCTGGACAGAAACTATTCCAAGGTGCATGTCGGTTTGCCGATTGACGCGGAGATCGAGACTTTACCGATTGCCGCGCAGGTGGATTCGGCCTTTGGTCAGGGCAGAACCAAGAACGTCAACAAGATTTATCTGAAGGTGAGCCGATCTTCCGGTGTCTTTGCAGGGCCGGACAGGGAGCATCTTGTGGAATTCAAACAGCGCACCGATGAGTTGCCGGGAACCCCGCCGCGGTTGATTGATGACGAAATCCAGTTGGTACTGCATCCGACCTGGGGAATGAGTGGACAGGTCGTTATTCGTCAAGGCAATCCATTACCGCTGTCGGTCATGGGCTTGACGGCCGAGATCGCTTTGGGAGGATAAATGGCATCACCAGCATTACTTGCGAATATTTCATTGGGCAGCCAGATATTCGGCGGCATTCAAGGGGCGGCAGGAGCCTATTACGGCGCGGCCAGTGAGAAGGTCAACCTGAAAGCACAGGCCGCGATTGCGGAGACGAATGCGAAGATTGCGGAGATCGGAGCCGAGACGGCTTTGGCTCAGGGAGCCGCACAGATCGCGCAACAGACCATGGAGGCAGGGCATATCAAGTCGCGTCAGCGGGCGAATCTGGCTGCGGCGGGGGTTGATCTCAAGGTGGGGAGTGCCGCTGAAACGCAGGCTACCACCGACATTATGAAGGAGATCGACAAGAACACGCTCCATGCCAACGCCGTAAAAAACGCATGGGGTTACCGAACCCAAGCGGTGGACTATCGGAATCAGGCATTGATGGCGCGCGCGACAGCAAAAGGTATCAGCCCTTCCAAAGCCATGTTCAGTTCGATTCTCGGGAGTGCGGGCAGGGTGGCGGGGAGCTGGTACAGCTTTAATAAATCGGGCGCGTGGGACAAGCCAAGCGGCCACAGCACGGGTGGAATGACAGGTGCGGTGAAAGGTCAGGGGATGCCTATACCGCGCATTCCTGATGAGATTGAATCCATGGGGGCGACACGCGGTTGGTGGGGAGTGAGAGGGTTTTAATCATGGCGAGAGGGATACAAATTCCGGTGTACGACAATTATCAGGTCATGCCGAACACGCTTCCGCAAGCACGGCTCAACCTGCCCAACTTCCACAATTACGCCGCAGATCAGTCCGTGGAAATGGGCAGGGCGGCGGAAGGGTTCGGGTTGGGCATTGGGAAGATTGCGCTTGAAGAACAGGAGACGATGAATAACGCGCGCATTGCCGATGCGACCACGCAGTTGATGAAGCTGGATACGGATTTGAAGGTGTCGGCGGGTCAGCTTAAAGGCAAGGCTGCGATGGATGGGGTGGATGGTGAATACTTGCCTGATTACTACGTCAACAAGATTAACGAAGGCGCTCAAAGCATTGCAGGAACGCTGGGCAATGACAGGCAACGCGCGGCATTTGCGGAAGTGGCTGCACGGGTCAAGTCGGGGATGTACGCCAATATTTCAGCGCATGTGGCAAACGAAGCCCTTACTTACCAGAACCACACTTACGACACGCAAATGGGGGTTGCCAATGATAGAGCGGGGAAACTCTATAACGACGATGCAGCCGTGGAGCAGTCTGCCAATGCCGCAGAGACTGCGGCCATAGATAAATACCGGAA
Organism: Methylobacillus sp.; assembly: GCA_031277395.1. Lineage (GTDB taxonomy): Bacteria > Pseudomonadota > Gammaproteobacteria > Burkholderiales > Methylophilaceae > MM2. The sequence goes on along the minus strand of JAITML010000032.1, from coordinate 46,043 downwards.
CAACTTCGGAGAAGGTAATAAAGAGGCGGAGGGTTTGGTTGGGGCGGCAGCGCGGGACAATGTTTATGCAACAAGGTATCAGGCATGGGCGCAGGTGGACGAGGTGGCGGCTTACGCAAGCTTCCAGAAGTGGAAAGAGGCCATTTCGCCTGATATGCGTGAAAAGCTGGATAACGGTTTATTTGCACAATCGTCTCCTTTGATCGCGAGTAGTCAGGTTGTACAGTCCTTGAGAAAGGAAGAAGCAACACCTGCTGTCAGTCAGGGCGATATCGAGGCTTTTGTCCACAAGCAAGAGAGCGGCGGACGGGACTATGACAAGAAAACCGGGAAGCCGATTAAGTCGAATAAAGGCGCGCTGTTTGGAATGCAGGTGATTCCGCCAACGGCGAAGAATCCTGGATATGGAATACTTCCGGCGCAGTCAAAAACCCCGGAGGAATATAACCGCGTTGGGCGTGAGTTGTTGGGGAAACTGACCGAGAAGTATGGCGGCGATGTTTCAAAAGCATTGGCTGCGTATAACTCCGGCACGGCAGAAAAAAACAATTATGTTGATCGGGCAGTAGAGAAGGCCGGGAAAGCGGAGCCGGGAACCCCGCAAGCAGACTGGTTCTGGCAATTGAATAATGATGAACGCAGCCCGCAGGCTCGTAAAGAAACGCGGGAGTATGTTGAGGCCGGACGTAAAGAGCTTGGGATTCAGAGTTATGGCTTGCGCCCAGACGGATCGTCTAAGGGAAGTGGATTTCTTGGCGAACTTAAGCGGGCGGATGGTGGCATTTCCACCGAGATTAGTGTTGGTGTGACTATTAACGGTAAGGAAATGGATATACCAACGCTAGTCCCAACACTCACGAAACAGGAGCGGGACTGGTTGCTGAACAATGATGTTAGCGACCCGTCAAAAATTCCTGATTCAATTATCCAGAAGGCGGTCGATCATGCCAAGAACCGTATTGCCGAAGGAAAGAGCGTGTTTGCAGAATCCGGCGTGGCGACAAAAGCTTCACGCTGGCCGGAGCCGAGTGAAAAAACCGGAATTGATCTTCTGGATAACATGTCGCCCGCACAACGACAGAAGATTTATCAGCTCGCAGAAACGCAGCGCGTCAAAGCAACGGATGATGAGCGCGCCGCCATGAATTTGCTGGTGCAGAACGCCAATGCAGAAGCGGTTTCGACCGGTAAGGTAACGAATATGCCGAGCCGGGAGGATTTGCGCCGCGTTTATGGGGATACGGTAGGGGACGCGAAGTATCGCGAGATCAATAACAATACGGCGTTGGGTCAGAAGCTGGGAAATCTGGACACCATGTCAGTTGATGATATTCAAAATGTTTTGACGAGTGAGGTTCCGCAAGTGGGAGCACCTGATTATGCCGATCAGTTGGGGAATTACGAGAAATTCAAGTCAGCGGCTGGAACCTTATTGGAAGATCGCGTCAAAGACCCGGTGAAATATGCCTTGCGCGCGCCCAAGTACGGGATAGAGCCATTCACCAATTGGGCGGATGAGGCGAAATTTTCTGAACAGCTTGCCGCGCGTGGTAACGCGGTGGGTCAATATTCCGCAGATTTCAGGACGCGGCAAGCTGTATTCACGCAAGCCGAGGCGGAGAGCTTTGGGGCGTATCTTGCAGCATTGCAACCGGCTGACCAAGCGCGTTTGCTTGGGTTGGTTTATGAAAAAACGGGTGCCGGAATAGCTTCGCTTTCTGCACAGTTGAAGGATAAAGACTTGTTGCTTGCTGTTGCCGGATCGCTGACAGCGCAGAATAAAACATGGAACGGAATGCCGACAAATGAAGGCAATCCGGCGCAAATGTACCTTGAAGGAAAGCAGGCGATTGCAGAAAAGCGTGTGAATATCAAGGATGCCGAGGTCACGGGAACCATGGCGCAGATCAACAGGCGGTTGCTTGATGCTTACCCCGATCCAAAAGAGCGTGAAGTCGCAGCAGAGGCGGCCTTTGGCATTTACGGCAAGCTGGCAGCAGATGGGGGCGGGGGGATAGATGATGCCGTTCGGATTGCGACTGGCGGAATTGCGAATATCAATGGCAGGAATACCTTGCTTCCGCGCGGGATGAGTGTAAGTCAATTCAAGGATCGGATTGCCGACATCAGCGGGGAGTTGTCGCGCGGCGGAAATGTCAATTCACCCAATTACGATGCCCCGAACAGGACTTTTATTGTTGGCAATACCGAGGTCAAGGGCGCGCAGCTTGCGAAGATGCTGTCAGGCGCGAAGTTGATGGCGATTGGGGATTACTACTATGTGTTTTCAGGCGGTGCGCCTGTGGTTTACGAGGATGGCGCGCCGTTAGTGCTTGATATTGGCCGTAATGTGCTGCGTTGGGGCGACCCCCGTAAATGGGGGAATAATGGGTAATTTTGCCGGTCTGTTCCCTGACGAAACACAAGCTAACTTGGTGGGGATGCTTAATGCTCCCCGTGGCGCGCCGGATGCGCCTCCTGCGTGGAGTGGGTTTGGGGATGCTTTGGGGGATATTTTCCCCTATACCGTGGCGGAAGGCGTAAACGCTTTCTCTCACATGCTGGATTGGACGGTTTCCATGTATGAATCCCCCATGAAAGCGGCGGGATGGGCGAGTGAGCAGCTTTCCGGCGAGAACCCTTATGCGGATTTCAATGAATTTTCCGATGCCTTGCATGGGCGTATTGGTGAGATTGGGGCGGGTGCGCGTAGTATCGCAGAGAAGAGCCGTCCCGACCCGCTGACGACAGGCTACGCTTCCAATATGGTATTTGGCTTGGGTTCGACCCTGGGGAAGGGTGTGGCCTATATGGGCGCGGCGGGGCCGGTGGCGGGCGCGGCTTTGTTCGGTACGGATGTTGGGGTGAATGAGCGGGACAGGCTGATCGCCGAGGGCGTTGATCCGACAACAGCAACAGAAGTCGGTATTAGCACGGGGATTATCAATACGGGGTTGATGGCGATTCCCCCTGCGGTTGGAGCGACACGTTTGGCAAGCGCAGGATGGGGCGGAGTGATCGGTTTTGGCGGGGGAATTATCGACCCGGCCAGTACCAAATTGATCTTGCAAGGGGCGGGGTATGACGAGATAGCAGCGCAGTACCAGCCGCTTGACCCCATGAATCTGGCGATTTCCACGATTGTTTCTGCGGGTGCTGGCGCGTTGTTTCATGGTGCGGGGCGGCCAAGAGAACCCCAAGCGCCCAAGATTACGCCTGATGAACTTGCCGCTACGCTGACGGTGAATGAACTGCTGACCAGAAACGATGATTTGCTGGTTCCCAAGGGCGATATACAAGCACTTGACGCAGGGAGAGACGCGCAGGATTTAGCCCGTCAGCAACTGGATGACGGTGAGCCGGTGAGCGTGGCAACAACTGTGGATGCTGACCCGCAGATCGTCGTAGGGAAGGCACAAAGCATTCTTGACCGGATGGAGGAACAAAACGCCTTGCCGGTGATGGAGCATTGGCCGAGGGCGTTGGCGGCAGACCAAAGACTGACGGAGGAACAGCGGGCTGGTCTATCCCCGCTCTTTGAACATGCGGAACAAACGCACCCTGCATTTTCCTATGCCTTGAATGAGATTGCCGAACGGATAGGCGCGCGCGCGATTGTTCCGGCAATTAAGTTTGTATCTCGGACAGTAGATAAGTTGGTTGGTGACTACAAAGGCATCACGTCTGAAATAAAAGATATTCTGCGTGGTGCGATAGAGGTGAGAAATTACGAGGAAGCGCAGGCTGTCGTCGTCTTGCTGCGCGAGAAGTTTGGAGCAGAGATTAGTCCGATAAAAGACAGACTTCATCCTGATAGTTCCGCATCTGCAAGTGGTTACAGAGACATCAATTTAGTGTTTCATGTGAATGGCGGCAAAGCAGAAGTGCAAATTAACTTTCCGGAAATGCTGGAAGCCAAGAAAAAGACAGCTCCGCTGTATGAAAAGTGGTCTGAATTGAGAAGAAAGATTGATTCTGAAAACCGCATACCGACCGCAGACGAGCAGGCGCGTTTAGATAAGCTTAATGCGTCACAGATAGAAATACATCAGGCCGCTTGGGACAAGGCGATGCGGCGCATAAATTCGTCACGCGAGATGAAATTGGCTTCGTTATTAAACAACACGCCGGAAATCCTCTCTCCAGAAGGCCAAAGCCGTGTGATGTGGTCATCATCCCAAGCTAATGATCCGTTATCCATTACACCAAACGATGCTTTGGCTGAGAACGTAGGCAACGCAACAGGTCGATCAGACATAAGTAACACCTCCAATCAAAGCGTATCACAAAATACCCTTTTTGGCAAGGTCATTGATGCGGTATCCGGCCTTTTGAGGCGCGACACACAACCCTTATCCGACTTCAAGCCGGAAACTCCGGAGCAAGCCCGCGCAATGGAAGTGGCCGCGAGCAACCCCGATGCAATGATACCGACCGGCGAGCTTGGTGCGGATGGAAAACCTGTGTATGCCCGTGCCGCTGACTTGATGCAGCGAGCAGCCGAGGTTGAGGCGGCCACACAGAAAGATGCTGCTGCCTTTGATGCAGCAGTTAATTGTTCTTTGAGGAATCCAGAATGAGAGCGGAATGCATGGAAGCCGTCGCCCAAGCGATTGGGCGCAACATTACCCAAGAGGAAGCGGTCGCTATAGAAAGCCGTGTACGTCGCGCCATGACGGAGCGCGCGAGGCTAGACCCGGAAGCGTGGCGCAGCATGACGGAGGCCGACAGGCTCCACGCGGGGGCGGCAGGCGCGGCGCAACAGTTGCTGCGTGAAGCATCCAAAGCCAAGCAGCGGACAGCGTTGACCATCGTGGCACATGACAAGGTAATGAATCGCTATCAGACGTTGGTTGCAGAGGGAAACAGGCCATTCAAGGCGGTTTCCAAAGTGTTGGACGATGCGAGCCGGTACGCCAAGGGGGTGACGAATGAGTATTTCAGCGGGTTGATTGATGCGCTCGATGCCGTTCATCCAAAATGGCTTGGTGTAATGGAGCGCGCCGACCAAGCGGCGGCTTTGGTGCGGGAGATTTTTGGCGAGCAGACCGGGAATAAGGAGGCCGCGAAGGGGGCTAAAGCGTGGCTTGAAACCAATGAGGCGTTGCGCCAACGGTTTAATGCGGCGGGCGGGGATATTGGCGAATTGAATTACAGCCATATTCCGCAGCCGCACGATGATTTGCGTGTGTTGCGCGCGGGACAGGAGCAGTGGGTTAAAGACATATTGCCAAAGCTGGATCGTAGTCGTTACGTTGATGATTTCGGGAACCGGCTGGACGACGCGCAGATGACTTTCGTACTGGAAAGCGTGTGGGAAACCATCACCACGGGCGGATTGAACAAGCTGGAACCGGGTGTTCCAGAGGTCGGGATACGCGCCGACCGGGGGAGCAAAGCCCGCTTCATCCATTTCAAGGATGCTGAGGCGTACCTGACGTATATGACAAGCTATGGACGGGGCGGCGTTTTGTCAGCCATGCAATCACACGTTGCGAGAATGGCGAAGGACATTGCTCTCGTGGAGGAGTTCGGCCCCAACCCGGAAGCGCAGTTCCGGTTTTTGCACGATACAGCGCGAAAAATAGGTGGATATGATCTTGTCGGCCCGTGGGCGGTGAGTACAAACAATATGTGGGATGTACTGAACGGACACACGGCAAGCATTTCCAACCCAAAGCTGGCGGAAGTCGCGCAGGGGGTGCGTAATATTGAGGTATTCGGCAAGTTGGGTTCGGCGTTTCTTTCAAGCATTACCGACATCCCAACCTATTTTGTTACTGCAAAATACAACCGGTTGGGGTTCGGCGAAACGCTGACAAATCTGATTCGGGCGTTTGGCGGCAATACGCGGGAATATGCGAATCGAGCGGGATTGGTGGCGGAATCTGTAATGAGCGATATGAACCGCTGGGCGGAGGGGAATATCGGAAGGGGCTGGACAGCAAAACTATCCAACGCGACGATGAAGGCAAGCTTGTTGGAGGCGTGGACAAATGCGATACGGCGCGGGTTTTCCGTGACGATGATGGGTGCGCTTGGAAAGATGTCGCGCGGGGAATGGTCGGCGTTGCATGAGAGTGACCGTGCAAGGCTGATGCGGCAGGGCGTAACCGAAACAGATTTCAAGGTGTGGAAATTAGCGACCCCTGAAAGCTGGAATGGTAGCGATATGCTGACGGTGCAGGCGTTACGCAACCTTTCCGAGACTGATCTTGCCGCCGCTGGTTTGACATTGCGCGATCAAAACCGTGCCGTTTCAAAGTTGCTTGGCGCTATCGTGGACGAATCCGAATATGCGTCATTGAATCAGGATTTGCAGACACGGGCAGCGGCAACACGCGGGACGCAGAAGGGTTCCATTGAGGGTGAACTTTTGCGATCTGCCATGCTGTTCAAGGGTTTTCCGATGGCGATGATTTCACGTCATTGGGGGCGCATGGCGGATACATGGAACAGCGGAGGCAGGGTTTCTGCTGTAGGTTATGGCGCTTCGCTGATAACAAGTTTGACGGTCTTTGGTGCGCTTGCGCTGCAACTCAAGGATTTGCGCGATGGTAAAGACCCGCGCGACATGGATAGTTTCAAGTTCTGGCTGGCAGCTTTTTCTCAAGGTGGTGGTGGTGGGATATTCGGGGATTTTCTGTTTTCCAACCAGAATCGTTTTGGGAACAGCTTTATTGCGACATTGATGGGGCCGGTGGCGGGAGATTTGGAGGACATGTATAACCTGACCGTTGGCAACGCGCATCAGGCAGCCAGCGGCGAGGATACGCATATCGGCGCGGAAGGGTTTCAGTTTGCCAAGTCACACCTGCCGTTTATCAACCTGTGGTACGCGAAGGCGGTGATAGATCACGCTGTACTACAAGACATTCAGGAATACCTTTCTCCCGGATATCTGGATCGGATACGGGAACGGGCTTATACCGATTGGGAACAGGAGTATTGGTGGCAGCCGGGAGAAACGCTGCCGGAGAGAGCGCCGAGGTTGTGATAATGGGCAAGTATTGACTAAATTTTCCCAAGTGTTAATCTTACTTGGTCAAGTAAGATTGGGAGTTGGTCATTTTGTCGCCACTAGAGCTGCAGTTGGAAATTTCACGGGCGTTTAGCCCCACGGCACCGATAGATGAGAAAAGCCTGTTTTCCGGGCGTATAGAACAGTTAACCAGTCTTATTCGGGCAATTGGGCAGAAAGGACAGCATGCGGTATTGTTTGGGGAGCGAGGGGTAGGTAAAACTTCGCTTGCTAATGTGTTGGCTTCGTTTATAGGCACATCTAATACAATCATTGCGCCAAGAATAAATTGCGATGCAGGTGATACATTTGATTCTGTGTGGCGGAAAGTATTCAGTGAAATAGTTATAGCAAGAGACGTGCTGCCTGTTGGATTCATTGGCTCTACTGAGCGCGAGGCGCTTCCACTAGACAATCTTGTTCCAAACCAGCTTAGCCCAGAGAGTGTTCGCAGGACATTGTCTCAATTTGGGGGAGGATCTATCACTGTTGTAATTATTGATGAGTTTGACCGCCTTACACAGGAAGTAAAGAGGCAGGTTGCAGATACGATAAAGACCCTCAGCGACCATGCCGTATCTGCAACTGTAGTTATGGTTGGAGTTGCGGACAGTGTTCAAGAACTTATTGAAGAACATCAGTCTGTTGAGCGCGCAATTGTTCAGATTCACATGCCGCGCATGGCAAAAAAGGAAATTAGCGCCATTATTGAGCAGGGTATGGGGCGGCTAAATTTCACGGTGGATACAGAGGCGATGGACCGTATCGTTACGTTATCTCAGGGACTTCCTCACTATGCACACCTGCTTGGATTGCATGCTGCAGAAATTATGGCGCAGAACAATTTGACATCCGTCACTCTCCCTGTGGTAGACAAAGCAATCTCCAACTCATTGGACAATGCTCAGCAGTCCATAAAAACAGCATGGCATACAGCAACAAGCAGCCCAAGGAAAGATAATTTATTTTCGGAGGTTCTAATGGCTTGCGCTTTAGCCAAGACGGATGAGTTAGGGTATTTTGCGGCTCAAGATGTGCGGGAGCCTCTTGGACAAATACTAGGAAGGCAATTGGAGATTGCTAACTACGCGCAACATCTATCCGAGTTTTGTGGAGCAAAGAGAGGCCCGGTATTACAGCGAATTGGAGGCTCAAGGAGGTATCGTTTCAGATTTATAAACCCACTGTTGCAACCCTTCGTCGTCATGCAAGGGTTCTCTAAAAATAAAATACCGCATTAAAGCATCAGCAACCCGGCCACGCCGGGTTTTTTGTTGCCTTCTGACACACATCAGGAATAACTGTTCATATATCTCACTAGTCATGCAGTAGGCTTGTTGAAATCAATGATGGGCTTGCAACATGACCATTTCCAGCGAAATCCGGGTATCCGGCCCGTATCTTGCAGACGGGATAAATACTGCGTTCCCGTTTGATTTTGTCATTCTCGACAAATCGGATATGTGGGCGATTCTCACCGATATCACGGGTGAAGAAACCACCCTTGTCGAAAATACAGACTATACCGTCACGCTTTCAGGCGATCAGGATATGTCTCCCGGTGGGACAGTTACGCTGACACAGGCTCCACCTTCCGGGTATAAAGTCACGCTGACTTCAAATATGCCCAACCTGCAACCGTTCGATATTACGAATATGGGCGGGTTCTATCCTGAGACGATTGAGACGGCGCTGGACAGACATACGATCCAGATTCAGCAGCTTCGAGAAGAAATAAACAGAGCGATCAAAGTAGCGATTTCCTCACCTACTGAACCGAGCGAGCTTGCACAGGCTGTCCAAAGGCTCGCTGCTGAAATGGCCGCTCTGCAAACCCTTGTGGCAGGTCTGGGTGATATATCTTCCGTGGCGGGAAATATCACATCCATCAACACCGTGGCCGGAAATATCGGGAACGTGACTTCGGTTGCCGGGAACATGGGCAATATCGACGCTCTGGCAGGAATCGTCGGCGACCTTTCGGCTATTGCTGCAAACCTGAATGCCATTGAATCTGTTTCGGACAATATCTATGCGATCCAGAATATTCAGGGTGTGATTGATGACTTGCAGGCGATTCTGAATGCGCTGAATGCTGCATTGGCTGCGGCACAAGAAGCCGAGACTTCGGCCAACAACGCAGCAGGAAGCGCGACGGCAGCAGGGGGCTATGCAACTTCTGCCGGAACCTACGCGACCCAAGCCGCAGGGAGTGCAGCGAATGCTTTGGGGAGTGAAACCAATGCGGCTACTTCGGCCACTCAAGCAAGCACCGCAAAGACAGCCGCAGAAACTGCCGCTACCAACGTAGCCAATCTTTACGATAACTTTGACGCGCGTTATCTCGGTGCTAAAACATCTAACCCAACTACAGACAATGACAACAACCCACTGATTGTCGGGGCGCTTTACTGGAATACCCCTGCTGGTGAAATGCGGGTGTGGAACGGGAGCGCGTGGATGGTTGTGGCAAGCGGTGGATTTCAGACGTATACCTTATCCACTGTGCCAGAGACCAAAACCGCTGGTGATGTGATCTATGTCGTTGGCTTTGGAATGTGGGAGTGGGTAGAAACAGCGTATTTTGAAGGCTATAGACACCCAGAGTGTTTCAATAGGTACGACGGCGACATGCATACAATTACCCCGCCGTGGCTGCTCGAATTTACCGGTGGAAACATGAGCAAGACAACGCCGCTCGGGAAACGTGTCTGGTCACGCGCGCAGGAAGAGGGTGCAGTAGTCACGCTACAAAACTGGCAACCTGGTTATCATCATGTCGCAGACAATGGCGACGGCACATTTAAGCTCGGAGATATCCGCATGACATTCTCACGCGCAGCGGCAGGAGCAGTAGACCCTGACACTGCAAATGTCAGACTGCTCGGATCGTGGCAAGCAAGCGCGAATCTCGCGCACGTTCATGCTTCGTACAGCGGCGGGGGTGGATCGCTCTCTATCCCGAACAGCCAGCAAATTCTCGACGGGAACGCCAGTGGCACGGCAACTGGAAATGAAAGCCTCGACAACGGAATCCGCATCCATTCGTCTGGCGGCGCAGAGGCGCGGCCTGAAAACACCGCATACAACCCCTGTATTCATGTCTGATCTACACTCTGATACAAGGTGGATACGCGGTGTTTTCAGATCGCGACTCCGCACCGCCAGACGAATGAATGCGAAGGCTCTCCAACGCTTCGTTGCCTTGCGGCAGACCAGCGACTGCACTTCCGTCGAGAATCTGCTGATTCGCAGGGATAGAGAGCGAGCCGCTACCGCCGCTGTAAGTGCTGTGGCCGTGCGCGAGATTCGCACTGCCCTGCCAGCTTCCGAGCAGTCTGACATTTGCAGTGTCAGGGTCAACATTTTTTGAATAAGGAAATACGGATGAACACCCAAACCTATTACCAGCTCGACAGAGATAATTGCTATGTATGCACTGGCGAGGCGCGTGAGTTTGTTGATGACCCTGGCCGTTTCAATGTGCCGTATAAGGCAGTCATTGTTGCGCCTCCGTCCGCACCATCTGGAAGCGTCGCACATTGGGATGGGGCATGGGAGGTTGTCTATGATTTCCGCAAGACCAAGCTTTACATCGCTGCGAACGGCCAAGAATACACGCTCGGAAATGAGACAGAGGATGGTTCATACAACGGCCTTGGAGCAATCCCGACCTGGCTTGTCGATGTACCACCAACCCCTGAACCACAACCAGAGCCACAGAACAGCCCCACCACCGTCAAGCTCATCAGCGGTGACGGCTACCGTGGGTTTGAGATTCTGAGCGAGACTACCCCTCCTCCGGCTAACTCTGCGCTGATGCGTGGCATGAGTAATGACGTGATAACGACAGACACGCCGGGAAACCTTATTGCTGTGTCTGTAGCAATAGACATCACGTTCACGAATTTCAAGCCAAGCGGGGCGTTATTCATCAGCGAGAAAGTGACTGTAGTTCCGCAAGAATCCTTCCCCAAGTTGACTGGCGTGAATCTCTCCGCATTGCAGGAGACACATTCCGACTTGACCAACCTCATTAAAGTGGTCGCATCTGAAATCACGGACAGGAGTTTGACGGTACGCGCCTTTACGACAGACGACCCCGGAACGTTGGTCGTGCCGTGCACTTTTCGCATCGTCGGAAATCTCCCCCCACGCACCACTTGGCAAGATTCAGAAATCTGGGATGACAGCGAGGAGTGGGCAAATTGATATTAAACCCCAGAACCAAAGACTTAACCGGGCAGAAGCGTTTCTTCCTGACTGTGGAATCGTTTGCCGGGTATCGTAAATGGAAGGGGTGGTGGAATGTTGTCTGCGATTGCGGAAAAAGAAAAATAATTAGCACAGAGAATTTTGGAGTGACAAAAAGCTGCGGCTGTTGGCGTGATCAGCGCATTAAAGAAACAGCGACAAAACACGGAATGGCTGGTACGCCGATATTCTGCGTGTGGAAAACAATGAGGGCGAGATGTAACAACCCGCGAAACGGTAGCTACGCCAACTACGGATCGCGTGGAATCACCGTCTGCGATAGATGGAAAAGCAGCTTTGAGAATTTTCTTGCGGACATGGGCGCTACTTACAGGAACGGATTATCGCTTGAGCGAGTAGATAACGACGGAGACTATTCGCCAGAAAATTGTGTCTGGGCTGATAGCAAGACGCAGGGGCGGAATAAGCGCAGCAATCGCTATATTGACACTCCATCTGGACGGATGCTTTTAGTTGAGGCGGCAGAGTTGAGCGGGATAAAGCGTGAAACATTGGCAGATCGCATAGAACATGGCTGGCCTGCATCCAGACTGTTTTACCCGCCAAAAAAAGTTAACTTTGCTGCTGAAAGGCACATCGAAACCCCGGACGGGCGGATGCGCCTGCATGAGGCGGCGAAGCGGAGTGGAATTGGTGTGGCGACATTGCGTAGAAGAAGTGAAGCTGGATGGCCTGCGTCCATGATGTTTGAGCGGCCAGAAAATCGTAAACGCACTTTCAGTGCTGAACACATTTAAGGAGAAACAACATGAGCGAAATAGCACTTTTACCCGACAGCGGCTTGTATCACGCAGACGTGAGACAGAAAATAAACGAACTGATCGAGCGCGTGAATAATCCTTTTACGCTGCTTCAAACCATTCCGTTGACGGGAGCCAACACCGAAATGCGGCTCCCCTTGCCAGACAGAAGCTGGAACGATCTCCGCTTCCGCTTCAGCGGCGCGAAGATCGACGATACCGCAGCAACCGCGAGCTTGGCATTGCACATCGAAGCGCAGGACGGAGCCTTGGGTGATGTGATTGACGGGGATGGGAATGCGAGCAATTCCCTAGCCCTCTCGACCCTTACGCCCGCGTCATTGCTCGACGGGCAGCTTGACCTCGGTGGCTACACCACGGACTTTGGCACGATGGATAACATCGCCAACTTGTCCGCTGCCGATGTACAGATTACCCAGACAAGCGTGGGGCGCATCGGTTGGCGCTGTGTCGGCGGAATATATGCCATCCATCTCACGCTGTCTGGTACAGTGACGGTCGGTCAAACCACCACCACGGTGTACCCGACGGTCACGCAGGGTGTTCTGGAAGTGTACGGTCGTCGATGATTCCTACCGATCACGAATTTGGCGTGATTATGACGCTCGTTGGTGCGTTGGGAACGCTGACGTTTTTCCTGTACAAGAGAATTTTTACTCATATAGATGACCTGCGAGCGCAGCTTAACAAGCTGATCGAGGCATTCAATATAGCGACGAGCGACATCCACGAGATCAAAGGCTACATCCGTGGCAAGACAGAGGGCACGTCATGGAAGCCAGACGATACGCTATCGAAGGATTAAAGCTGTCTGCCGCAGGGTTGATCGCCATTCTTGCCTACGAGAGTTTTATTCCAGAAGCGACTATCCCAGTCAAAGGCGACCCGCCGACCATAGGCTTTGGCAGCACAGTCAAAGAGGACGGAACACCCGTCAAGCTCGGTGAAAAGATCGACCCAGTGTCTGCGGTCAAGCGCGTGAATATCCATTTGCAGAAAGACGAAGTGGGTTTGAAGAAGTGTGTGACGGCTCCACTCTCGCAGACAGAATATGACGTACTTGCCGACTTCGCCTATAACTACGGCCTGCCGACAGCCTGCAAAAGCTCAATGGTGCGCTACATCAATCAGGGCAACTACGAAGCCTCATGCAACGCCTACACGCTCTATAAATACGCAGGTGGCTATGACTGCTCGACCATGATTAACGGTGAGCGTAACAAGCGGTGTTGGGGTGTCTGGGAGCGCAGCCTAGAGCGGAAAGCCAAATGTTTGGCGAACTGAAATTTGCAGCGATAGCCAGTCTTGCCGCCCTCATTATCGGCATGTATGCCGGTTGGCAAATCCGAGACTGGCAGGCAGACAGCGAAGCTCTGAAAGTACAGGAAGCCACCAACCAGAAGCTGCAAGCTGAAATCCGGCGTGTGGCTGACCTGCAAAACAAGTTAAGGGCACAGGAACGCGAAGCAGGCGAAGCTCTCATGCAAGCCGAAACAGACAGACAGAAGGAGATTGAGAATGTACGCAAAACCAAGGACGCTACTATTGCTGCTCTGCGCTCTGATCTTGTCAAGCTGCGCGACCCGTGGGCAGGAGATCGAGAAACAGCCTGTGGCAGCACCCAAACTCCCGAAACTGCCGGAACAGTTCTACCAGACAGAACCGGTGAACTTTCAAACCAACTTGCTGAATACCTTGTCAGCGAAGCCGCAAGAGCAGACGCAATAGTCGTTGAGCTTAACGCTTGTCGGCGGGTTGCTGTGGATCAGAATGCGGCTTGTAACCGGATGCTGGTGGAAGCTTTTCGTTAGGCTTCAGCCGGTTCTTGAGCCGCCAGAATTTCGATACGCCACGGTTGCGTTTTACTGATGTGTGTTTGGTTGTCATGGGGATATTTTACCCGCTAATACTCAAAAAGCGACCCAGTATTTATGCGGGTTACAGCCGCTTAAAATTTGTGCAGAATATTAGCGACCAAACCGCGATTTGAATTTCAAATCACTTGGATAGGTACTCGATTCTATCCTGCATGGGGTGCAGGTGGTCGGAGGTTCGAATCCTCTCACCCCGACCAATTCAGAGAGATCTTGTCGGACATGGAAACTTACTCCGACTTGATGGAGGCCTTCTCACAAAAAAGCCGGGAACTCCCGGCTTTTTGCATTTCTACTATCCCAGACTATAGTGTTTGTGTACGGGTTGTTTGACTTCCCATGTGCAGGACATGCCTTCAGGGAAGGTGACGAGATCGCCTTTGCCGAAGTGCACGGGTTCGCCGTCGTCGGGTGTGACGATGACATCGCCTTCGAGTAAGTAGGCGACTTCTTTCTCACCGAAATTCCACGGGAAGGTAGAGACTTCTTTTGACCATGTCGGCCAGGAAGATACGCCCATGGATTTCAGGCGTGCGGGATCGGGATTGTGTTCTACGATGATTTTGCTCATGACGAAGTCCTTTCAGGTTAACCGAACAAACATGATAGCTTTGTTGGGCGGAGAGCGCCAACTTGCAGCTATCAGTCAAATATCGTTCCCTCCAATTTTTTCCGGCTCGCAGGAAGGAAAGCGCTACAAGTGTCTGGGATGTTCCTCGTGCGTGTTATCAAGCAGACTGGTGTAGTTACGCGGTGTGAGTACACTGGGAATGGCGTCGGGGAGTGTGGCCGGATGATCCTTGCTGTAGTGCAGGCCACGGCTTTCCTTGCGCGCCATCGCGCAACGCACGATGAGTTCGGCGACCAGCAGCAAGTTACGCAGCTCGATCAAGTTATTGTTGATGCGGAAGTTGCTGTAAAACTCATGCACTTCGTCGTGCAACAGATGGATGCGGTGCATGGCGCGCTCCAGGCGTTTATCAGTGCGTACGATGCCAACATAATTCCACATGGTGCGGCGCAGCTCATCCCAGTTTTGCGTGATAACGACTTCTTCGTCAGCATCCGTAACGCGGCTTTCATCCCAGTCGGGTAACGGGGATGTTTCGGCTGATGTGTCGGCAAGAATGTCTTGCGCGGCGGCGCGGGCATAGACCAGGCATTCCAGCAGCGAGTTGCTGGCAAGACGGTTAGCGCCGTGCAGCCCTGTACAGGCGGTTTCGCCTATGGCGTAGAGATTGGGAATGTCAGTGTGCGCGTTGCCGCTGGTGAGCACGCCACCGCAACTGAAGTGCACGGCGGGCACGACCGGAATGGGTTCTTTTGTGATGTCCATGCCCAGTTCCATGCAGCTCTGATGGATGGTCGGAAAATGCGACCGGATGAAATCGGCGGGGCGATGTGAAATATCAAGATAAACGCAATCAAGGCCGCGTTTTTTCATTTCAAAGTCAATCGCGCGTGCGACCACATCACGCGGCGCAAGCTCTGCGCGTTTGTCATGCGCGGGCATGAAGCGCACGCCATTGGGCAGCTTGAGCAGACCACCTTCGCCGCGCACGGCTTCGGAGATGAGAAAGGATTTGGCCTGCGGGTGGTAGAGGCAGGTCGGATGAAACTGGATGAATTCCATATTTGCCACGCGGCAACCGGCGCGCCAGGCCATTGCGACGCCATCACCGGTTGATACATCGGGATTGGTGGTATAAAGATAAACTTTGCCTGCGCCGCCTGCGGTCAGAGCGGTGTGGGTGGCGGAAATGGTGATGACTTTCCCGGTTTCCTTGCTGAGCACGTAAGCGCCCAGACAGCGATCCTTGCGTTTACCCAGCTTGCGCGCGGTGATGAGATCCACCGCGATATGATTTTCCAGCACGGTGATGCCGGGATGCGTGCGAACCTTGAAGGTCAGTGTTTCCTGCACGGCGCGACCCGTGGCGTCGGCGGCATGGATGATGCGCCGTTTGCTGTGGCCGCCTTCGCGCGTAAGATGATAGCCGCTGTCGTCCTCTTCGCGGGTGAATGGCACGCCCTGGGCAATCAGCCATTCCACGGCGGCGCGACCGTGTGTGACGACATTGCGCGTGACTTCCGGGTCGCACAGACCGGCGCCAGCGACCAGGGTGTCGCGGATATGCGCCTCGATGGAGTCCTCATCGGTCAGCACGGCGGCGATCCCGCCTTGCGCCCAACTGCTGGCGCTGTCATCAAGCTGGCACTTGGTGACAAGGCAGACCTTCTTGTGGGGCGCGAGCTGCAGCGCCAGAGTCAGTCCGGCCAAGCCGCTGCCGATGATGAGTACGTCGAATCGCAACACAGTGTTTTCTTGAAGTTGATGAACCAACGGAAGTGTACTGCTGTCTTTACAGCCCGTACAGAGTATGGGACATTGCCGCAACCGGATATACTTGCAAACGGCTTATTCAACAATAAAAAGCATCTTTGTTCATAAATAATTTATTTTAGGGAGTACCGCCCGTATGGGCGATCGTGAATTGGATCAGGCGCTGGTTGAGCGTGCTCAACGCGGCGACAAGAAGGCTTTTGACCTGTTGGTGCAGAAATATCAGCGCAAACTGGGTCGCCTTTTGTCGCGCATGATACGCAACCAGTCGGAAGTTGAGGATGTGGTACAGGAAGCCTTTATCAAGGCTTACCGCGCCCTGCCCAGTTTCCGTGGAGATAGTGCGTTTTATACCTGGCTTTACCGTATCGGCATCAATACCGCCAAGAATTACCTGGTGGCGATAGGGCGCAGGCCGCATGTAAGCACCGATATCGAGGTGGAAGACGCGGAAAACTTTGAGGACGGGCAGGAACTGCGGACGATAGATACCCCCGAAACGGAACTTGCGACCAAACAAATTGCCAAAACCGTGAATGATACAGTTGAGGCATTGCCCGAGGAGCTTAGAACGGCCATTACATTGCGTGAAATTGAAGGACTCAGTTACGAGGAAATCGCGACTTTAATGGGTTGTCCTATCGGTACGGTACGATCCCGTATCTTCCGCGCGAGGGAAACGATTGCTGAAAAGCTTCGTCCTTTACTGGATACCCCTGAAAACAGGAGATGGTAATGAAAGACCGGATATCAGCTTTGATGGATGGTGAATTGGAAATAGATGCCTCGGGTCATGTGTTTGAGGCGCTCAAAAGCAGTGAGGAGTATGCCGCAAGCTGGTCAGCGTATCACCTGATCGGTGATGCAATGCGCGGCAGTCTGGATCTGCCTTCCGACTTCAGCAAGCGCGTGATGACGCGCATTGACGAAGAACCAACCGTGCTCGCACCCAAACGCCGCCATTTCGACGGCAAACCCATGCAGTTCATGTCCGTGGCCGCCTCGGTGGTTGCTGTGATGTTTGTTGGCTGGATGGTGTTCAAACAGATGCAAACGCCGGCACAGGATGCCGCGACCGCAACTCTCGCACAGAGCAATGATTTCCCCGCATCCATGAACAATTACCTGATGGCGCATCAGGAATTGGCATCGGAAGGTGGCCTGCCTACACATTACGCGCGTCCCGTGGCTTATCCCGAGAGTGAACGTTGATGCTGCACCGATCTATACGGTATGTTTCTGTTTTATTGATTGTTTTTCCACTTTCGGTACATGCGGCATCAGGTAGCGACGAACTGTGGATGATGCTTGAAAAGGCCAGTCAGGCCGCGCACAAGCTTAGTTACAAAGGTATTTTTGTTTATCAATCCGGCAGCACCGTCAATTCAATGCAGATCACGCATATGAATTACGCTCAGGGCGGCGAATTTGCCCAT
Source organism: Methylobacillus sp. (assembly GCA_031277395.1). Lineage (GTDB taxonomy): Bacteria > Pseudomonadota > Gammaproteobacteria > Burkholderiales > Methylophilaceae > MM2. The sequence goes on along the minus strand of JAITML010000032.1, from coordinate 28,332 downwards.
CTGGTTTCGCTGGACGGGCAGCCGCGTGAAGTGTTGCGTCAAGGCAACGAAGTTGTCATCTATAGTCCCCGCAGTGAAAAAGTGCTGATTGAGCGTCGGCGCGTCCAGGCCTCCTTCCCCGCCGTGTTGCCGGGGCTGACCAATATGCTCAAAGTGAGTTATCAGGTGCGCAACCTCGGTTTTGAGCGTGTGGGCGGACGCGAAGCCGTCATTGTTTTTCTCGAACCCAAGGATCAGCTACGCTATGGCTACCGTTTTTATGTGGACAAGGAATACGGCTTGCTGCTCAAATCCGTGATGCTCAACGAGCACGGCCAAATGCTGGAACAGGTCGCGTTTAATCAGCTTGTCCTGATGAACAATAACAATAATTCACAGAAAATGGATTGGTTCCGCCCCGAAGTAGCGCGCGGCAAAGCCTATATCATGCAACCGGAAGAAAAGGTGGAGCCGGGTGAAGCCGAAAATGAAGTGTGGGCGATTGCAGAACTGCCGGCGGGTTTCCGCAAGGTGGACCAAATACTCCGGCTGATGCCGGGGAAAACTTCTCCGGTGCAGCAACTGGTATTCTCGGATGGCATGGCCTCCGTTTCGCTGTTTATTGAGCCGCTGGAAAAAAATGTCGAACCGAAGCAAGGATTGGTGACGCAGGGCGGAACCAGTGTCTATGCCCTCGTGGTCGATGGTTATCAGGAAATCGTGGTGGGTGAAGTCCCCGAAGCCACGGTGCGTTTGATCGCGGATGCGATTACTTTCAAGAAATAATCCCGGTATTGAATCATGATTGAAGAACAGGCTGTAGTCGTCGGTGTTGAACACGACACGGCTTTACTGGAAATCGTGCGCAACAAACCGTGCGGTCTGTGTGGACAGACGCGCGGATGCGGCGTGTCGGTTCTGGGGAGGCTGCTTGGACATCGCAGTTCAGTTGTCCGCGCGGAAAATCAAATTAACGCCCAAACCGGCGACATGGTGGTGGTCGGGCTGGATGAGAAGGCGTTACTGGCCAGTTCGCTGGCCGCGTATGGAGTCCCGTTAATTTCACTGCTGATTGGCGCCGCGCTCGGAGGATCGTTCGCGACTGACCGGGCAAGCGCGGATATTTACGCGCTGGCGGGTGCTGGAGCAGGGCTTGCGCTGGGATTGTTGTGGCTGCGAGGTCATTCCGCGCGGCGCAATGGCAGCGGCTACCGCCCGGTTGTACTCCGGCCATCCACATCGGATGCCGAGATGCGGTTTTGCAAACAAGGTAATGTTGAATGATGATGCGAAAGTTTTTTGCTGTTTTTGTCTTTGTTTTCGTCGCCGCGACCTCTGCGCTCGCGCGTGATTTGCCCGATTTCACCGAGTTGTACGAAAAGCAGGGGCCGGCCGTGGTCAATATCAGCACCACGCAAACGATACATTCCGAAAGGCAGGGTTTCATGCCGTTCCCGAATGTACCGGAAGACGATCCCTTTTATGAATTTTTCCGCCGCTTCGCGCCGCCTGGTGGCGGGCAGGGGCAGGATTACCAGACCCAATCGCTGGGTTCGGGTTTTATCATCAGCGCCGACGGTTACATTCTGACCAATGCGCATGTGGTCAACAATGCCGATGAAGTGCTGGTCAAGCTCGCTGACAAGCGCGAATTCAAGGCCAAGATCATTGGCATAGACAGACGCACCGATGTCGCGCTGCTCAAGATTGACGGCAATGGTCTGCCGCGTGTGACATTCGGTGATCCTTCCCAGTTGCGAGTGGGTGAGTGGGTGGCCGCGATCGGTTCGCCGTTCGGTCTTGAAAATACCGTGACCGCCGGCATCGTCAGCGCCAAGGGTCGCGCGCTGCCGCAGGAAAATTATGTACCCTTCATTCAGACTGATGTGGCGATCAATCCCGGCAATTCGGGCGGCCCGCTGTTTAATCTCAAGGGAGAAGTCGTCGGCATCAATTCGCAGATTTTCAGCCGCAGCGGTGGCTACATGGGATTGTCGTTCGCTATTCCGATTGATGTCGCGCTTGACGTGCAGAATCAACTCAAGGCGAATGGCAAGGTCACGCGCGGCTGGATGGGCATCAATATCCAGGAAATCTCGCATGAGCTGGCTGACTCCTTCGGCATGAAAAATACCAACGGCGCATTGGTGGTCGGCGTCGAGAAGGGCAGCCCTGCCGAAAAAGCCGGAGTGCAGACGGGCGATGTGATTCTGAAATTCGATGGCAAGGCAGTCAACACTTCTTCGGATTTGCCGCGCATCGTGGCCGCAACCAAGCCGAACACGGTCGTGGATGTGGACGTGTTGCGCAAGGGCAATGCCAAAACGCTTACGCTCACGGTGGGTGAAATGCCGTCGGATGACAAGGAAACCGTGCGTCCGGACAAGGATCCGGCCAAAGTCGCGCCGAACAAGCTCGGGCTCGCTCTGCGCGAACTCACGCCACAACAAAAGAAACGGCTCAACGGCAAAAACGGCTTGTTGGTGATAGGCTCCGAAGGCGCGTCCGCCCAGGCCGGGATTATGCGCGGCGACGTGATTCTGGCCGTGAACAACAGCGAAGTGCAATCGGTGGAACAGTTCAACAAGCTGATCGCCCCGGTGCAGGCGGGTAAAACCGTGGCACTGCTGGTGATGCGTGGTGACAGCACACTGTATGTGCCCGTCAAATTAAGCGGAAAATAACGTTTTAAGGTAAAATTCGAGTACTTGCAGTATTAACCGGGAAGGGCGCCTCTGGCGCCTTTCTTGTTACCTGAAAATGAAAAATATCCGTAACTTTTCCATTATCGCCCATATCGACCATGGCAAATCCACGCTCGCGGATCGCATCATCCAGTTTTGCGGCGGCTTGTCCGAGCGTGAGATGGAAGCGCAAGTGCTGGACTCCATGGATCTGGAGCGCGAGCGCGGCATCACCATCAAAGCCCAAACCGCAGCGCTGAATTACAGGGCGCGCAACGGTGAGCTGTATCAGCTTAATCTTATTGATACACCGGGGCATGTGGACTTTTCCTACGAAGTCAGCCGCTCGCTTTCCGCCTGCGAAGGCGCGTTGCTCGTAGTTGACGCTTCGCAGGGCGTTGAAGCGCAGTCGGTTGCCAATTGTTATACCGCGATTGATCTTGGTGTCGAAGTGTTATCGGTGCTGAACAAAATCGACCTGCCTTCCGCTGATCCGGAGCGCGTGATTCAGGAAATCGAGGACATCATCGGCGTGGAAGCCATCGATGCAGTGCGTTGTTCTGCCAAAACCGGCGAAGGCGTGGAGGATGTACTGGAAGCCGTGGTCACCAAAATTCCACCGCCCAAGGGTGATCCAAATGCGCCGCTCAAGGCGTTGATCATCGATTCGTGGTTTGACAACTATGTCGGCGTGATCATGCTCGTGCGTGTAATGGATGGCACGCTCAAACCCAAGGACAAGATACGCCTCATGGCGACTGGTGCAGAACATCTGTGCGAGCAGGTTGGCGTGTTCACGCCCAAGGCCAGCCAGCGCGAAAATCTGTCGGCGGGCGAAGTGGGTTTTGTGATCGCGGGCATCAAGGAGCTGGCCGATGCCAAGGTGGGCGACACCATCACTATCGCCAACAAGCCCGCTTCCGCGCCGTTGCTGGGCTTCAAGGAAATCAAGCCGCAGGTGTTCGCGGGTTTGTATCCGGTTGAGTCCAACCAGTACGAAGCCTTGCGTGACGCGCTCGAAAAACTGCGCCTCAATGATGCTTCGTTGCAGTTTGAACCGGAAGTATCACAGGCGCTGGGTTTCGGTTTCCGTTGCGGGTTTCTCGGCCTGCTTCACATGGAAATCGTGCAGGAGCGGCTGGAGCGCGAATATGATATGGACCTCATCACCACGGCGCCGACTGTGGTCTATGAAATTGTGACCAAGGCAGGTGAAACGCTGCTGGTGGAAAATCCGTCCAAGCTGCCCGAGCCGTCGCGCATCGAGGAAATCCGCGAGCCCATTATCACCACCACGATACTCATGCCGCAGGAGTATGTCGGCCCGGTGATGACGCTGTGCAATGCCAAGCGCGGTGTGCAGCGCAACATGCAATACATGGGAAGGCAGGTGATGCTGACCTATGAAATGCCACTCAACGAAGTGGTGCTGGATTTTTTCGACAAGCTGAAATCAGCTTCGCGCGGCTATGCGTCCATGGATTATGAGTTCCTCGAATTCCGTGCGGCCGATCTGGTCAAGCTGGATATCCTCGTCAACGGCGAGCGTGTGGATGCGTTGTCGCTTATTGTGCATCGCGCCAACAGCCAGTATCGCGGACGCGAACTTGCCGCCAAGATGCGCGAGTTGATTCCGCGCCAGATGTTCGACGTGGCGATTCAGGCTGCCATCGGTGCGAACATCATCGCGCGCGAAACCGTCAAGGCGATGCGCAAAAATGTGTTGGCAAAATGCTACGGTGGCGACATCACACGCAAAAAGAAGCTGCTTGAAAAGCAGAAAGAAGGTAAAAAGCGCATGAAGCAGGTGGGCAATGTTGAAATTCCGCAGGAAGCTTTTTTGGCGATTCTGCGCGTGGAGGACAAGTAATCATGATGTTCACGTTAATCATGCTGATTGCGGTGACGGTTACCGGCATTGTCTGGTTGCTGGATATTGCATATCTGCGCAAGGCTCGTCCCGAAGGCGCAGCCGAATCCTGGGTGGTGGAATATTCCAAGAGTTTTTTCCCGGTGATACTCGCGGTATTCCTGATACGTTCCTTCCTTGTGGAGCCGTTTAAAATTCCGTCCGGCTCCATGATGCCGACCTTGCTCACGGGTGATTTCATTCTCGTTAACAAATTCACTTATGGCCTGCGTGTGCCGCTACTCAACTCGACGTTCATCGAGGTCAACCATCCGCAACGCGGCGAGGTCATGGTTTTTCGCTACCCGGTGGATGAATCCCAGAATTACATCAAGCGCGTGGTGGGCTTGCCGGGCGACCGCATCCGGATTGAAGGGCATCAAGTCACCATTAATGGGCAACCGCTGGATGCGACTTTCGAGCATGATTACGAATATATTGCCGAAGGTTTGAACATCATAGTCACCAAACGATACAAGGAAAAACTCGGTGAGCACGTGCATGATATTTTGTGGGAAGACGTTGCGGTGGAGAAAAATGGCGAGATCATCGTGCCGGAAGGCCACTATTTCATGATGGGCGACAACCGCGATCACAGCAGTGATAGCCGGTTCTGGGGTCTGGTTCCGGAAAAAAATATTATCGGAAAAGCGTTTATGATCTGGTGGAATTTCGATAATTTCGGCAGAATTGGCAATTCCATCCATTAGCAAGGGGCTGACATGATGAAAAAACAGCAAGGCGCTACATTCTGGAGCATGGCAGGAATCGTTGTTATCGTGGGGGCGGTTATCCTGCTGGTAGCAAAGTTGTTCCCTGCCTACGCCGAGTTTTATGCAGTCAAAAAGGCAATTGCCCGCCTCGAAACCGGGGGCAGTCTCGCCACGATGAGCGAGCAGGATATTTACAAGATATTTGATCGCTCGTCCGTGATGGACGATATTCGCAGCGTTACGCCGAAAGATCTGAAAGTGGCGCGCGCGGCTGATGGTACGACCTCCGTATCGGTGGATTATCAAGTCGTGGTGCCCATCGTTGGTAATGTGAGCGCATTGATGAAATTTCATGCCCAGACTGGTACCGAGAAGCCTTCGAAGTATTGATTTCGGGATCGCATGACCCAGCAAACCGCGCTGACCCGCAATCTTGGTCATGAGTTCAGGCAGGTGTCGCTGCTCACGCAGGCGTTGACGCATCGCAGTCACGGCGCGTCGAACAACGAGCGGCTGGAATTTCTTGGCGACGGTGTGCTGAACTGCGTGGTTGCGCATCTCCTGTATCAGCGCTTTCCCGCGTTGCCCGAAGGTGATCTCAGCCGCTTGCGCGCGCATCTTGTGCGCGAGGCGACCTTGAGCGAAGTCGCGACGCAACTGTCGCTGGGCGAGCATATGCGGCTCGGCGACGGCGAGATGAAAAGCGGTGGCTGGAAGCGTCCTTCCATGCTCGCCGACACGCTGGAAGCCTTGTTCGGCGCAATTTTTCTCGATGGCGGATTTGCCGCCGCGCAAACCGTGATCGAAAAACTTTACGCGCCGCTACTGGAAGGCATGGACCCCAAGGCGCTTGGCAAAGATCCCAAAACTTTTTTGCAGGAATATCTGCAGGGCCGCAAACTGGCTTTGCCGGAATATGTGCTGCTCGCAACGGAAGGCGAGGCGCATCGCCAATCTTTTCATATCGAATGCCGCATTGCGGCACTCAACGTCAGCGCGCAGGGCGCGGGCACCAGCCGCCGCGCAGCCGAGCAACAGGCCGCGCAAGCCGCTTATGAGTTGTTGAAGTCGGGGCCATGACAGATTTTCGCTGCGGCACTATTGCGATCATTGGTCGCCCCAACGTGGGCAAATCCACGCTGCTTAATCATATCCTCGGCGTGAAACTCAGCATCACTTCGCGCAAGGCGCAGACCACGCGCCACCGGCTGCTCGGCATCCAGACCACGGAGGACGCACAATATCTGTTCGTCGATACGCCCGGTTTTCAACTCAAGCACATCAACGCGCTCAATCGCGGCATGAACAAAACCGTGAAGCAGGTGATGTCCGAGGTTGATGTGGTGCTGTTCGTGATCGAGGCCACGCATTTCGGCAGCGATGATGGCAAGGTGCTCGAAATTTTGCCTGTGGGTACGCCTGTGCTGCTGGTCATCAACAAGGCCGATCTGCTGAAGGACAAGGCCGATCTCCTGCCCTTCATGCAGCAACGCGGGCAGGAGTTTCCCTATGCGGATATCGTGCCGGTTAGCGCCAAACGCAATCAGCATCTGGATGAACTGTTGCGCACGATACGCAAACATCTGCCGGAGCAAGCCGCGATCTACGACAAGGATGAATTCACGGATCGTAATGAACGTTTTCTCGCGGCGGAATTGCTGCGCGAAAAAGTATTTCGATTGCTGGGCGAGGAATTGCCGTATTCAGTTACGGTGGAAATCGAAAAATTCGAGCAGGAAGGCGATCTGCGCCGCATCCATGCCGCGATTATTACTGATAAAGAAAATCAAAAACCCATCATCATTGGCAAGAGCGGCGAAAAACTCAAACAGATTTCGACCGAAGCACGGCAGGATATGGAAAAACTGTTCGGCGGCAAAGTCTGGCTGGAAACCTGGGTCAAGGTGCGCGGTGGTTGGGCCGACAATGAGCGCGCGCTCAAGAGCCTTGGCTACTGATGGCCGCAGGCGGCATCGTGCGACAGGATCAGCAGCCGGTATTCGTGCTGCACACTTATCCGTTTCGCGAAACCAGCCTTGTTGTTGAACTCTTCAGCCGCCAATTCGGGCGTGTAGCCGCGATTGCCAAAGGTGCGCGCCGTCCGCGTTCCGCGCTGCGCGGCATGTTGCAGACCTTTCAACCGCTGCTCGCCACCTGGTCGGGCAAATCCGAATTGCGCAATTTGCACACGCTTGATTGGGGCGAAGGTTTGCTTCTGCTCAATGGTGATGCGCTCATGTGCGGTTTTTATCTCAATGAATTGCTGTTGCGTCTGTTGCCGCGTGAGGACGCGCACGAAGCCTTGTACGATCACTACGCGCAGACCTTGCGCGCGCTTGCGTCTGACGCGCCGCACGCGCCCACGCTGCGCCGCATGGAACTGAAAATGTTGCAGGAGCTGGGCTATGCGGTGCCGCTCACGCACCAGCTCGACAACATGCCGATACGCGCCGAAAATGAATATCTCTATCAGCCGGAGCGTGGCGCGCTCATCCCGGATGCGCGAGGATGGGACGCGCAGGAATCAGGTGTACAATTGCTCGGCAAAACGCTGCTCGACATGGCGCGCGACGACTACAGCGATCCGGCCACGTTGCTGCAAAGCAAGCAACTGATGCGCATGTTGCTCACGCACCATCTCGGCGACAAACCCTTGCATACCCGGCAGCTACTTATCGATTTACAGGAATTATGATTACAGGAAAATTTGCAGGAAAGACAATTTTCAACAAGCCCGGGACAAACGGTGATTTGCCATGATCAAACTCGGCGTCAATATCGACCATGTGGCCACGCTGCGTCAGGCGCGCGGCACCCGCTATCCTTCTGTCGCGCAGGCTGCGTTGCAGGCCGAACAGTCCGGCGCGGATCTGATCACGCTGCATTTGCGTGAAGATCGCCGTCATATTCAGGATGCGGATGTGCATATCCTGCGCGGTATTTTGCAAACGCGCATGAATCTGGAAATGGCCGTGACCGGGGAAATGATTGACATCGCGTTGCAAGTCAAACCGCAGGATGCCTGTCTGGTGCCGGAGCGGCGTGAGGAGCTCACGACGGAAGGTGGTCTCGATGTGGTGCGGCATTTCGACAAGGTCAAACAGGCTTGCGAGCGGCTCGGCACGGCGGGCATCCGCGTCTCGTTGTTCATCAATGCCGATCCGGCGCAGCTTGACGCAGCGAAAGCCGCAGGCGCGCCCGTGGTTGAACTGCATACCGGAGGCTATGCCGATGCGGAAGACGAATGCGCTCGCGCCGACGAACTCCATCGCATCAAAGATGCCGTCGCGCACGGTACTGCGCTCGGGCTTCGCGTGAACGCGGGTCACGGGCTGCACTACCACAATGTTTGCCAGATCGCCGCGATTCTCGGCGTGGAAGAACTCAATATCGGCCACGCCATTGTTGCGCACGCGCTGTTCGTCGGCTGGGGCGAAGCGGTGCGCGAAATGAAGACGCTCATGGTCGCGGCGGCAGCAACGCGATGATTTACGGCATAGGCACCGACATCGTCGAAGTCTCGCGTATCGCAGATGCACTCACGCGTTTTGGTGATGTTTTCGCCAAACACATTCTGACCGAAAACGAATACCATGAATTTGAATTAAGCCGCATCAAGGCGCGCTTTCTCGCCAAGCGTTTTGCCGCCAAGGAAGCTTTCGGCAAGGCGCTTGGAACCGGTTTGCGTGTGCCGGTTGCAATGCAAAATATCGGCATTGGTCACAACGACCTCGGAAAACCGGTCATCGTGCTCGCGCCTGAACTGCAAACATGGGTTAATCAGCGCAGCATCAAACACATGCACCTCTCGATCAGCGACGAAAAAGCCCTTGCGGTTGCGTTTGTGGTGCTGGAAAGCTGAGATATGGATTTCGAGCGCCGCTTCGGTGGCATCCGGCGGCTCTACGGCGATAAGGCGTTTGAGCGATTCCGGCATGCGCACGTATGCGTGGTCGGTGTTGGCGGCGTGGGGTCTTGGGTGGCGGAATCGCTCGCGCGCAGCGCCGTCGGACGTATCACCCTGATTGACCTCGATCACATCGCGGAATCCAACACCAACCGCCAGATACACGCGCTCGGCGACGAATACGGCAAGGCCAAAGTCAGCGCAATGGCGCAGCGAATCAGCGCGATCAATCCGGCATGCGAGGTGATGGAGATCGAGGATTTCATAAGCGAAGAAAATCTGGAAGCCTTGCTCGGACGCGGTTATGACTTCGTGGCGGATGCCATCGACAATGCCAAAGTCAAAGCCGCGATGATCCACTGGTGCCGCCGCCGAAAAATCAAAATCATCACCTCCGGTGGCGCAGGCGGTCGCATCGATCCCGCCAAAATCATGCTGGATGATTTAACGCGCGCGGTGCAAGATCCGCTGCTCTCAAGAACACGTTTGCTGCTGCGCCGCGAATACGGTTTTCCGCGCGATCCCAAAAAGAAATTCGGCGTAGAGTGCGTATTTTCATCCGAGCCGCTCAAAAAACCGCAGAACGACGCAGCTTGTGACATGACCGATCAAGCCCTCACCGGTCTCAACTGCGCCGGATTTGGCGCTGTCATGACCGTCACAGCGAGTTTCGGCTTGATAATGACCGCGCGCATTCTGCGGCGGATTGCCGGGTCGGTCACGTAGATTCAACGGTGTCGTTGATTTGACATGCGTTTTCAGCATGATTTGCAGTATTATTCATGCCAAGGAACTTTAAAATGAGCAAAAAAATGAGCAAATCACGACTCCCTACTACCACACGTCGGCCAGCGCGCGACCTTCAAGGCATTGCCCGCTCGCTCGCCAATCATCTGACCTATACCAGCGGGTGTCTGCCTGCCTTCGCCACAATACGCGACTGGTACGAGACGGCCTCCCATGCGGTGCGCGACCGTTTGATCGAGAGGCGGCTCAGCACGATAGAAAACTACGTCGCGAAGGACACCAAGCGTGTTTACTATCTCTCGCTGGAATTTCTCATCGGCCGCATGTTGATGGATTCCGCGCTGTGCCTGGATATTGAGGATCCACTGCGCGACGGCTTGCACGAACTCGGTGTCGAACTGGAAAACGTGGTCGAGGCGGAACCCGACGCGGCGCTCGGCAATGGCGGCTTGGGACGGCTCGCGGCATGTTTTCTGGATTCGATGGCCACGCTTGATCTGCCCGGCATGGGCTACGGCATTCGTTACGAATACGGCATGTTCAACCAGCACATTGAAAACGGGCAGCAGGTGGAGCAGTCGGATAACTGGTTGCGGTACGGCAATCCGTGGGAATTTCAGCGCACGGAACGGCTTTATCCCGTGCGGTTTTATGGCAGTCTGGTCGAGTTCGCCGATGCCAAAGGGAATGTCAGCAAGCATTGGGTCGATAGCGAAGTTGTGATGGCGATGGCCTACGACATGCCTGTGCCGGGTTACGGCACGGATACCGTCAACAATCTGCGGTTGTGGTCGGCCAAGGCGCCGCGCGAATTCAATCTTGCCTCTTTCAACGCGGGCGATTATGTGGGCGCGGTGGAGGAGAAAAACAGCACGGAAAATCTTTCCAAGGTGCTGTATCCCAATGACACTTCGGTGATGGGGCGTGAATTGCGTCTGCGCCAACAGTATTTTTTCGTATCGGCGTCGATACAGGATATTCTGCGCCGCTTCAGCCGCGAGCATCCTGACAACTGGGATCTGCTGTCGGAAAAAATCGCGATCCAGATGAACGATACGCACCCGGCGATTGCAGTGGCCGAACTGATGCATGCGTTGCTGGATACCTATCATCTCAAGTGGGATCAGGCGTGGAAACTGACCACCAAAATTTTCGCCTACACCAACCATACCCTCATGCCGGAGGCGCTGGAAACCTGGCCGGTGGAAATGTTCGAGCGTGTACTGCCGCGCCATCTTGATATCATTTACCAGATCAATGCCAGCTTTCTCAATGACGTGTATCACCGTTTTCCGGGCGACACCGATTTGCTGCGGCGTGTTTCCATCATCGACGAAGACAATGGCCGCCGTGTGCGCATGGCCCATCTCGCGATCATAGGCAGCCATACCGTCAACGGCGTGGCTGCGTTGCACAGCGAGTTGCTCAAAACCACGCTGTTCGCCGATTTCGACCGTATTTTCCCCGGACGCATCATCAATGTTACCAACGGCGTCACGCCGCGCCGCTGGCTCAACCAGTGCAATCCGGGGCTGACCCGATTGGTTGCGTCCGCAATCGGCGATGGCTTCATCAAGGATTTGGCGCAGATCGAAAAGCTCGTACCGTTTGCCGAAGATGCGGAGTTCCGCAAAGCCTTCATGCAGGTCAAGCACGACAACAAGGCGCGCCTTATCGAGCGCATCCGCTATCAGCAGGTCATCAAACTCAACGCGGAAATGCTGTTCGACGTGCAGGTCAAACGCATACACGAATACAAGCGGCAACTGCTCAATGTGCTGCACGTCATTACGCTGTATAACCGCATTCGCGCGGGAAAGACCGAAGGCATGACGCCGCGTGTGGTCATCTTCGCGGGCAAGGCCGCGCCCGGTTATCAGATGGCCAAACTCATTATCCGCCTGATTATCGACGTGGCCGAAATGGTCAATCGCGACCCCGCCATCAATGGTTTTTTGCGCGTGGTGTTTTTGCCGAACTACGACGTTTCTTCCGCCGAGCGCATTTTTCCCGCGAGCGATCTTTCCGAGCAGATTTCCACTGCGGGCACCGAAGCCTCCGGCACTGGCAACATGAAAATGGCGCTTAACGGCGCCCTCACCATAGGCACGCTGGACGGTGCGAATATCGAAATCCGCGAAGAAGTCGGCGCAGAAAACATGTTCATCTTCGGCCTCACCACGGAGCAGGTGGCCGAACTGCGCGCCAAAGGCTACAACCCGTGGCAATACTACAATGCCAACGCCGAGCTGAAGCAGGCGCTGGACATGATTGCCGGAGGATTTTTCTCGGTGGAAGAACCGGATCGCTACAAGGCGATCTACGAAAATCTGCTCTGGCATGGCGACCATTATTTGCTGCTCGCCGACTATGCGAGCTACGTTGAAACACAGGAAGCCGTGGGTGCGCTCTACCGTGATCAGAATGAATGGGCGCGTCGCGCGATCCTCAACGTCGCGCGCATGGGAAAATTTTCCAGTGACCGCACCATATGCGAATACGCGCAAAAAATCTGGGGCATACAACCCGTTCCGCGCTGATTTTTATTATGCAATGACAAAGGAAATCATCATGAAAACCCTGGCAGCCATACTTTCATTTTTGCTTTTCATTGCGCCCGCTCACGCGATCAGCCTCTCCGGCATCAGCGACAGCGAAGCTACCGGCGGTCTCAAGGACGCATTGCAACAAGCTGTCGGCAGCGCGGTCGGCAAGCTGGGCACTGCCGATGGATTTTTCAAAAACGCCAAGGTCAAAATCCCGCTGCCGGAGTCCCTGCAAAAGGTCGAAAAAGCCATGCGCATGTTTGGCATGGGAAAACAGGCTGATGAGCTTGTGCTCAAAATGAATCGCGCCGCTGAAGCCGCCGTCCCCGAAGGTAAACAACTGCTGGTCGATGCGGTCAAAAAAATGACCGTGCAGGACGCCAAGGATATACTCACCGGCGGCGACGATTCCGCCACCCAATACTTCAAAAAAACCACCTCGGAAGCGCTGGCTGCCAAATTTCTTCCCATCGTGCAGGATGCGACCAAGGACGTGAAACTTGCGCAGCAATACGACAAATTTGCAGAAACCGGCTTGAAGTACGGCCTGATCAAAAAAGATCAGGCCAACCTCGAACAATACATCACGCAAAAAACTCTGGATGGCCTTTACACCATGATGGCTGAAGAAGAAAAAGCCATACGCGAAGATCCGCTGGGCGCGAGCACGAGCCTGATCAAAAAGGTGTTTGGCGCGCTTGGAAAGTAGCTGTTAGGGTTCGGGTTGCGGATTTTATCAGCCGAAAAACCCTGCAAGCAGCGCGCGTGTTGCATTTTCCCGATGAGGCGCGGCGGGAGTTGTCGGCGCAAGTTTCCGCCCGTTTTCTGCTAAAATCCAAGCTTTAAACCGTACCCCGATTTCCCCATGTTTCGCCTCCGTGGTAGCGCCGCCCTTTCACCGTTCCGGCTGGACAAAATTTTGCTCGCGCTTAAAAGCGCCGCGCCGCGCATTACCCATCTCTACGCCGAGTTTTGGCATTTCGTCTGGGCCGATGGCGAGTTGTCCGACACGCAACAAAATACGCTCGCGCAGATTTTGACCTACGGCCCCTGCATGACGGAGGAAACGCCGACCGGCGAGTCATTCCTTGTGATTCCGCGTCCCGGCACGATTTCACCCTGGTCTTCACGCGCGACCGATATCGCGCGGCATTGCGGTCTGGAAAACGTGCAGCGGCTGGAACGCGGCATCGTCTGGTACGCGGCGACTGCGGACGGCAACCCGTTGACCGACGATGAAAAGCGCGCGCTCAAACCGTTGATCCACGACCGCATGACGGAGGCGGTGTTCGGCAGTCTGGACGACGCGCAAAAGTTGTATCACGAGGCGCAGCCCGCGCCGCTTGCAAGCGTGGATATTCTTAACGGCGGCAAGGATGCGTTGCTCGCCGCCAACAGCGAAATGGGGCTCGCGCTGTCGCCGGATGAGGTCGATTACCTGCTCGACAATTTCACGCGCATGGGACGCAACCCGACCGATGTCGAGCTTATGATGTTCGCGCAGGCGAATTCCGAGCACTGCCGCCACAAGATATTCAACGCCGATTGGGTGATCGACGGCGTGGCGCAGGCGCGGTCATTGTTTGGCATGATACGCAACACGCACGCGCTCAATCCCGGCAAGACCGTGGTGGCGTATTCCGACAACGCTTCCGTCGTGCGCGGCGGCAAGGTCAAACGTTTTTATCCGCAGGCCGGTGGTCGTTACGGTCATGTGGAAGACGAGACACACTTTCTCATGAAGGTGGAAACGCATAACCACCCGACTGCGATTTCTCCGTTCGCGGGCGCGGCGACGGGCGCGGGCGGCGAGATTCGCGATGAGGGCGCGACCGGCAGCGGCTCCAAGCCCAAGGCGGGGTTGACCGGATTTTCTGTATCCAACCTCCATATCCCCAATTTCAAACAGCCGTGGGAACAGGATTACGGCAAGCCCGGGCGCATTGCCTCGGCGCTGCAAATCATGACGGACGGGCCGCTCGGCGGCGCGGCTTACAACAACGAATTTGGCCGCCCCAATATCGCAGGCTATTTCCGCACGCTGGAAATCGCGGCGGCGGGCGAGGTGCGTGGCTACCACAAACCCATCATGCTTGCAGGCGGCGTGGGCAGCATCGCCGCGCGGCACGCGAAAAAGCATCCGATTCCCGCCGGTGCGGCGCTGATACAGATCGGCGGCCCCGCGATGCTGATCGGTCTCGGCGGCGGTGCGGCGTCCAGCATGGATACCGGCGCCAATACCGAAAATCTGGATTTCGACTCCGTGCAGCGCGGTAACCCGGAACTGGAGCGCCGCGCGCAAGAAGTCATAGACCGCTGCTGGCAACTCGGCACGAGTAATCCCATACTTGCGATCCACGATGTGGGCGCAGGTGGACTCTCCAATGCGTTTCCCGAACTGGTGAACGATGCCGGGCGCGGCGCGGTATTCAAGCTGCGCGATGTGCATAACGAAGAGCCGGGCATGAGCCCCAGAGAGCTTTGGTGCAACGAGGCGCAGGAGCGCTACGTGCTCGCCGTCGCGCGGGAAGATTTGGCGCGTTTTGCCGAAATATGCGAGCGCGAGCGTTGCCCGTTCGCGGTGGTGGGCGAGGCAACCGAAGAACGCCGCCTCACGGTGGAGGACAGCCATTTCGGCAACCAGCCGGTGGACATGGAGCTTGCCGTGCTGCTCGGAAAGCCGCCCAAAATGACGCGCGACGTGCGGCACGAAACGTGCGAGCTGTCAGCATTCAATACCACCGATCTTGATCTCGAAGAAGCCGCGCATCGCGTGCTGCGTCTCCCCGGCGTGGCGGATAAAACCTTTCTCATCACCATAGGCGACCGCACCGTGGGCGGCATGACCGCGCGCGATCAGATGGTCGGCCCGTGGCAGACGCCGGTGGCGGATGTCGCAGTCTCGCTCGACGGTTATGAAACCTGCGCGGGCGTAGCCTTCGCCATCGGCGAAAAAGCGCCGCTCGCGCTCATCAATGCGCCGGCTTCCGGCCGCATGGCCATCGGCGAAGCCGTTACCAATATCGCCGCCGCGCCCATCGCCGATATTGCCGAGCTCAAACTGTCTGCCAACTGGATGGCGCCTGCGGGACATCCAGGCGAGGACGCCGCGCTCTACGACACGGTCAGGGCGGTTGGCATGGAACTGTGCCCGCAACTGGGTATCAGCATTCCGGTCGGCAAGGATTCAATGTCGATGAAAACGGTGTGGGATGAAAACGGCGAGCAAAAAGCCGTGACCGCGCCGATCTCGCTCGTGGTATCCGCATTCGCGCCCGTGAGCGATGCGCGCAAGACGCTCACGCCGCAATTGCGTACCGATCTCGGCGATACGCGCTTGATCGCGATTGATCTTGGTCAGGGCCGGAACCGCATGGGCGGCTCGGCGCTCGCGCAAGTTTATGGCAAGGTCGGCAACGTCGCGCCGGATGTGGACGACGCGGCGCTGCTCAAAAACTTCTTCGCGCAGATTCAGGCGCTCAATGGCGACGGCAAGTTGCTGGCATATCACGACCGTTCCGACGGCGGCTTGTTCGTGGCGCTGGCCGAGATGGCTTTCGCGGGGCGTTGCGGCTTGCGCGTCGATCTTGGCCAATTGCCGGGACAGGTGACCGATATTCTGTTCAACGAGGAGCTTGGCGCGGTGATTCAGGTGCGAGCAAGCGATGCGGACGAGGTGATGGCGCAACTGTCCGCCGCGTTGCCGGATGCCGTGCACACGCTGGGTCGCGTGACCGATGACGCCACGCTCGCATTCACCGTCAACGGCATGCCGCTGCTGGAACAATCGCGTGTCGAGTTGCAGCGCATCTGGTCAAGCACAACTCTGCACATGCAGGCGCTGCGCGACAATCCGGTCTGCGCGAGACAGGAACATGACCGCATTCTGGACGAAACCGACCCCGGCCTGCACGCGCGTCTGAGTTATGACATCAACGAGGATATTGCCGCGCCGTACATCGCAAGCGGCCAGCGGCCACGCATTGCGATCCTGCGCGAGCAGGGCGTGAACGGTCAGGTGGAAATGGCGGCGGCGTTTGATCGCGCGGGTTTCGAGGCGGTGGACGTGCACATGAGCGACATCATCGCGGGTCGCGTCACGCTTGCGGATTTTCGCGGCCTCGCAGCCTGCGGCGGTTTCTCCTACGGCGATGTGCTCGGAGCGGGCGAAGGCTGGGCCAAGTCCATTTTGTTCAACAGCCGCGCGCGTGACGAATTTTCCGCCTTTTTCGCGCGCGGCGACTCCTTCGCGCTCGGCGTGTGCAACGGCTGCCAGATGATGAGCAATCTGCATTCCATCATTCCCGGCGCGCAGCACTGGCCGCATTTTGTGCGCAATAAATCCGAGCAGTTCGAGGCGCGTTATGTAATGGTCGAGATTCTCGACACGCCGTCGCTGTTTTTCTCCGGCATGGCCGGCAGCCGTATGCCTGTTGTTGTCGCGCACGGCGAGGGTTACGCGGAATTTTCGTCGGCAGCGGCGGTCGAATCCGCGCTGGCTGGTAAACTGGTTAGTATGCGTTACGTCGATAATCGTGGACAATGGACGGAAGTCTATCCGCTCAACCCCAATGGTTCGCCGCAGGGTATTACGGGCTTGACCACGAGCGACGGGCGGTTCAGCATCATGATGCCGCATCCGGAGCGGGTTTTCCGCACGGTGCAGAATTCGTGGCATCCTGATGACTGGAACGAGGACGGTGCGTGGTTGCGGATGTTTCGCAATGCGCGGAAGTTTGTCGGGTAATTTTATAAATCTGTTTTGGAGGAGATATGAAGCTGGTTAAAGTATTGATTTTGGGTTTGGCGTTGTTCATGCCGCTTTCCGCGCTCGCGCTGGAGAGCGATCAGCAGGTCGAGTACACCGACGCGCTGACGTCAGGCAACATCAAGGTGATCAAGAAATATCTTGACGGCGGCCTGAGCGTGAACGAGCAGTTCTTTGCCTGGTCCGCGCTGCATATTTCGGCCAACCATGACCAACTCGAAGTGGTCAAATTGCTGATTGAGCGCGGCGCCGATCCGAACTATCGCCATCCCGTCACCAAAATGACGCCGCTCACAATGGCCGCGATTGACGGTTTCACGGATGTCGTCGAATACCTGCTGGCCAACGGCGGCGATCCCAACATCAAATTGCGCGGCAATGTTTCCGTGCTGCGCATCGTGCGTGAAAACGGCGACACCAAAATGGCGGAACTGCTCGAAAGCAAAGGCGCCAAGGATGACGGTTGCCAGGGTGAGTGCTTCTGATTTGTAAACAGGAGACCTTGATGAGATGGCGCATATGCGCGGCGGCATGGTTGTTGTGCGGCACAAGCATGTCGCCTGTGTTGGCTGATGAAGGCGCGGCTGACACCTCTCATCTTCGCGTGCTGGCGGCTTCATGCGCCGCCTGTCACGGCACCAATGGCAACAGCGTAGGGGGCACACCCGTACTCGCGGGATTGATGCCCGCTTATTTCGTCGCGCAAATGCAGGCATTCCGCTCCGGAAAACGCGATTCCACGGTCATGCACCATCACGCGCAGGGGCTGACCGAGGCGGAAATCGCGTTGTTGGCCGACTATTTCTCCCGGCAACCGCGTGTGACCATGCATGCGCCGGTGCCGGAGTCCAACTGATGCAACGCCGCGAATTTCTCAAACTCATGTCGGCGGCGGTGGCCGCCGGAATGTTGCCCGTGACTGCGCGGGCAGGGCAGGCGCGCGGGCGTGTGGTGATCGTGGGCGGCGGTTACGCAGGCGCGACCGCCGCGAAATACCTGCGTTTGTGGGGCGGCGAAAAACTGGAAATCATACTGATTGAAGAACGCCGCAATTTCATCTCCTGCCCCTTGAGCAACCTCGTGCTGGGCGGCAGCAAAAAAATCGACGAACTGACCTTTTCCCGCAACGGGCTGGATCATTATGGCATTCAGCGCATGGAGTACACGGTAGCCGGAATCAATCCCGATGATCGCACGGTATTTCTGACCAGAGCCAGGACATCGTATGGCGCTCCCTTTGGCTATGACCGCCTCATTGTTGCGCCCGGCATTGATTTCGTTTGGGACAAATATCCATTGCTGCTTGATGCCGTCGGACGGCCGAGTGACCCGCGCAGCGCGGCGGATCAATCAACATTCCCCGGCGTTCCGATTCAGTCAGCGAGTACTCCGCGCGGCGTGTTGGAGCAACAACTCCCGCATGCATGGAAAGCCGGTGAGCAGACGGTCAATCTGCGCCGCCAGCTGGAGGCGATGGCGGATGGCGGCACCTTTGTGATGACGGTGCCGAAAATGCCGTATCGCTGTCCGCCCGGCCCCTACGAACGCGCGAGCCAGGTCGCGTTTTATTTCAGCAAGCACAAGCCGAAATCAAAGGTGATCGTGCTTGATGAAAACCCGGACATTGTTTCCAAGAAGGCATTGTTTCTGCGGGCGTGGGAGGAGTTGTATCCGGGGATGGTGGATTACCGCCCCAACAATGTTGTGACCGAGATCCGTGAATACAGCGGCAGGAGTGGTTTTCTTGTCAAAACCGAATTTGAGGATCTGTCGGCGGATGTGCTCAACGTGATTCCGCCGCAGTGCGCGGGTGTGGTGACGCATCCGTTTGCTCAGGACTTGCGGAATGGCCGCTGGTACGATGTGGATTTTCTGACATATGAATCCAAAGTCGCTCCCAATGTGCACATCATCGGCGATGCGGTTTCCTCCGCGCTGCCCAAGTCCGCGCACATGGCGAGTTCGCAGGCCAAGGTCGCCGCCGCCGCGATTGTCGCGCTGCTCTCCGATCAGCCGCCCGATCCGCAACCGGTATTCGCCAATACCTGCTACAGTTTCGTGAGCGACAAATTGGCGATGCACGTGGCGAATGTTTACCGCTACGATACGCAAAAGAAAATCATGCTTCCCGCGGAAGGCGGTGGCGTGTCCGATCATGCGAGTGAGCAGGAAGGCGATTATGCCCGGTGGTGGGCGAAGAATATCTGGAGCGATGTGCTGACCTAAAGTTTGCAAGGAGTTTGAACATGAAATTTGTCATTGTCGCGCTGTTGCTGGCGCTCGGTTTGGCCTCTGCCGCACGCGCTGAGGAAGAAGAAACCAAACCCGATCTGCTGTTGATCATCGCCCAAAACGAATACATACATGAGGTGCGGCTTGGGTTTCTGCCGTATTACATCGTCTGGGGACGCAAAGGCCCGCCGCTCGAAAAAGCCGCGCGCACCACATTCAGGAAAAGCTTCGACAATATCGGCATGTGCGAAAGCAACGAACAGGCCGACGCGATTTTGTGGCTGGAATCCGAGCTGAGCTACAACCCGATGATGACAACTTACTATGCCAAGGTTACCGCGGCATTGTTCCGCGCGGACGGCCAAAAGATCGCCACCTATACCGCCACGGGCACGTCGCAGGATTTTTACGGTTCGCGCATCGTGGATGGAATTATTCAAACTGCCTATAATCGCGCGCTTGGGCAAATCGGCAAACAGTTTGCCAATGATGAAGCCGCGCAAAATGCCATAGACCGCACGCTCGCAAAAGCGCCATGCGCGCTCGTGACTCTCATTCCGAAACTCAAGGAATAGCAGCGCCATTTTTATTCAGGAGAGCTTGATGATGAACAAAAGAAATTTACTACTTGCGCTGACCTTGATGTTTTCCGCATCCGCGGCGCACGCCTTGATTAAAGCCAGTGGCTGGGTCGAGCCCGAAGGTTTTGTTTCGCCGGAATCCGTGCTGGAAGCGTGGGATGGGCCGGACGGACGCATCTATGTGTCCGAGATCGGTGAATTCGGCAAGGACGGCGATGGCAAAGTCCGCTTCATTGACACCGAAGGTCAAGTGCATCCCTTCGCCGACGGCATGGATGATCCCAAAGGGCTGGCGATGGCGGGTGAAAACCTTTACGTTGCCGACAAGCAAGGCGTGCTCAAGATCACGCGCGACGGCAAATGGACGGTGTTCGCCGCCGCCGGAGATTTCCCCGCGCCACTGCAATTCCCCAACGATCTGGAAGCGGATGCCAAGGGTAATATCTACCTCTCCGACACCGGCGATTTGAAAGGGCAGGGCGGCGCGATCTATCGCATCAGCAAAACCGGCAAGATCACGCGCGTGAAGGCTGACGACACATTGATTTCTGCTCCAAATGGTCTTTTGATGGACGGCAACGACGGCCTGCTGGTCGTGGATTTTGTTTCGGGAATTTTGTATCGCGTCCAGCTCAGCACCGGAAAAACGACCAAAATCGCCGAAGGCTTCGGTGGCGGCGACGGCATCGCGCGCGGAAAAGACGGCACGTTGTACGTGAGCGACTGGAAAGGCGGCAAGGTGTTTTCCGTGAGTAAAAAAGGCACGGTCAAACTCATTAAGGACGGCTTGCAGTCCGCTGCCGACATTACTGTCGATAAAAGCGGGTGGTATGTTCTTGTCCCCGACATGAAAGCCGGCAGGGTGATTTATTTGCCGATCAAGTAAGGAAGAATTAGCCGGGGACAGGCGCGTCGATTATAAAAACGGGGAGAGGTGATGATGAATTACTATATGTCGACAGTACTAGCCCCGGCGCTTGCCGTGCTGATTGTCAGTTTTGTGCTGTTCTTGATATCGCATGGCTGCTTATTCGTAGTCATGCGATGGGTAAAGATAAAAAATGAAAAATTGAGAACCCGTCTCAAATTCTATTTCTATGGGGGCATGGGATTTTTTGTCGCTTTTTTATGTTATGCGCTTACAGTCCCTCAATATACGGATTACACGACAAGAGCCGAAGTGACAGGGTGGCTTATTGCACTACAGCCGATAAAAGAAGATGTGCGGAAAAGAATAGCGGAAAATCATTTTGAAGCAGCAGGCATCGACTTTTCTGATATCGTCAAAAATCTCAATGAGCTTCATCTTGCAGGCTCGCCACATTTTGAAATAAACGAATATGGACAAATGATGGTCAGAGGAAAGAAAAATGGGCAACTGCTTGTTCTGACTCCGTACATCAACAAAAATACCGGGGAAATAACTTGGGAATGTACGGGCGGGAGGAGTTTTGATATGCCGACTCCATGCCGTCTGCCCCAGACTATTTCCTCGAAACCATAGATCCCTCAAGCACAATACGCGGATCATTCACATCCACGAGCTCATGCAGTTCGTAAACATTGCGGTAGCCGTAGCCGTACAGATTGATATAGGTGGGAATATTCAGAGCCATCATCAGCGGCTTGGCCTGGTCGTCCATCTGGTTTGCCACCGGGTTGAACGGCCGGGCAACTTTGGATGGAAAATCAACCTCGTCCCCTTCGAAGTTGTTGTTGCAGTAAATCAGAATCGTGGTATCGAAGGACGGAATGATCTGCGCGAGGCTGTTCTGGGTAAAGTCGGTGAAAGCCAGATGCTTCGCGCCCTGCAGATGCACACGTTCATAGCGGAAAGCCGAGCGGGAATCCAGAATGATGACGTGGGGTTCCTTGCTCATCTTGAGGAAGGTGTCGAGATCGACAAGACGGCTCGCGCGATGCGCTTCCACCTCTGCCACCAGTCCCTTGAAGTCATTGAAGCTGACTTTCGCTTTTGGATAATTCGTGGTTTGCGCCAAGGCCATGCTGCCTCCCAGAGCCAGGAAAATTATTGCGAACAATATCCGTTTCATTTGGATATGCCTCGTTATACCGGTGCCAGCAAATTGAGCACGCCATCCAGCCCGACATGATTGAGAGCGTAGGTCGCCTGCGCGCGCACCACCGGCTTGGCGTGATAAGCGATGCCCATGCCTGCGGCGGCCATCATTTTCAGATCATTCGCGCCATCGCCGATCGCGACCACCTGCTCTGCGCGCAGCCCGAGATTTTCGCGGACGCGGTTGAGCAAGTCGGCCTTGCCCTGGGCATCCACCACGTCGCCGAGAACTTTGCCGGTCAGTTTTCCGTCCGTGATTTCCACCTGATTGGCGTGCGCGTGATCCAGCCTGACGCGCTGTTTGAGCCGTTCGGTGAAGAAGGTAAAGCCGCCGGAAACCAGCATGGTTTTGATGCCGCGCGCGCGCAAGGCTGACAGCAGAGTTTCCGCGCCCGGACTGAGTTGCAGGCGTTCATCGTAAACGCGCTGCAAGGCGGAGGCATCCAGTCCCGCCAATAATGCAACGCGGCGACGCAGACTTTCGGCAAATTCGATTTCGCCGCGCATCGCGCTTGCGGTGATCGCGGCCACTTGTGGTTTGAGTCCTTGCATGTCGGCAACCTCGTCGATGCACTCGATATTGATGAGCGTGGAATCCATGTCCATGACCACGAGGCCGATGTTGTCCAGCGTGTGTTCGTCGCGCACAAAAGCGCAGTCGATGTCGTGTTGCTCGCCCCAGGCGATGATTTCCTGGTTGTGCTCGGTTTGTTTCAACGCATAGCCGCGAGCCGCGAGCGGAATGAAGTCGTTGCATCCGGTGAGTTGCGCGAGAGTGGCGAGATGTTCGGGCAGCAGGTTGTGCCCCTGAATGACGAGACGCATGGCAAAAGTGGCTGAAAAAGCAGGAATAAAAAGAACGGAAATTATAGCAGGCACTGGCTTATTCGAGGGTTTTCCGCCAAAATTGCGGCATTTCCCTGTTTTTGGAATCAGCATGAATTTGCACGAGTATCAGGCCAAGCATTTGCTGCAACGCTACGGCTTGCCGACGCCGCGCGGCATAGTTGCCGGCGATGCGGAATCTGCCGTGGCGGCGGCGCGCGAATTGGGCGGCGGCGCGTGGGTGACCAAGGCGCAGATTCATGCGGGCGGGCGCGGCAAGGCGGGCGGGGTCAAGGTGACGCGCTCGCACGACGAATTGCAAAATCTCGCGCTGAATTTGCTCGGTCACAAACTCGTCACGCAGCAGAATGCGCCTGACGGTCAGCCGGTGCACAGACTGCTGATTGAGGAAACGCTGCCAATCACGCGCGAGTTGTATTTGTCGTTGCTGATTGACCGGCTGGCGGAGCGCGTGGTCGTGGTAGCATCCGCCGCGGGAGGCATGGAAATCGAGGAAATCGCGCGCGCGACGCCCGAAAAGATTTTGCGCGAAGCATGCGATCCGTTGCTTGGCCTTGTGGACTATCAGGCACGCAATCTCGCATTCGCACTGGGATTGAGCGGCGAGCAAATCGGCGCGTTCACCAAGCTATTGAAGGGTTTGTATCGCCTGTTTCGGGAGAACGATCTTTCGCTGCTGGAAATCAATCCATTGATCGTCACGGATGCGGGCGCGCTGGTCGCGCTCGACTGCAAGATGACGGTGGATGACAACGCGCTCTATCGCCAGAAAAGTCTCGCCGAGTTGCGTGACTGGAGTCAGGACGACCCCAAGGAAGCCGAGGCGCATGCGAGCGGCCTCAACTACATCGCGCTCAACGGCAATATCGGCTGCATGGTGAACGGCGCGGGTCTCGCGATGGCGACCATGGATCTCATCAAGCTGCACGGCGGAATGCCCGCCAATTTTCTCGATGTGGGTGGCGGCGCGACGGCGGAGACGGTGGCGCGCGCGTTCAAAATCATCCTCGCGGACGACAACGTCAAGGCGATACTCGTGAACATTTTCGGCGGCATCATGCGTTGCGACATCATCGCCGAAGGCATCATCACGGCGGTGCGTGAAGTCGGCGTCAAGATGCCGGTAGTGGTGCGGCTCGAAGGCACCAATGTCGAACTCGGCAAGCAGATGCTGCGCGAGAGCGGCTTGTCCATCATTTCCGCCGACGGTTTGACTGACGCGGCCAAACAGGCCGTAGCGGCAGCGCGCTAATCAAGGGTTTACATGAGCATACTCGTCAACAAGAACACCAAAGTCCTGTGCCAGGGTTTCACCGGCAAGCAGGGCAGTTTTCACTCCGAGCAGGCGCTGGCCTATGGCACGAAGCTGGTTGGTGGCGTCACGCCGGGCAAGGGCGGGCAAAGTCATCTCGGGTTGCCGGTGTTCAACACGATGCGCGATGCGGTCGCGGCGACCGGCGCGCAAGCTTCCGTGATTTATGTGCCACCTGCATTCGCGGCGGATTCCATCATTGAGGCGGCAGATGCGGGCATGGAACTTATCGTCTGCATCACCGAAGGCATTCCGGCGCTGGACATGCTCAACGTGAAAGCCGCGCTCAAGGCGGGCGGCACGAAATTGATCGGGCCGAATTGTCCGGGCGTCATCACGCCGGGCGAATGCAAAATCGGCATCATGCCTGGCGCCATCCACAAGCGCGGCAAGGTCGGCATCATCTCGCGCTCGGGCACGCTGACCTACGAAGCGGTGCACCAGACCACGCAATCCGGTCTTGGGCAAACCACATGCGTCGGCATCGGCGGCGATCCAATCAAGGGGCTGAACTTCATCGAATGTCTGACGATGTTTGAAGCCGATCCCGAAACCGAAGCCATTATCATGGTCGGCGAAATCGGGGGCACAGACGAGGAAGCCGCAGCGGAATTCATTCGCTCCGATGTGAAAAAACCGGTCGCGGGCTACATCGCGGGACGTACCGCGCCGCAAGGCAAGCGCATGGGACATGCGGGCGCGATTATCTCCGGCGGCAGCGGACGCGCGGAGGACAAAATGAAGGCGCTGGAAAAAGCGGGCGTAGTGGTCGCCAGTTCTCCTGCCGGGTTGGGCGAGGCCGTGCTCGCCGCAATTGACGCGAAAAAATCAAGGTAAAGGGAATATCATGAAAAACAATCTGCGACATTTTCTGCTGGCGATGGCTTTGCTGTTTTCGACAGGCGCGCTGGCGGCAGAAGATGTGCCTTTTCTGCTGAATGCTGCCGCGCATGGCGACGTGGGCACGGTACGCGCCATTCTGGGTAGTGGCGGCAATGCCAACACCAAGGATCAGGACGGCATCACCGCGCTGATGTACGCGGCGCGCAAGGGCAATACCGAGGTGGTGCGCGTGCTGCTGGAAAAAGGCGCGGACATTAATGCCAAGGATGCGGATGGCTGGACGTCGCTGATGTACGCGGCGAAAAAGGATTATGCTGAAACGGTGCAACTGCTGCTGGAAAAAGGCGCGGATCCGAAGGCGCGCGACGCGGATGGCTGGAGCGCGATGGGTCTTGCCACTTCTTCCGGCTACAACGACGTGGTCACGCTGCTCATCAAGGCAGGCGTCAACCCCAATACGCGCAGCGATGACGGGCGCACCGTGCTCATGTACGCGGCCAAGAGCGGGCAGGTGGAAAGCGTCAAAACACTGATCGACAACGGCGCGGATGTCGCCGCGCGTGATCGCAACAAACTGACCGCGCTCATGTACGCCGCGCGCGAAGGCAATGTTGATGTGCTGAAAACCTTGCTGGATGCAGGCGCGAAAGTGGATGACAAGGATGACACCGGCTGGTCTGCGCTTGCCTGGGCAGTCAAGAAAAATTCTGCGCAAGCGGCGGAACTGCTGCTCGACCGGGGTGCGGATATCAACATCAAGGACAGCAACGATCAGTCACTGCTGCACATCGCGGTTGACGAAGGCTCGCAGGAAATGGTCGCGCTGTTGCTCGCCCGCAAAATCAACGTGAAGGCGAAGGATACTTACGGTTTGACCGCGCTGGTCTATGCGCTGAAAAACGGCGAGCCGGAAATTGTGCAGATGATCAAGGATGCGGGTGGTAGCTATTAAGGTATCTCCGCACAAGTTTTTCACGATGAGCGCGCCACGGTGAAACTCGCAATCGCGCAACTCAATTTCACCGTCGGTGATCTGATCGGCAACGTCGCCAAATTAAATGCTGCATGTCGTCAGGCACAAGCCGAAGGCGCATCATTGCTGGTCACACCCGAGCTTGCGTTGACAGGCTACCCTCCCGAAGATTTGCTGTTGCGCGATGATTTTTGTCAGGCCGCCGAGCACGCATTGCAATCGCTCGCCGCTGCACTGCCGCGTGGTTTCACCTTGCTGGTCGGCCATCCTGCGCGTGACGGCGCGCGCTTGCACAACAGCGCATCCGTGTTGCGCGACGGAAAAATACTGGCGACCTGTCATAAGCAAAAACTGCCGAATCACAGTGTATTCGACGAGGAGCGTTACTTTGTTCCCGGCGATTCCGCGCTGGTGTTTGAGCACGAAGGCATCAAGTTCGGCGTGCTCATCTGCGCCGATATATGGGAACCGGAACCGGCCATGCGCGCGCGCGATGCCGGCGCGCAAAGTTTGCTCGTGCTCAATGCCTCGCCCTATCATCTCGACAAACAACCAACGCGCCACGAAGCCATGCGTGACCGTGTGTACGATACCGGTTTGCCCGTGGTCTATGTCAATCTCGTCGGCGGTCAGGACGAGCTGGTATTCGACGGCGCATCGTTTGTGCTTGATGCGGATGCCGCGCTGGTCAGACAACTGGCGGCGTTCAAGGAAGAGTTGGGCGTGGTCGAATTCGACGGCGGCCAACCGCGCGCCGGTGTCGTGACGCCTGTACCAAATCTGGAAGCGGCGGCGTATGAGGCGCTGTGTCTGGGTGTGCGTGACTACATCGTCAAAAACAATTTTCCGGGCGTGGTGCTCGGCTTGTCGGGTGGAGTTGATTCCGCGCTCACGCTCGCGATTGCAGTCGATGCGCTGGGCGCAGAGCGCGTGCATGCGGTGATGATGCCGTCGCGTTTCACCGCCGACATCAGCCAGGCAGATGCTGCACAAATGGCTGAACATCTTGGCGTGCGCTATACCGTGTTGCCGATAGAAAATGTGTTTGAGGCATATGCCGGCACGCTCGCGGAGGAATTCGCGGACTTGCCGGCCGATCTTGCCGAGGAAAATCTGCAAGCCCGCATACGCGGCAATTTGCTCATGGCGCTCTCCAACAAATTCGGCTCCATTGTGCTCACGACCGGCAACAAGAGCGAATTGGGCGTGGGTTATTCCACATTGTACGGCGACATGGCCGGTGGTTTCGCGGTGCTCAAGGATGTGCCGAAAACGCTGGTTTACCGCCTCGCGCATTATCGCAATGCTGTTTCGCCCGTGATTCCCGAGCGCACCATCACGCGCGCGCCGTCGGCGGAATTGCGCGATAACCAAACCGATCAGGATGCGCTGCCGCCGTATGAAATTCTGGACGCGATCATGGAAGCTTATGTCGAATACGACCGCAGCCCCGCCGAAATTATCGCGATGGGCTGCAATGCCGCTGATGTTCAGCGCGTGGTGAGCTTGATCGACCGTAGCGAATTCAAACGGCGGCAAGCGCCGATCGGCGTGCGTATCACGCATCGCGGGTTCGGTCGTGACAGGCGCTATCCGATCACATCACATTTCAAAAGTTGAGGGAAAAACATGAAGAAAGTCGAAGCCATCATCAAGCCATTCAAACTGGACGAAGTGCGTGAGGCATTGTCCGAAATCGGCGTGACCGGGCTGACCGTGACCGAAGTCAAAGGCTTCGGGCGGCAAAAAGGCCACGCCGAACTTTATCGCGGCGCGGAATACGTGGTGGATTTCCTCCCCAAAATCAAGATCGAAGCAGTCATCGCCGATGCGCTGGTGGATAGCGCCATCGAGAGCATAGTCAGAGCCGCGCGCACCGGAAAAATCGGCGACGGCAAAATTTTCGTGACACCGGTCGAACAAGTCATACGCATCCGCACCGGCGAATCCGGCGCAGAAGCAGTGTAAACATGAATCTTCCCGTGTGGGCGCAGGCCGCCGGCCTGTTGGTGCTGTCCAATGTCTTCATGACATTCGCGTGGTACGCCCACCTCAAAAATCTGCACGACAAACCGTGGTGGATCGCCGCAGTGGTAAGCTGGGGCATCGCGCTGCTTGAATACCTGCTGCAAGTCCCCGGCAACCGCATCGGCTTTACCGCGCTCACGCTGCCGCAACTCAAAATCATGCAGGAAGTCATAACCCTCGCCGT
>JAITML010000023.1 GCA_031277395.1 Methylobacillus sp. | reverse complement strand
ATCGCCATGTAGGCGTCGAGGTATTGCAGGTTTTCGCGGTACGGGAAGCCGGTGGCGATCAGCGCGCCTTCCAGCGTGCGCTGACGGCTCACGCGCAAACGCTTGTTTTCAAGGTACGCGCCCTCGCCGCGCGAGGCGGTGAAAATTTCCTGCCGCATCGGGTCGTAGATCACGCCATGCTCGATGCGATTGTTCACCTGGCAGGCAATCGACACCGCAAACACCGGAAAGCCGTGCATGAAATTTGTGGTGCCGTCCAGCGGGTCGATGATCCAGGTGGTGTCGGCATTGCCGCTGGCGCCGCTTTCTTCCGCGAGAAAGGCGTGATACGGATACGCCTCGCGCAGGATGTCGAGAATCGCTGCTTCGGCGGAGCGATCGACGCTGGTGACGAAGTCGTTGAGCCCCTTGGAGGCGACCTCAACGCCCTCGAAACGGGCGAGGCCACGAATGATGATGTCGCCGGCCTTGCGGGCCGCGCGGATGGCAGTATTCAGGAAGGGATGCATCGCGGTAGATTAACAGGTTCGATGGACGCCTAGCCGCTCAACGTTTCTATAACTTCCGTCGAGACGACGCTTATGCACAGCGCAAGGAGAAATCATGTCAGCGAGAAGCATATTCGTTAGCTATCGTCGGGCTGATAGCGGTGGATATGCAGGTCGCCTGCTCGACTACCTTTCGCGGCGATATGGAGAAGAATGCATCTTCATGGACGTTAGCTCCATCGGGCCCGGGGCTGATTTCGTCGAGGAAATTGAACGGGTCTTGGCCAATTGCAGAGTGTGTGTAAGCCTCATCGGGCCTAGCTGGCTCACCTTGCCAGACGACGATGGTGTTCCACGGCTGACCAAGCCAGACGATGTGGTTCGGCTCGAACTTCGTCTGGCATTGGGTAGACAGGACGTGACAGTCATCCCGGCGCTTGTCAGTGGCGCTAAGATGCCGCAGGCGAGTAATCTGCCAGAGGATTTGCGCGGCCTGGCTCGCCGCACCGCGATTGAATTGTCCGACACGCGCTGGGCATTTGACTGTCATCGCTTGTGCGCGACTATTGACAAGGTCGCTGGGCTGACCAACTCTGAGAGCGCCGAGTCGAGAGTGCTTGAGCCTCTCAGTGCGTCAGAGGTGCCAGTCCAACCGTCAGCCGCAGATCCTTTGGATCGGTTGCGTCTGATGCGTCAGGACTGGAATCTTCTTGGTACAAGACTTGACGAGCCGACGCTGGTTCGACCTATTACAGTTGATTTGGGTTTTGATTGGGTTCCGCAAGTTTCTGCTGATGAAGCTTCTGGTAACGGCGATTTGGACGCTGGATTTGGGCTGTTGCTGACGATTCGGCGTCGACATATCTTCTCTGCCTATGGCGTCACGCCTCCGGGCGTATTATTTCGGGCCGTACGCGACCTACCCAGCGATACCTACGTCATAATGTCGAACGAGGTGCCACTGGTTTCCGGCCGTATGCCCCCAAACAAGCGATTTTGCCCGGCGGCACCTAACGTCTTGGCGAAATCTGGGATTGTGGCAGAAGAATCTGTGAATCCTTTGGATCATCGGGCGGGCAGTCTTGTGCAGGAGGGTATGTGGGAGGCTGTCGTCGCTCATGGGTACGATCTTTGGAATCGTGCATACTACTTGGTAGCGCACCTTGAACGTGTGATAACGGACAATCTTGCTGAGTTTCTCGATATTCAAGGGACGTATGATCTCTTGTTCGAAAAGGCTCCTGATATCGTCGCTGGTGTTGAGGAGACTGGCAATCTGCCTCGAATCAAGGCTGTCATGACTGCCCTGATTCGAGAGGGGGTGCCTGTTTCCGACGTTGCGGGAATTGCGTCCTGCGTTCAGGACGAACTGGCGCACGGGGGGCATCTGGCCGATGCGATAGCCCGGATTCGCTTGTTGCCTGCTTTGCGTAGTCGACTGCCGGGCAACAGCGATGGGAATACGTTAGTTCAACCGTCCTCGGCGTTTTTGGGGGTCTTTAGAAAAGGTATCGCTTGGGGCGATGACTGCGCATTTCTTGTGCTTGATTCCGGGATGGCTGATGCTATCAGTAAAGCTTTGCGGAAAATCCAGGGCGCATGGAAGAACGCTGTGCTGGTGGTCGATGACACCAGTATTCGCTTGTTCCTGAGATTACTGGTTGAAGGCGAGTTCCCTGAAATGCCCGTGCTGGCGCGCCAAGAATTGATTCCCAGTCTCCGCGCGCAGCCATGTCAAATCATCGATTTGTGATTGTGGTCACCTTGAAGGGCGGAGAGTTGGCGTGCGTCTAGAGTTAGGCATAGACGTTTCCAGTTCCACATGGCGTGCCATTGCCTCTATCGACCGCAAGGGCGTGGAGCGCAGTGTTACGTCCTATCTGAGCTCTCTCATTGATGCAATGTGTCTTCCGATAGAGGCGTCGATCAGGTTTGCCGCTGTTGACGACATTCCGCCGAATATGTTTCGCGTCAAGATTGAGCGGGATCGCTTTCGTGTATCGCCAGAGACTGGCGGGCCACCGCCCCTTCAGAGCGATACGACAGAGGATTTGGCTGTGCAGATAGGCCGGGCCTTGTTTCGGGCGCGCGAGGCATTGATAACTGATGCCGTCGTCGACGCTGTGTGGAAACAGTGGCGGCAGGCGGTACTGGTTCCCGGTCGCCGCCATCGCAGATGGCTGATTGTTCAGTGTGTTCGCTATGGGTGGCCCCTGGATGAAATCGGCAAGACATTGAATCAACGGTCCCTGTCTGTCGATAGTGACGCCAGTGCGCGCAAGCTGTGGTTCGAGTTGTTGCGCGGACGTGGCCCGGGTCGCATTGGTTTGCGCGTGTCCAAACAACGCATGGAGTCCATCCGATCCCCGAATCGGGCTGATGATGATAGGTTTGAGGCAAATCTGAGCCTTCTCGGTGACGGGCTCTATGATTTGCTGGGAATTCGGATTGGTTTTCGAGGTCCCGAGGAATCATGGGAACTCGATGACAATCACTTCCAGGTCACGCTCAACGCGCTGCCGTTTCCGCCGTGCCGCTGCCTTGATGAAGGTGAAATTCTTGTCAACGAAGCTGCGGATATTCTCGCCGCCCATGGCTATAAGGCTCGTTCTGTGCGGGCCCCGCGTGGCTCCAACACCTTTGCTGCGGTTCATGAGACGCCAGATCTGATTCGCTGGCTAACCCGCCATCATCGGACTCGCTGGAGTGAAGTTGGGGACATCGCGCTCTCGATGGTAGATGCGGCGCGTGCCGAGGCGGGCGCATTCTTGACCCCCGATGTGCTTCTTTATAGTTTGGAAGGGCTGGATTTGGTGCTCCCCAAGTTGGCTGCGACCGCTCGCAACCGTATTGGTGAGGCTGAACTGGCGGCGCTGCTGCAAGATCTGCTCCGGGATGGAATAGGAATTCGGGATCAGCAGACGATCTTGACGGCGTTGACAGGCACATCGGTCGCCCCTTCTGTTGATGTGTTTTCTGATCTCTCGCGGAGCTTTTCTTTTGGTGACCTTCCTTTGGATATGAGTTTGGGCGTTACGTTGCACCAAGCGCGGCTCGGTCTAGTCAGGAAATTTCTGGCGCCGCAAATCGGCAACAGACAACGGCGGTTTGGTGAGTCAACCTTGGAGTGCCTGTTGTTGGCGCGAGATGTCGAGGTCAAGCTTGCGGGTCGTGAACCGAATGCGGTGAGGCGCGCTGCGAATGCACGCCGGTTTCTGTCTGGTGTGCGAAAAACGCTGGCTACATGCCGACCGGTTGCTGATTCACCTTTGGCAGTGCTTACCACCCGAGAAGCTTATTTGTCTGCTCGCGCGCTATTGCGATTGGAGTTTCCTAGGCTTGCTGTAATGACCTACGCAACGGTGGGCGTAGGTATTGAGGACATCAAGCCATTGGCGCGCGTTGAACTTGGCGAGAATGTTTTCTGAAGGGCGGGCGCACCAAGTTTGCTTTTTTTGTTGCGATCTGAACCCCACGTAGATAAAGCGGTTTTCGCCGGCCTTGCGGGCCGCGCGGATGGCGGTATTCAGGAAGGGATGCATCGCGATAGATTAACAGGTTCGCCATAGCCGAACCGCGAGCGACCTCACGCACGCCGCTGGTAGTACGGC
>JAITML010000007.1 GCA_031277395.1 Methylobacillus sp. | reverse complement strand
CCGATGGAGCCGGTCAGCATCGAGGCTTCGTCGGAGAGAATGTCGCCGAAGATGTTGCCGGTGACCATCACGTCGAACTGCTTGGGCGCGCGCACCAACTGCATCGCCGCGTTATCGACGTACATGTGCGACAACTCGACTTCCGGATAATCCTTGGCGATTTCAATCATCACCTGACGCCACAACTCAGTGGTCTCCAGCACGTTGGCCTTGTCGATGGAGCAGACTTTTTTTCCGCGTTTCATCGCAATGTCGAACGCGACGCGACCGATGCGGCGGATTTCCGATTCGCTGTAACGCATGGTGTTGACGCCCTCGCGCTCGCCATTCGGCAAAGTGGAAATGCCGCGCGGCTGACCGAAATACACGTCGCCGGTGAGTTCGCGCACGATCATGATGTCCAGCCCGGACACGACTTCGGGCTTGAGCGTGGAAGCGGAAGCAAGCTCCGGATACAACAGCGCCGGACGCAGATTGGCAAACAGATTGAGTTCCTTGCGTATGCGCAGCAGGCCGCGCTCCGGCCGCATGTCGCGCGGCAGCGCGTCGTATTTCCAGTCGCCTACCGCGCCGAGCAACACGGCGTCCGAGGCTCTCGCCAGCGCCAGTGTCGCATCCGGCAGCGGATCGCCCGCCGCCTCGTAACCCGCGCCGCCGATGGGCGCTTCTTCCATGTGCAAGCCGATGTTCAGCGCACGCAACACCTTCACGGCTTGCGCGACGATTTCGGGGCCGATGCCATCACCGGGGAGGACTGCGATTTTCATTGGATTCCAGTTGTGTAAATTCAAAAATTTTTCAAAACATTTACCCAAACAACCACGGCTGCGCCGCGCGGTGCTTTGTTTCAAACGCCTTGATTGTCTCCACATGCTGCAACGTCAGGCCAATGTCATCCAGCCCGTTCAGCAGGCAATGCTTGCGGAATGCGTCGATCTCAAACGGATAAACTGCGCCGTCCGGCGTGGTGACCGTCTGCTGTTCCAGATCAACTGTGAGTTTATAACTTGGCGTGGCGTCCACTGCCTTGAACAATCCATCCACGATGGCAGCATCCAGCGTGATCGGCAACAAGCCGTTCTTGAAACAGTTGTTGAAAAAAATATCGGCAAAACTCGGCGCGATGATCGAGCGGAAACCGTAATCTTCCAGCGCCCAGGGCGCGTGTTCGCGCGACGAACCACAACCGAAATTTTCGCGCGCGAGCAGAACCTGCGCGCCTTGATAACGCGGCTGATTCAGCACGAAGTCGGGATTGAGCGGACGCTTGCTGTTATCCATGCCCGGCTCGCCGTGGTCGAGATAGCGCCACTCGTCAAACGCGTTCGGGCCGAAACCGGATCGCTTGATCGACTTGAGAAATTGCTTGGGGATAATCGCGTCGGTATCAACATTGGCGCGATCCAGCGGCGCGACCAAGCCATGCAAAGTGGTAAAAGCCTGCATTTATTTGCTCGATTTCTGGATGGCCTCGCCAGCCTGTTCAATATCCTTGCCCACGCCATTGACGGTGTTGCAACCGGCCAATACCACGCCCAGGATAAAAAGCACGATGAAATTTTTCATGTCTATTTCCTTTTCAGTTGAATTGGCGAACATCCACGAAATGCCCCGCGATCGCCGCCGCAGCCGCCATTTCCGGACTGACCAGATGCGTGCGCCCGCCCTGCCCCTGCCGTCCTTCGAA
This sequence comes from Methylobacillus sp., assembly GCA_031277395.1. Classification (GTDB taxonomy): domain Bacteria; phylum Pseudomonadota; class Gammaproteobacteria; order Burkholderiales; family Methylophilaceae; genus MM2. Next base: position 14,158 of record JAITML010000007.1, on the reverse strand, counting down.
GTTGCGATTCGAAGTCGAAGCGCAACGCTCGCCGGGTTCGAGCCGGTCGGCGTTCATGGCGAGACACATGGAACATCCCGGCTCGCGCCACTCAAAACCCGCGTCGATGAAAATTTTATCCAGCCCTTCCTGTTCGGCTTGATGCTTCACCAAGCCGGAACCGGGCACCACCAGCGCGAGTTTTACATTACTCGCCTTACGTTGACCTTTCACGATTGCTGCGGCGGCGCGCAAATCCTCAATGCGCGAATTGGTGCAGGAGCCGATGAACACCTTGTCGATCTGGATTTCGGCAATCGGCGTATTCGGCGCAAGTCTCATATAGTTCAACGCGCGCTCGGCACCTTCGCGTTTCACCGCGTCGCTCATCGTCGCGGGGTCGGGCACATGGCCGTCTATTGCTGTGACCATCTCCGGTGACGTGCCCCAGGTAACTTGCGGCTTGATCTTTGCAGCATCAAGCTCGACCACCGCATCGAAGCGCGCGCCCGCGTCGGAATGCAGTGTGCGCCAATAAGCCACAGCCTGATTCCATTGTTCGCCCTGCGGCGCAAACGGGCGGCCTTTGATGTAATTGATGGTGGTGTCGTCCACCGCGACCATGCCCGCGCGCGCGCCGGCTTCAATCGCCATGTTGCAGAGCGTCATGCGACCTTCCATCGACAACGCGCGAATCGCGCTGCCCGCAAATTCGATGGCGTGACCGGTACCGCCCGCCGTGCCGATTTCGCCGATCACTGCGAGCGCGATGTCCTTGGCGGTGACGCCGTGCGGCAATTCGCCTTCGACTTTCACCAGCATGGATTTGGATTTTTTCGCCATGAGACATTGCGTCGCCATCACGTGCTCGACCTCGGATGTGCCGATGCCGTGCGCGAGCGCGCCGAACGCGCCGTGCGTACTGGTGTGCGAATCGCCGCATACCACGGTCATGCCGGGCAGCGTCGCGCCCTGCTCCGGGCCGATCACGTGCACGATACCCTGGCGCGGGTCGTTCATCCTGAATTCGGTCACGCCAAATTCCGCGCAGTTCTTGTCCAGCGTTTCGATTTGCAGGCGGGAGACCGGATCGGCAATGCCATGATTGCGATCCGTAGTCGGCACGTTGTGATCCGACACTGCGAGCATGCTGGCCACACGCCACGGTTTGCGCCCGGCGAGCTTGAGCCCCTCAAACGCCTGCGGGCTGGTGACTTCGTGCACCAGATGGCGGTCGATGTAGATCAGGCTGGTGCCGTCGGCCTCTTCGTGGACGACGTGCGTTTCCCAGAGTTTGTCGTATAACGTTTTCGCGGTCATATCACTAATTCACAAATTTCACAAAATCAATCGCGGAAGTTGCCGAACTTGAGCGGAAAATCCGTCACGGATTTTTTCGCATGGGCGATGGCTTCTTGCAGCGTATCGCGCTTGGCGCCGCTCACGCGCACGGTGTCGCCCTGAATGCTGGCTTGCACCTTGAGGCCGGAATCCTTGAGCAGCTTGACCAGCTTTTTGGCAAGGTCGCCATCTATGCCGTCCTTGATTTTCAGTTCCTGTTTGGCCTTGTTGCCTGAGACTTTTTGCACTTCCTGCCTGTCCAGGCGCTTGCTGCTGTCCGGCTCCTTTTTCTCCATCGCAGGAAAAAGAATGTCGCGTATCTGGTCGAGCTGAAAATCAGAATCGCCGAACAAGGTGATGAGTTTGTCCTTTTCGTTCAGCTCCACATTGGCCGACGTACCCTTGAAATCATAACGATTGCCGATTTGGCGCGCGGCCACGTCCACCGCATTTTTGATCGCGACCATATCGGCTTCGGAAGTAATATCGAATGAAGGCATGGAAGTGATTACTCAAAGTGACGATTATTCAAAATGACAGACGTAATCCAGTGTTTCCCAGGTTCTGATTTCGAAGCTGGAGTTGCCCGGCACGGCAAATTTTTCGCCCGCGCCGTAGTTTTTCCATTCTTCCTCACCTTTGAGACGCACCTGACACGTGCCCGAATTGATTTCCATCAACTCGGGCGAGCCTGTATTAAATGTCAAACTTCCCGGAAAAATTACGCCGACTGTACAACGCGTGCCATTGGGAAACAGCACGGTATGGCTGACGCACTTGCCGTCAAAATAGATATTGGCCTTCTTTTTGACGCTGACATTGTCGAATTGTGCCACGGAATTCACCTGCTATAAGGTCATTGAAAGCTGTCAATTATCGCAGAAAAACCAAGTTTGAACCAATTGCTCCGAGCACAACTCCAAGCCGGCATGAACCATCGCCAAGTCCACCCACATCAGTTTTTTTCAAGGTATGATACGTGAACAAACTTGGCACCATTTGACCAACTTAAACCAACAAGGAAAAGCATCATGCCCCCCCGCCCTGCCGCCGCCCTCTCGCGCATTTTCGCCGTGATTTTCACTCCGTTGCGCTGGCTGTTGCGACAATTGCTGGGGTCGTTTTCCTGGCAGGCGCCGAGATGGGCGGCATGGCTGGGGCGTTTGCTGGGCAAGCTGAAAAACTGGGGAGCAAGTCATCCGCGCGGCGCGGCCGGGATTATTCTCGGCTTGCTCGTGATTGCGGCGGGCGGCTGGTATGGCTACAAATGGTACGAAAGCCAGCCCAAGCCGGTAATGACAACCTACGAGATTGAGCATCCTGCCGCCACGGCTTACGACGATACCGGTAAACAGTACATCCAGCCGCTTGCCGTTATATTTTCCGAATCTGCCGCGCCGGTCGATCTGGTTGGGAAACCCGTCACCGACGGCATCAAGATGAAACCCGCAGTTGCCGGGGAATGGATCTGGAGCAATGACCGCACGCTGCTTTTCCGCCCCAAATCCGATTGGCCGATAGACGCCGAATTCGAGGTTGACCTCGATCCCAGGAAAGCGCTCGCACCCGCGGTCAAACTCAAGGAAAACAGTTTTGAGTTCCACTCCGCGCCGTTCACGGTGCAGATCGCGCAAGCCGAGTTTTATCAGGATCCGATCGACCCCAATCTTAAAAAACTGATTGCCACGATCACCTTCTCGCATCCGGTCGATGCGGAGGATTTCAAGGATCGCGTCAATCTCAAGCTCGGCGGCGGGCTGAGCTTCCTCGGTCTGGGCGACAAACAAAAAGCGACCGTCAGTTACGACAAGCTCAAGCTGCACGCCTATGTGCATTCCGCGCCGCTTGCGATTCCCAAGGAAGACACCAGGCTCACCATGTCGCTGGACAAGGGCATACGCGCCATACGCGGCGGCAACAAGACCGAGGATGAAATCAAGCGCGACATCACCGTGCCCGGGCTTTACAGCCTGCGCTTTGACCAGATCGGCATGACCCTGGTAGACAACGAACGCTACGAACCGGAGCAGGTGTTGATCGTCGGCTCCAATGCGTCGGTCAGCGAAGCTGCGCTCAAGGGCCACGTCAAGGCATGGCTGCTGCCGGAATTTCACCCGAAGACGCCCGAAGACCAGCGCAAGAATCCGTATTACTGGAATGCCTCCGAGGCAACCAAGCAGATACTGGATCAATCCGAACCGCTGGCGCTGACTGCCGTGCCCACCGCCGAGGAATTCGATACCACGCACAGCTACAAATTCAAGGCACCGGTCGGCCGTTCGATTTACGTTGTGGTCGATGGCGGCGTGACCGCATTCGGCGGTTATCAATCGCGCAAACCTTCTGTTCAACTTTTTCAGGTTCAACCCTGGCCGCAATCCGTCAAGCTGCTGTCGCAGGGCGCGCTGCTCTCGCTTTCCGGCGATCACAAACTCGCTTACATGGCGCGTGGACTCAAAGGCGTGAAGGTGGAAGTCGGGCGGCTCCTGCCCAACCAGTTGCATCATCTGGTGGATCAGAATTACGGCGGATTCGCCACGCCCAGCGTATATGAGAATCTGCTGGATACGCTGGTCGAGCGCTACATCGACAACCGTCCGCTGCCGGAAAATGAAAACGGCAAGCCAAGTTACGACAGCATAGATGTCGGCAACTATCTGCGCGACAAGACCAGCCATGCGGGCGGCGTGTTCATGATCCGCTTGCAGGGCTACGATCCCGCGAATCCGGAATACACCCAGGGCCAGCCCGACACACGCTTCATCCTCGTCACCGACATCGGCATTATTGCCAAAAGAGCGGTCGATGGCAGCCAGGATGTGTTCGTGCAATCCATACGCACGGGCGAGCCGATCAGCGGCGCGCGCGTGGAAATCGTCGGGCGCAACGGCCAGGCGGCGTTGACGGATACCACGGATGCAAGCGGCCGCGCGCACTTCCCGAATCTCAATGATTTACGCCGCGAGAAACAGCCGCTCATGATCGTCGTGACCCACGACAATGACCTTTCCTTCCTGCCGATCAATCGTTACGACCGCCAGCTCAACATGAGCCGTTTCGATATCGGCGGCATTGATAATGCAATTTCGGCGCAACAGCTTTCGAGCTATGCCTTCACTGATCGCGGCATTTACCGTCCGGGTGAAACCACGCATGTCGGCATCATCACGCGCACTGCGAATTGGGCAGGATCGCTCGCGGGTATTCCGCTCGAAGTCGAAATCACCGATCCGCGCGGTCTGCCGGTGAAGAAGGAACGTCTGCAACTTGCCGCCGATGGCTTTGACGGCCTGGATTTCACCACGCACGAAACCTCGGCCACGGGCGATTACCACGTCGGCATTTATCTCATGCGCAACAATCAGCGTGACACGGAAATCGGCAGCGCGAGCTTCAAGGTGCGTGACTTTGAGCCGGATCGTTTGAAGGTCAATGTCACGCTTGCCGACCACGCGGTCGAAGGCTGGATCAAACCCGAAGAAGCCGTGGCGCGAGTGAAGGTGATGCACTTGTTCGGCAGTCCCGCGAACGACCGCCGCGTGGAAGGCGAAATGACGCTGAGTCCGGCGCTGCCCGCGTTTGCGAAATACAAGGAATACAGCTTCCAGGACAAATTCAAACTCAAGGATCCGTTCGACGAAAAACTCGCGCCGACCACCACCGATGCCAATGGCGAAGCCACGCTCAACCTCAATCTGCAACGCTTCGCGCGCGCCACGTATCGCCTCTATCTCTCGGTGCGTGCGTTCGAGGCTGAAGGCGGACGCGGCGTCGCAGGAGAATCGGCGCTGCTGGTTTCATCCGCGCCGTATCTGGTCGGCGTGAAGAGCGACGGCAATCTCAGTTACATTCAGCGCGATGCGAAACGCTCGACGAACTGGCTCGCGATTGATCCGACGCTCAAGCCGGTTGCCGCCGAGAATTTGAGCCAGCAATGGATAGAGCGCAAATATGTGTCGGTGCTGGTCAAGCAGTCGAACGGCGCCTACAAATACGAATCGCGCAAAAAGGAAATCGTGCGCGACACCAAGCCTTACACGCTTCCCGCCGCCGGCGCGGAATTGCCGCTCAACACATCCGAGCCGGGTGACTTCGCGCTGGTGTTGAAAGACGCGCAAGGCAACGAGCTCAATCGCATTGAGTACAGCGTCGCGGGCGAAGCGAATATCACGCGCTCGCTGGAACGCAATGCCGAGTTGCAACTTACGCTCGACAAGGTGAGTTACGCGCCCGGCGACACCATGCAGATCAGCATACGCGCGCCTTATGTCGGCGCGGGACTGATTACCATTGAGCGCGACAAGGTGTATCGCCATATCTGGTTCAAGACCACGACCACGAGTTCGGTGCAGACGATCACGCTGCCCAGGGATTTCGAGGGTAATGGTTATGTCTCGGTGCAGTTCGTGCGCGATCCGGGTTCGGATGAAATTTTCATGAGCCCGCTGTCGTATGGCGTGGCGCCGTTCGCAGTCAATCTCGACGCGCGGCGCGAGCCGATCAAGGTAACTGCGCCCGATGTGGTCAAACCGGGGCAGACAGTGGATATCAAGGTCAGCTCCGAGCATCCGGCGCGCGTGATTGTGTATGCGGTGGATGAAGGCATCCTGCAAGTCGCGCGTTACAAAACGCCCGACCCGATAGGTTACTTCTTCCAGAAACGCGCTTTGCAGGTTGATACCACGCAGATTCTTGATCTCATTCTTCCCGAGTTCAAGCAACTCATGAACGCTGCTGCGCCGGGTGGTGACGGCGACGGCGTGCTGGGTCGCCACCTCAATCCGTTCAAGAAGAAACGTCAGCCGCCGGTTGCGTACTGGTCCGGCATTGTTGATGTGGACAAGAACGGCAAAGTGCTGCACTACACCGTGCCGGACAGCTTTAACGGCAAGCTGCGCATCATCGCCGTGGCGGTCAATCCGGGGCATGTCGGCGTGTATGAGGGCGGCACTGAAGTGCGCGGCGATCTGATTCTTTCCGCCAACCTGCCCACAATGGTTGCGCCGGGCGATGAGTTCGTCGTGTCGGTCGGCGTGTTCAACAATCTGCGCGGCGGCAGCGACAAATCACCGGTCACGTTGACGCTCAAGGCCGACCCCGCGATCACGGTGATTTCCGCGCCCAAGCTTGATCTCAATATTCCGCAGCAGCAGGAAGTCGCGGCGGAATTCCGGCTCAAGGCCAACGACACGCTGGGACCCGCCAACCTGCAATTCCTCGCGCAAAGCGGCGACAAACAGGGCAAGGCGGCGGACGCGATCAGCATACGCCCCGCCACGCCGCTCGCAACCAGCATCATCGTGGGGCGTTTCGACAAAGCCACGCAAAATCAGGACATCACGCGCAATCTGTATTCGCAGCATCGCGACGTGCAGGCCGGAATTTCGCTGACGCCTCTGGTATGGGCGGAAGGACTCGACAGTTATCTGAAGGTGTATCCGTACTCATGCACCGAGCAACTTGTGAGCCAGGGCATGCCCGGGCTGGTGATTGCCACCGGCGCGAATCCGGATCGCGACATAAGCGCGCGAACTTCGAGCTTCGACAAGGTCATCCAGATTCTGCGCGAGCGCCAGAACGACGACGGCAGCTTCGGCCTGTGGGCGGCGAATCTGCAAGTCGAGCCATTCGCTTCGGTTCATGCCGTGCATTATCTGATCGAGGCCAGGGAACGCGGCTTGCCCGTACCTGCCGACATGCTGAACAAAGCCAACTACTGGCTGGAAGCGACCGCAACCGGCGGCAGCGAAGGTCTCCACGGCGCGCGTATCCGCGCCTATGCGATCTACCTGCTCACGCGCCAGGGCCGCGTCACGAGCGGCATGATAGGCGCGCTGCAACAGGAACTGGACGCGCGCTACGCCAAGCAGTGGCCGCAGGATATTACCGCTGCGTATCTCGCTGCGAGCTACAAGCTCATGCAGCAGGATGATCTCGCCGCGAAGTTGCTGAAAAATATTCCGTGGCGCAGCAGCGAAATCACCACGGGCAACAGCGACAACTACTTCGACGGCGATGGCTACGATCCGCTCACGCACGATGCGCAACTGCTCTATCTCATATCCAAGCACTTCAAGGATCGCGTGAGCAGCGTGCCTGCGAAAGCCATCGCGAGCATGGGCGACGCCATCAGCAACAACTATTACCACACGCTGTCGGCGGCATATCTCATACTCGGCTTCGATGCTTATGCAGCTGCGGGCGGCCAGGACACCGGCAAACTCGCCATCGCAGAGCTGGATAAATCCGGCAAGAGCACGATGATCGCGCTGTCTGAAGGTCTGCTCAAATTCGGCAAGGTTTCGGAGAAAGCCGCCAAGCTGCAATACTCCAAGCAAGGCGACGCACCGGCGTTCTACACCTTGTCGGAAAGCGGCTTCGACCGCAAACCGCCGAGCAGCAAGGTCGCCAACGGCCTCGAAATCGCGCAGACCATCACCGGGCTGGATGGCAAACCGATCACCAGCATCAAGGTCGGCGAAGAGTTCCTCATCAAGCTCACCTTCCGCAGCACGAGCCGCGACAGAATCTCGGATGTCGCCATTGTCGATCTTCTGCCCGGTGGCATGGAACCGGTGTTCCGCGCCCAATCCGCCGCGCCGGCGCCGCAAGACCCGAACATGGAAAATCCGGGTGATTGCGGCGAAGAAGGTTGCGAAGGCGACTACGATCAGCCCCAGGCCGCGCCTGCATGGCAATCGCCCATAGGCGAAGCCGGCGGCTGGCAACCGGACTACGCCGATATTCGCGACGACCGCGTGATTCTGTACGGCACGCTGGATCGCAATGTCGGCCAGTTCACCTACCGCGTCCGCGCCACCAACGCGGGTAAATTCACCATTCCGGCGCCATTTGCAGAAGGCTTGTATAACCGCAAACTGCAAGGCTATGGCAATGGCGGCACATTGGAGGTGGTGAAGCCTTGAGGAAGTATGCATGATGATCTGATTTGATGATTTAACAGGGGTAAACACAATGAAAAATTTTGGATTTTTTCTCGTGATGATTTCGGTTTTGGCGATGGGCATTCCCAGTGCCTACGCGGAGGGCGAAAGCTGGATCAAGGATGAAAACGGATGCGCGGTATTCAATCCGGATCCTCAGCCGAATGAAAGCATCACCTGGAACGGGAAATGCAAAAACGGCTACGCCGAAGGCGCGGGCACAGTGACATGGTTTGTTGACGGCAAACCGGGAACGACTTTCACCGGCACCCGGACACGCGGCAAAATGAATGGCCAAGCCAGCGTAGTCTTTGCCAATGGTGATCGCTTTGACGGTAGTTACGCGAACGATAAATGTCACGGCAAGGGCGTTTACACCACGTTCGACAGATGGCGGTACGAAGGAGTTTTTGATGATGATGATGATGGCTGCTCCTCGCAAGACGGAACCTTCACTGCGCCCACCGGAAAAATATCTAAGGGAAGTTTCGACGATTTTCTTTTATCAGTTAATCTGTTTAGGGCTTATTACAAATAAGGCATTTACAAAGTGACATGGTTTGTTGACGGCAAACTGGGAACGATTGTCACCGGCACCTGGATCCGCGGCAGAATTGGCCAAGGCAGCGCAGTCTATGCCGGTGGTGATCGCTACGACGGTGGTTTCGCGAACAATGACTTTCACGGCAAGGGCGTTTACACCTCGTCCGACGGGTGGCGATACGAAGGAATTTTTGTTGATGGCGACTCGCAAGACGGAATCATCACTGAACCCAACGGAAAGACATACAAGGGAAGTTTCGACGATATTTTTGACAATTAATATTTTGAGGGAGCTTAGCATGAAAAATTTTGGACTTTTGCTTGCGATGATTTCGGTTTTGGCGATGGGTATCACCAACGCTCACGCGGAGGACGAAGGCTGGATCAAGGATAAAAACGGATGCGCGGTACTCAATCCGGATCCCCAGCCGAATGAAAACATCATCTGGAACGGGAAATGCAAAAACGGTTACGCCGAGGGCGCGGGTACGTTGACATGGTTTATTGATGGCAAGCTGGATTCGACTTCCACCGGCACCTGGACACGCGGCAAAATGAACGGCAAGGGCACCATAGTCTATGGCAACGGTGAACGCTACGACGGCGGTTTCGCAAACGATTTCTGGAGCGGCAAGGGAATCTACACCATGCCCGACGGACGGCGTTATGAAGGCACTTTTGTTGATGGCAACCCGCAGGGCGAAGGAACCGTCACCGAACCCAACGGAAAAAAGTACAAGGAAAGTTTCGACGATTTTTTTAACAATTAATATTTTGAGGGAGCTTCATAATGAAAAACTTGAGAAATCTGTTCACAGTCATCCTGATTGCCGCGCTGACCACCGCGTGCGCGCACGCGCCGAAATCGAGCGAGTCCTCGGTCGGCTGGCTCAAGGATCAAAACGGCTGCGCGGTTTATCACAGCCCGGGACAGGCCAATGACAGCGTCCGCTGGAGCGGCGAATGCAGAAACGGTTATGCCGAAGGTCATGGCGTCACCGAGTGGTTTGCTTACGGAGAGCGGATCGAAATCGACACGATACCCCGGCTTCGGGGGAAACTGCATGGCAAAGGTACCGTTGTCTGGGGCTATGATCACTATGTAGGTGAGGCAACCAACGATTTGCGCCACGGCAAGGGCGTGTATGTCTGGAGCAACGGAGATTTTTACGAAGGTGATTGGGTCGCTGACAACCGCACAGGTTATGGAACGCTGTTCTTTGTCAACGGCGATCGCTATCAAGGCAACTGGGTTAACGAGCAGTGGTCAGGCCAGGGCATCTACACCGTGGCAAACGGGCGCAGCTTTCAGGGAAACTTCAAGGACGGCTATGCCGATGGCGAAGGCATCATCATTGAACCCGACGGTACTCGCCACCCCGGAAATATCGACGAGATCCTTGGCTCTCAGGGCGGCTGCAGTTGCGGCTGCGGCTGCGATGCCATGTCGGGGCACGACGAGGAGGAAGCGACCGGCGATCCGTCCTGGATCACGGATGAAAACGGCTGCACGGTTTACAACCCGATGCCACAGAAAGATGAATTCATAGTCTGGAACGGAGCTTGTCAGGACGGTTATGCCCAAGGCTCCGGCGTGTTGATGTGGTTTGTTGACGGAGAGCTGGATTCCACCAGCACGGGAACCTGGGAGCACGGAAAGCTCAACGGCATGGGCACGGTCATCACCTCCGACGGCTGGAGCTACGAAGGCGACTTTGTTGATGACGAGCCCACCGGCCAAGGCGTATATACCCGTCCCGACGGTACCCGCTTCGAAGGCAAATTCGTCAACGGCATCGCGCAGGGCGATGGCATCATTACCGAACCTGGCGGAGCGCGGCGCACGGGAAATTTCGATGAGTTTATCTCGCAATAGGATGCCTGGACATCAATCACCATGCAATTTTCATTACGCTATTTTTTAACCATGCTGTTTTTTTTATTGAGGGAGTAACAAATGACTTTTCGTATAACTCATGTTGCGCTGTTCGCTATCACTTCGCTCTGCTTCAATCAGGCGCATGCCCTGGGTCTTGGCGATGCACTTGAAATCGGAACCAAAGCGGCCAAGGTCGCCACGCTCAGCGATGACGATCTCAAACAACTCACCAATCAGGCATGCGCGGAAAGCGACCAGCAATCCAAGATTGCGCCCGCCGGCAGCAAATATGACACGCGTCTGCAAAAGCTGGGCAAGCTGCTGGGTGACAAAATTGACAAGCAGCCGGTCAACTACAAGGTCTATATGACCAACGACGTGAATGCCTGGGCGATGGCGAATGGCTGCATCCGCGTTTACAGCGGCCTGATGGACTTGATGAACGACGACGAATTGCTGGGCGTGATCGGCCATGAAATGGGGCACGTCGCGCTGGGACACAGCAAGAAGGCGATGCAGACGGCTTACTCGCTGTCCATCGCGCGCGACGTCGTCAACAAAAGCGGCGGCGAAGTAGCCAAAACGATTAATTCTTCGCAACTGGGCGACCTGACGGAAAAATTCATCAACGCGCAATTCTCCCAATCGCAGGAAAGCGCTGCGGATGATTACTCCTTTGACCAGCTCAAGGCGCGCAAGCTGAATCTGCAAGGTCTGGTCACCGCCTTCCAGAAACTCGCCGAACTGGACGGCGGCCAGAGCAGCATGATGAGCTCGCACCCCTCGTCCACAGACCGCGCCAAACATATCGAAACGCGCATCGAGAAAGAGAAATAATCCTGCAAGCCAGCTCCCTTTCCCTTCAGGAGAGGGAGCTGTAGCAACTTACGGAAAATATATATGATGAAAACAGCCGCCATCGTTATTGCCTTTGCGTTTGGGATGTCCAGCTTGCCCGCAACGGCAGCCTACCTGGATATCTATCCCGGCATGGTGGCGCTTGAAGGCGATCAGTTGGTCATGACGCGCTGCGATTTGGCGGCAACCCGATACGTCCTCGTCGATGGCGAGGGCAACACGGATTCCCTGATCAAACAACTGCCCGCAGAAATCAAGGACAGGAATTATCACGTGATAGTCAACGTCGTCGCCGAATACCGGGAACAGGATGGCAAACATTATCTCTACGTCGATAGTCTGCCGGATATCAAGGTTGGAAAAGAAAGCTGCCTGTTGATCGACCTGATCGATAAATAGCCGAAATGGCAGTAGCGCGCATTACCGGCATTTCATTCAGCCTGGCGTATCAAAAAATCCGGCGCGGCATCGCAAGATGGCGTCGTCGCATCTTGATTACCCTGTTCGTCATCGCAACCGTGCTGGTCGCGTTTCGTCTCTGGCCGCATCCGCCGCTCTCCTCCTTCGCGCCCTCCTCCACCGCAGTGCTCGCTGCCGATAACTCCTTGCTGCGCCTTACGCTCGCGCAGGATGAGCAATATCGCCTCTGGGTACCGCTGGAAAATATCTCGCCGCGCCTCGTCGATGCGGTGTTGTTGCAGGAAGATCGCTGGTTTTACTGGCACCCGGGCATGAATCCGCCGTCATTGCTGCGTGGCGCGTGGGAAACTTATACCGGCGGAAACCGGCAGGGCGGCTCAACAGTGACGATGCAGTTGGCGCGGCTGATGTATGGTCTCAACACACGCACACCGCTCGGCAAGCTGCGGCAGATCGGCTATGCGATGTGGCTGGAAGCGCGTTACAGCAAGCACGATATTCTCGAAGCCTATCTCAATCTCGCGCCCTACGGCGGCAATATTCAAGGGGTGGGCGCGGCGAGCCTGATTTACTTCGGCAAGACGCCGGACAAGCTGACTCTGCCAGAGATATTAACGCTTGCGGTACTGCCCCAGCGACCGAATCATGCCGATCCGAAACCCGCGCGTGATCGCTTGTTCGCGCGCTGGCAGGATCACCACGCCGTCACACAAAGCGAGCAGCGTTTGATGACCATGCCGCTGCCCATGCGCAGCGCTGCTCAACTGCCTTTTTCCGCGCCGCATTTCGCGGAGCAGGTGCTCGCAAATGCCGACTTGTCGCAACACACATTGCGCACGACATTGCAGCCGCGCCTGCAGTCATTGCTGGAACGCCAGATTCAGCAATACATCGTGCAGAATCGCCCGCGCGGCATCAAAAATGCCGTCGCCATGCTCGTGGATACGCGCAATCAAGCCGTGGTCGCTCTGGTCGGCTCGGCGGATTATCACAATGAGGATATCGCCGGACAGGTAAACGGCACGCAGGCGGAACGTTCGCCCGGCTCCACGCTCAAGCCTTTTATTTACGGGCTTGCGTTCGATCAAGGCGTGATACATCCGCAGTCCATACTCAAGGACGCACCCACCGCGTTCGGTCCGTTTCAGCCGGAGAATTTCGACGGGCGTTTTGTGGGGCCGATTTCGGCGCACGACGCGCTCATTCGCAGCCGCAATGTGCCTGCGGTGTATGTCGGCAGCAAGCTCAACAACCCCAATCTGTATGGCTTTCTCAAAACTGCCGGCGTGCATTTGCTTTCCGAACAGTTCTACGGCCTCGCGCTCGTGCTCGGCGGCGGCGAAGTGACGATGGAAGAACTCGCGGCGCTCTATACCATGCTCGCAAATCAGGGCACCTTGCGGCCGCTGCACACGCTGGTTGATACTCCGCTGGGTGACGGCATGCAAATGCTCAGCCCTGAAGCAAGCTACATGGTGCTCGATATTCTGCGCGACAATCCGCGTCCGGATGGCGTGACGATGGCGCGCGGCAGTCGCTGGGATGTCGCGTGGAAAACCGGCACCTCGTGGGGGTTCCGCGACGCATGGACGGCAGGCGTAGTCGGGCCGTATGTGCTGGTGGTGTGGGTAGGCAATTTTGATGGCTCGTCCAATCCCGCCTTCGTCGGCATCGACACCGCCGCGCCACTGTTTTTCCGCATCGCGGATGCGCTGCCGATCACGCTGCCGCAGGAACGTCAGCCGCTGCGTTTGCCGCCGCGCGGGCTCAAGAAAGTCGCAGTATGCGCGGCCAGCGGCGACCTGCCGAATGCGTGGTGCCCGCAGACCGTGGAGACCTGGTTCATCCCCGGCAAATCGCCGATCCGCGTGAGCGCATTGCATCGTCCCGTCATCGTCGATAACCACACCGGAAAAGCCGCGTGTCCGCCCTACGATCCCGCAAGCACGCACACCGAGATTGCCGAATTCTGGCCGTCCGACATGATGCGCTTGTTTCGCGAAGCCGGTATGCCGCGCCGCCCGCCGCCCACAGCAAGCTGCCCCGGCGCGGGCATTCCCGACAACGACGCCGATGTGCCGCACATCACCTCACCGCTGCTCTCGGTCGCCTACACACTGCGTTTGTCGCGCCCGCAGGAAACCCTCGCGCTGCAAGCAACGGCAGGCGCGGATGCGAAATCACTTTACTGGTT
>JAITML010000041.1 GCA_031277395.1 Methylobacillus sp. | reverse complement strand
GTTATGGAACGCGCCAAGGTGAGCGATAAAACCGTATCTTTTGATGAATTGATGGGAGCCGCCTAAATGACCATGGAAAACCACTGGGAGCCGCAAAACCTCGGGTATATCCCGATGGTGATCGAGCAAAGCGGACGCGGCGAGCGCGCCTACGACATTTATTCGCGCCTGTTGAAGGAGCGCGTGATTTTTCTGGTGGGACCGGTCAATGACATGACGGCCAATCTGGTCGTCGCGCAATTGCTGTTTCTCGAAGCGGAAAACCCCGACAAGGAAATTTCGCTGTACATCAATTCTCCCGGCGGCTCGGTGACTGCGGGCATGGCGATTTACGACACCATGCAATTCATCAAGCCGGATGTAAGCACGCTGTGCATCGGCCAGGCGGCCAGCATGGGGGCGCTGCTGCTCACGGCGGGCGCGAAGGGCAAGCGATTCTGCCTGCCGAATTCGCGTGTGATGATCCACCAGCCGCTGGGCGGTTTTCAGGGGCAGGCGAGCGATATTGAAATCCACGCCAAGGAAATCCTGTTTTTGCGCCAGCGCCTCAACGAAATTCTGGCGAACCATACCGGCCAATCCATTGAAACCATAGAACGCGATACTGATCGCGACAATTTCATGAGCGCGGCGCAGGCCGTTTCCTACGGGCTGGTTGACAAGGTGATTGCGAGCCGCAGCGAGGCCGCATAAGATATACGGCAGAACACGGGAAGTTTCACAAGTAACTTTTTATTTATCAGGGATTAGTCATGACCAGTACGACGGAAGGTGAAAAGCTGCTTTATTGCTCGTTTTGCGGCAAGAGCCAGCATGAAGTGCGCAAGTTGATTGCCGGTCCTTCCGTGTTTATTTGCGACGAATGCGTCGATCTTTGCAACGACATTATTCGTGAGGAAGTCCTGCAGGACAACAACCTGAAGCCGCGTGACAACAGCCTTCCCACGCCCAAGGAAATTTGCGAGATTCTGGATCAGTATGTGATCGGGCAAACGCCGGCCAAGAAAATTCTTTCGGTGGCGGTTTACAATCACTACAAGCGCCTGGGGCAGACACATCAGAAGGATGATGTCGAAATCGCCAAAACCAACATTTTGCTGATTGGCCCGACTGGCTCCGGCAAAACGCTGCTCGCGCAAACTCTTGCGCGGCTGCTGGATGTGCCATTCGTGATCGCCGATGCGACCACGCTGACCGAAGCGGGTTATGTGGGCGAAGATGTCGAAAACATCATGCAGAAGCTGCTGCAAAAGTGCGACTACGATGTGGAAAAAGCACAACGCGGCATCGTGTATATCGACGAAATCGACAAGATTTCGCGCAAGTCCGACAATCCCTCGATCACACGCGACGTTTCCGGCGAAGGCGTGCAGCAGGCGCTGCTCAAGCTCATCGAAGGCACGGTCGCTTCCGTGCCGCCGCAGGGCGGGCGCAAGCATCCGACGCAGGAATTCGTGCAGCTGGATTCGACCAATATCCTGTTCATCTGCGGTGGCGCGTTTGACGGCCTCGAAAAAATCATACGCAACCGTTCCGAAAAGGGCGGCATTGGTTTTGGCGCGGAAGTGAACAGCAAGGATGACGCGCGTGCGGTCGGCGAAGTGCTGCGCGGCGTGGAGCCGGAAGACCTCATCAAATTCGGCCTGATTCCCGAATTTGTCGGTCGCCTGCCCGCGGTGGCCACGCTGGAATCACTGGATGAAGCCGCGCTCATGAAAATTCTGACCGAGCCCAAAAACGCACTGACCAAACAGTATGTAAAACTGTTCAAGATGGAAGGCGTGGATCTGGAATTTCGCGAACCTGCATTGAAGCTGGTCGCTCAAAAGGCGCTGGAACGTAAAACCGGCGCGCGCGGCTTGCGTTCGATACTGGAACATTCGCTGATCGAGATCATGTTTGACCTGCCTTCCATGACCAACCTCAACAAGGTGGTGGTGGATGAGGGCGTGGTGCGCGGCGAAACACCACCGATCCTGATTTATTCCGATCCGCCGCGCGTGGCGGAATCCGCCAGCTAGAAAATCCCTACTCTCCCTTGCGGGAGAAGGGTTTAACCGGATTACACTTGAAGGGCAGGGAATTGCCCCCATATAGTCAACGTTCCGGTATATTGCCGGAACGGCTCATAGCGAAGGTTTATTCATGACAGAAGTTATCGATAAGGCAGATCAGGCAGTCTCCGACGAACTCGACTTGCTTCCCTTGCTGCCGTTGCGTGATGTGGTGGTCTATCCGCATCTTGTCATCCCGCTGTTCGTGGGGCGCGCCAAATCCGTCAAGGCACTGGAAGCCGCCGCCGAACAGAACAAGCAAATCCTGCTCGTCGCCCAGAAATCACCCAACAACGATGATCCGCAGGCCGAGGATTTGTACACGGTCGGCACCGTGGCGACTGTACTGCAGATGCTGAAACTGCCGGACGGCACCGTGAAGGTGCTGGTTGAGGGCGTGCATCGCGCGCGGGTGACGCAGTTTGTCGAGCTGGATGGATACTGCGCCGCCAGAGTCGAGCACATTGATTCCGCAGTCGGCGCCAACAACGAAATTCAGGCGCTCATGCGTACCGTGTTCACGCAGTTCGATCAGTACGTCAAACTGCATAAAAAAATTCCGCCGGAAATTCTGACTTCGCTCGCCACCATTGATGATGGAGGACGTCTTGCCGACACCATCACCGCGCATCTGACGCTCAAGCTGGAGGAAAAGCAGGAGATTCTGGAGATGTTCGATATCGGCAAGCGGCTGGAGCATTTGCTCGGCCTGCTTGAAGCCGAAATCGATATTTTGCAGGTTGAAAAACGCATACGCGGCCGCGTCAAACGCCAGATGGAAAAGAGCCAGCGCGAGTATTACCTGAATGAGCAGGTCAAGGCGATCCAGAAGGAGCTTGGCGAGCAGGATGACAACGCGGATATCGACGATCTGGAAAAACGCATCAAGGCAGCGCGCATGCCTAAGGAGGCGCTGACCAAGGCTCAAGGCGAGCTGAAAAAGCTCAAGATGATGTCGCCCATGTCCGCCGAAGCGACGGTGGTGCGCAACTACATCGAAACGCTGGTGGCCCTGCCGTGGAAGAAAAAAACCAAAATCAGTAAGGATTTGCTCGCAGCCGAAAAAATCCTCAATGCCGATCACTTTGGCCTTGAAAAGGTCAAGGAACGCATCATCGAATATCTCGCGGTGCAACAGCGTGTGGACAAGCTGAAAGGGCCGATTCTGTGCCTGGTCGGCCCACCCGGCGTGGGTAAAACCTCACTCGGCCAAAGCATCGCGCGCGCGGTCAATCGCAAGTTTGTGCGCATGGCGCTGGGCGGTGTGCATGATGAATCCGAGATTCGCGGCCATCGTCGTACCTACATTGGTTCCATGCCGGGCAAGGTATTGCAGAGCATGAGCAAGGTCGGTGTGCGGAATCCGCTGTTTCTGCTCGATGAAGTGGACAAGATGGGACAGGATTTCCGTGGCGACCCGTCCTCGGCGCTGCTGGAAGTGCTCGATCCCGAGCAGAACCACACGTTTACCGATCACTATATTGAAGTCGAATATGATTTGTCCGACGTGATGTTTGTCGCCACCTCCAATTCGCTCAACATTCCGCCCGCGCTGCTGGACCGCATGGAAGTGATCCGCCTTTCCGGCTATACCGAAGATGAGAAGGTCAACATTGCGGTGAATTATCTGCTGCCCAAGCAGTTGAAAGTGAACGGCCTCAAAGCGACGGAAATCAATATCTCCGAAAACACGATGCGCGACATCGTGCGTTATTACACGCGCGAGGCAGGTGTGCGCAGTCTGGATCGCGAGATTTCCAAGATTTGCCGCAAGATCGTCAAGGAACTGACCGTCAGCAAATCCAGAAGCAAAACCGGCGAAGCCAAGCGCATCACGGTCACGCCGCGCAATCTGAATAAATATCTCGGCGTGCAACGCTATGATTTCGGCCTTGCCAGCAAATCCAACCAGATCGGTCAGGTGACCGGCCTCGCGTGGACGGAAGTTGGCGGTGAATTGCTGACAATTGAAGCAACCGTGATGCCCGGTAAAGGCAACATCATCCGCACCGGCCAGTTGGGCGATGTGATGAAGGAATCCATCGAGGCCGCGCGCACCGTGGTGCGGAGCCGTTCGGAACGACTCGGTATTCCCGGCGATTTTTACGAGAAGAAAGACATCCACATCCACCTGCCGGAAGGCGCCACGCCCAAGGACGGCCCGAGCGCGGGCATCGCGCTTTGCACCGCGCTGGTTTCTGCGTTGTGCGATATTCCGGTGCGCGCCGATGTCGCCATGACGGGCGAAATCACGTTGCGCGGCGAGGTGCTGCCCATCGGCGGGCTCAAGGAAAAACTGCTGGCGGCGCATCGCGGAGGCATCAAGACGGTAATGCTCCCCGAGCAGAACGTGAAAGACCTGGTGGATATTCCCGACAATATCAAGAACAAGCTCGACATTCATCCGGTCAAGTGGATCGATCAGGTTCTGGAAATCGCGCTTGAGCGCATGCCCGAGCCGATGGAAGTCGCTGCGACTGTCGCGGAAGCATCGCAAAGTGAAAACGCGGAAAAACCGTCAACAATTGTCACGCATTGATCGATGATTAACTCTCTCCCGCAGGCGGGAGAGAGCGCATTTCAGCAGCAAATTTTGTTCGCAGTTCACCCATCCGAAAAATATCTTTGTCATCCGGCTGAAAAGCTCTTGACACAATCTTTTGCCGCTTGCTATAAAGCTTGGTAACAGGATATGCCTGTTATTTTCAACTCGCCGAAAGGGGATTGCTCGTGAACAAGTCTGAACTGATTGACCAACTCGCAAAACATTCCGGTCTGTCCAAGGCCTCTGCAGCACGTACATTGGACGCAGTAACAACCGCCATCAAGAAGTCGCTCAAGAAGGGTGATCCCGTGACCCTGATTGGCTTCGGTACATTCTATGTTGGAAAGCGCGCCGCACGCACCGGCCGCAACCCGCGTACCGGCGCCGCTATCAAGATCAAGGCTGCAAATTCTCCGAGATTCAGGGCTGGCAAAGCGCTGAAGGATGCTGTAAAATAGCGGACTTTGCTCGGTAACACGGTAATACTACGGTAGTAGAAAAGGGTGCTTAGCTCAGCTGGTAGAGCGTCGCCCTTACAAGGCGAATGTCGGCGGTTCGATCCCGTCAGCACCCACCAAACCGCTGAGCAACAAATGAATCAGGAGTGGTAGTTCAGTTGGTTAGAATACCGGCCTGTCACGCCGGGGGTCGCGGGTTCGAGCCCCGTCCACTCCGCCAATAACAGAAACGGCAAACCGCAAGGTTTGCCGTTTTCTTTGTCTTGCGCTGCCGCAACTCCGGCAATGCGCCAGAGCCGGTCAACTATGGTATAGTCATCGCTTTTTAACGCCCCATTCAGCCGCGCAATCGCGTGCTGAATGGGGTATTTGCCACTCAAGAGAATCAAATCATGTTGGAAGTATTTCGCAAGCTGGCTCAAGGAAAAATAGGCAAGGCGCTGCTCGTCATTGTTCCGCTGACCTTTATGATTTACGGGGTCGATACCTGGCTGAGCGGAGCTGGCGCCAATGCCAGTGTGGCCGAGGTAGGAAACCAGAAAGTCACGATACAGGAATTTGATGATGCGTTGCAGAATTTCGCCGAGCAAAGGCGTGCCGCCGAAGAAAAAGACCCGCCTGATTTCCTGGAAAATCCGGAAGTGCGTCAGTATGTGCTGGATCAGTTGATCAGCACCAAGCTGCTCAATGCGGAAATCCAGCGCAGCCGCTTTGCGCTTTCCGATGAATCCTTGAACAATTTCATTCTCTCGCTGCCCGAATTTCAGAAAGACGGTGTTTTTTCGGATGAGGTTTACAGCAAAACGCTGGCAGCGAACAATCTCAAACCCAGCCAGTTTGAAGCGCGCATGCGCAATAACTTGCTGACGCAGCAGGTGAGCAATGGCATCGCTGCCGCCGCCTTTGTGCCGAACGCGGTGTTTGACAAGACCATGCAGGTTGAACACCAGCAGCGCGAGGTCAGCATCGCGGAGATCCGGGCGGATGATTTCATGAGCGAAGCCAAGGTTGACGCGCAGCAGGTCAAGGATTATTACGAAAAAAACAAGGAAAAGTTTCAGGTGCCGGAACAAGTCGGACTGCAATTCGTGCTGCTTTCCGCGAACGATATGATCCGGCATCTCCAGATCACCGATGATGAGGTGAAAAAATACTACGATGATCATAGAGAGCAGTTTCAGGGTGAGGAGCAACGCAGCGCCAGCCATATTCTGATCGGCTTCGGCAAGGCGGATGATGAATCCAGAAAAGCTGCGCTGGAAAAAGCGCAAGCGGTACTGGCCGAAGTGAAAGCACAGCCTGACAATTTTGCAGAATTTGCGAAGAAATATTCGCAGGATTCCGGCTCGGCGCAAAACGGCGGTGATCTTGGTTTGACCAAGCGCGATGGTGCGCTGGTCAAGCCGGTTGAGGACGCGATATTCAGCATGGCCCCCGGCGCGATCAGCGATCTGGTCGAATCGCAGTACGGTTACCACATCATCAAACTGACCGGTATTCAAGGTACGGCACCGACGTTCGACGAGGTCAAGGCGCAAGTGCGCGCCAATCTGCTTTATCAGAAAGCGGTGGATCAGTTCAACGAAATGACCGACAGGTTCAATGAACTGGCCTACACGCAATCTGACAGCCTTGAGCCGCTCGTCAAGGAGTTCGGCGTGGAGATGCAAACCAGCCCGTTGATGAGCCGGATGGATGTGCAAGGTTATTTCAAGAGTGACAAATTAACCTCTGAAATTTTTTCCGATGACGTGTTGAAGGACAAGCGTAATACCTCCGCCATTGAAGTTGGCCCCAACACGTTGCTGGTAGCACGCGTGACGGATCACAAACCTGCCGCGCCACGCAGTTTCGACGAAGTCCAGCAGCCGCTGGAAGATTATCTCAAGCACGAGCAATCCGTCGCGCTGGCCGTCAAGAAGGGTAAGGAAATGCTGGATGCTCTGCGCAAGGGGGAATCCGCGTCAAATCTGGACTGGATTCCCGACGTGACCATAGATCGCAAGAACGCCCAGGGCCTGAACGATGCCGTGATGAAGCAGGCATTCCGTATTGATGCTGCCAAACTGCCGGCCTTTGACGGCGTGGAAATTACCAACCAGGGCTATACCCTGATACGCGTTTCCAAGGTTGAAGGCAGCGCGCCGACTGATGCCGATGAGCGCAAATTGCTGCAAGGTGAAATGGAGAGCGCGCTCGCGGAAGCCTATTCGGCAGCCTGGATGAATGCTTTGAGGGATCAGGCCAAGATCAAAATCAACCAGCGCTTGCTGGAGATGAAGCCGCAGTAAGCGATTTGGAGTGAATTAAAAAGGGCTGCCGCGGCAGCCCTTTTTTGTGTGGTTTTCTTCGCTTGTTTTAAAGCATCGCCTCAACCGACCCCGCTGCAGTGGTGTTCATGCCGCCGTCAACATAGGTGATTTCACCAGTGACGCCGCTTGCGAGATCGCTGCAGAGAAAGGCAGCGACATTGCCGACTTCTTCTATGGTGACGTTGCGACGCAACGGAGCGTGTTTTTCGTTGAAGTCCATCATTTTGTCGAAGCCGGAAATGCCGGAGGCCGCCAGTGTTTTGATCGGCCCCGCGGAAACCGCATTGACGCGGATGCCGCGTGGACCCAGGCTTTGCGCCATGTAGCGTACATTGGCTTCGAGGCTGGCTTTGGCGACGCCCATGACGTTGTAGTTGGGCATGGTGCGTTCCGCGCCGAGATAGCTCAGCGTGAGCAGCGCTCCGTTGCGACCTTCCATCATTGGCAGCGCGGCCTTGGCGAGCGCGAGGAAGCTGTAGGAACTGATGTCGTGCGCGATTCTGAAATATTCGCGCGTGGTGGATTCAAGATAATCTCCGGCCAGCGCCACCTTGGGCACGAAGGCAACGGAGTGAACGATGATGTCGAAAGCATCCCACTGTTCCTTGAGAATCGCGAACATGTTTTCAATTTGCGCGTCATCGGCCACATCGCAGGGCAAGGTGATACTGGAGTGGAATTCTTCAGCGAGTTTGCAGACACGCTCTTCAAATTTATCCGTTTGATAGGTGAATGCAAGTTCCGCGCCTTCGCGTTTCATTGCATGGGCAATGCCATAAGCGATGGAACGGTTGCTGAGCATGCCAACGATGAGTGCGCGCTTGCCTTGGAGGAATCCCATTTAATTTTTTCCTTTTCCGCGGTGTCTTGGGTCCAGCGCATCGCGCAGACCCTCTCCCAAAAGATTATAACCCAACACCGTGAGCAGTATCGCCATGCCGGGGAAGAACGACAGCCACCATGCGAACTGGATATATTCCTTGCCTTCGGTGAGTATGTTGCCCCATGAAGCTTGCGGTGGTTGCACGCCCAACCCGAGGAAACTCAGACCCGATTCGACCAGCACCGCGCTCGCAACGCCCAAAACAAAACTCACAATGACCGGCGTGAGACTGTTCGGCAGCAGGTGGCGAAAAATAAGCCTGTGATCGCGTGCGCCCAGCGTGGCCGAGGCAAGCACGAATTCACGTTCGCGCAGACTCAAAAATTCTGCGCGAACGAGCCGCGTCACGCCCATCCATGAAGTCAGCCCGATCACGATCATGATGTTCCAGATCGACGGAGTGAGAAATGCGATGACGGCCAGGATTAAAAAGAAAGTCGGAATCGAAAGCATCACATCGACCAATCGCATGATGACAACATCGACCCAGCCGCGATAGTAGCCGGAAATCGCGCCCAGTATGATGCCGATGGCGGTGGCGATACCGACGGCGACAAAGCCGACCAGCAGCGAGATTCTCGCGCCGTACAACATGCGCGAGAAAACGTCGCGCCCGAGACTGTCGGTACCCATGAAGTGATGCACGGAAGGCGAGAGCAGTATGGATTTGACATCGACCGCGTCCGGGTCGTAAGGCGCGAGCAGCGGTGCGAGCAGGGCGAGCACGAGCACACCGACGATGATAATGAATCCCCAGAGCGAGAGTGGATTACGCAGCACACGCTTCATTGCATCACTCCGCGCCGCACACGCGGATCAGCCCATGCATAAGCGAGATCGGCGAGCAGGTTGCCGATGAGCGTAAGCGCCGCGCCTATCGTGAGTATGCCCATGACGACCGGAAAATCGCGCATCATCACGGCATCAAAAAACAACTTGCCCATGCCGGGAATCGCAAAAATGGATTCGGAAATCACCGATCCGCCGATAAGCCCGGGAATGGAAAGACCGAGCAGCGTGATAAGCGGCAAAAGCGCATTACGCAAGGCGTGGCGATAGACTACGGTATTTTCTGGCAACCCTTTGGCACGTGCGGTGGTGATGTAATCCTGATGCAGCACATCCAGCATGCCGTTACGCACGAACAGCGAAATTCCGGCAAGTCCGCCAAGCGCGGAAATGAATACGGGCATGGCGAGATGACGTCCCGTATCCCAGAGTTTTTCAAGCGCGCCCATGTTTTCGTAATTCAAACTGTGTATGCCGGAAATCGGCAACCATTGATGAGCCACGCCGAACCAGTACATCATCATCAGCGCGAGCCAGAAACCCGGCACGGCGAAACCGATGAATACGAACACGGTAATTGCGCGATCCGGCAAACGGTTCTGATGGGTGGCCGAGATCACGCCCAAAGGCAGCGCGACCACGATAATGAGCAACATGCTCAACACATTGATGAGCAAGGTGATCGGAAGCGCCTCCTGTATCATGCCGGGCGTCACAACGCCTTTTTCATCCGCACGTTCCCAGAACACCGGTTTTTGGTGGCTCGCGAAAGAGGTGCCGAAATCCAGTGTGGCCATGCGTTTGAGCCACAACCCATATTGCACAATAAGTGGCTTGTCGAGGTTATACAGTTCGCGCAGTTTCTGGCGCGATTCTTCGCTGACTTTGGGATTGAAGCCGGATTCCGTGGTGGTGATGTCGCCGGGCGCCAAATGCATGATGAAAAACGAGATCAGGCTGATACCGATCAGAAGCGGTATCAACCAGAGCAAGCGTTTGAGCAGATAGCGCATCATTTATCCGAAATCTCGTTGCGGGCGGATATTTCATCACGACGCAGAGGCGCGGGAATATACCACTCATAACTGTTATAGCCGATACCGGCAGGCGGCGAGGTGTTGTCTACGCCTTGCACGCGTTTATGGATCGCGGCCAGTTCATAGCCCGCGTATAGATAGACCATCGGGCTGTCATCCAGCAGAATTTTTGCGAATTGATGGTAAATTTTCATGCGCTTGTCGGGATCAAGTTCGAGGCGGCCTTGCTCCAGTAGTCGATCTACTTCCGGGTTGTTGTAGCCGATGAAATTGAATTGCCCCGGCGCTTGCTGCGAGGAGTGCCAGATATTGAATTGATCCGGCTCCGCGCCCAAACTCCAGCCCAGCACCACGGCCTGAAAATCGCCGGTCTTGATGTAGCGCCCGATAAAACTTGCCCATTCCAGTTGCCGTATGCTGACCTTGATGCCTACCTGTTTCAACTGACGCTGGATGAAGGTCGCGGCTTTCACGCGATCAGGGTTCTGGTTGGTAAGAATTTCAAACTGAAATGGCTGACCGTTTTTGTCCAGTATGCCGTCGCCGTCATGGTCCTCAAACCCGGCTTCTTTTAACAACTGTTTCGCTTTTTCAATATCGTGCGGATAAGGATGAAGCTCCGGGTTCGACCAGCGCGTACCGGGTTTGTAGGGTGAAGCGACCGGCTCGCCGAGGCCAAGCAACACACCGTCGATGAGCTCCTGTTTATTGATCGCATAGTTGATGGCCTGGCGCACGCGCTTGTCGTCAAAGGGCGCATGCTTGAGATTGAAGCCAAGATAGGTATAGGCATTGCCCAGTTCTTTATATAACGCGACACGCTGATTGAGTTCCTCGCGCGCGGGCAGAATGCGGGCAGATTGAATCGGATTGAGATTCATCGTATCGATATTGTCAGCCATCAATTCCAGAAACTGCGCGGCAGGGTCAGGGATGAAGCGCGAAACAAGGCGATCAATGCGCGCTTGCCCCTGTGTTGCATTCGGATTGCGCGTGAGTGAAATATGCTCGCCATGTTTCCATTCGGCGAGCTGGTAATAATGGCTGCCGACCGGCTTGCGCGCGAAGGTCGTGGTGTTGATGTTCTGTCCTTCAAGCAGATGCTTGGGCAGAACTTGCAAACCTGCCCATGAACTCAAGGCCGGAGCATAGGGCTGTTCATAGGTGACGCGAAATGTAAACGGGTCAGGCGCTTCGGCGTGTTTGACCAGCTTGTAATCGGCGCCATAAGGCGTCTGTGTATTGTCGTCGGTCATTACTTGCCAGGTAAACAGCACATCGGTGCTGGTCAATGGCGCGCCATCCGCCCATTTCATGTCGGGTTTGAGCTTGAAGGTAATGGTTTTCTGATCGCCGGAGACCTGCCAGGATTGCGCGAGCTCGCCTTCCAGCTCCAGATTTTTATCGTACTTGAGCAACGAGTTGAAAATATTGGAAGCCACGGAGGAGGAAGCGGATTCCCCGGCCAGCATCGCGAGCAGACTGCTTGGTTCGGCAGACATTGCATCAATGAGCGTGCCGCCGGATTCGGGCGGATAGTGCCGGTCAAGATCGGCATTGGTGCGCGGCGCATCGGATGAAGAGCCGCAGGAAGCAAGCGTCAGCAGCGCGAAAATTCCGATGGCGCGGAAGAGGGCAGGCATTGCAAACCCGGGCTTCAAGCCTTGTCCGGGTTCAGGATTTTGAGTTTATCGCCGGGGGTGATGCGCGTTTCATCCAGATTATTCCAGCGCTTGATGTCGGAGGGGCTGACATCAAATTTGCGCGCGATGGCGTACAGGGTATCGCCGCGTTGCACCACATAGGTTTTATGCGCGCTTGCGGATTTGTTCTGCTGTTTGGGCGCAGCTTCTTCAACCTGCACGAGCAAGGTCTGGCCGTTTTTTATTTTGTCCGACTTGAGATGATTGAGGCTGCGCAGTTCCTGCACCGACATGCCGTAACGCCGAGCCACGGTAGCCAGCGTATCGCCTTTTTTGACCTTGTAACGTTTGGTGGAAACGGAACTTGTCGGATCCGGAATATCTTCGACCGTCAATGTCGCATCCGTTACTTCACCTTGCACGGGCACAAGCAGCGGATAAGTCGTTTTGAATTTGTTGCCCTTGAAATCGAGATAATTTGCTTCGCGCAGTTTGGCCGCGCTCACGCCGAATTTTTTGGCGATTTTATCCAGACTGTCGCCGCGTTTCGCGGTGTAGGTTTGCCAGCTCACCAGCGGTTTGTCGTAAGCGGCCAGATTGGTCTGGAATGTTTCATCTGCGCCCAGCGGCAGCAGAAAAACATGTTCGCCATCGGTCGAGGCCAGCACCGGGCGGTTGTATTCGGGATTGAGTGACTTGAATTCCTCTTCCGTAATGCCCGCAAGCTTGGCGGCGAGCGCGGCATCAATTTGTTTGGGCGCATCAACCGTGGTGAAATAGGGCTGATTGGCAATCGGCTGAAGATCAAGGCCGTATTGCTCGGGATGGGTAACGATATTCTTGATCGCTTGCAGTTTGGGAACGTAATTTCTGGTTTCCGGCGGCAACGGAAGATTCACGTAATCGGTAGGCAGCCCATGCTTCCGGTTGCGCTCGATCGCGCGCATGACCGTGCCTTCACCCGCGTTGTAGGCGGCGAGCGCGAGATCCCAGGAACCGAACATGCCATACAGTTTTTGCAGATAGGTGAGCGCGGCATCCGTCGCGGCCGTCACATCGCGGCGGTTATCCACCCATATGTTCTGTTTGAGGCCGTAATTTTTGCCCGTGGAGGGAATGAATTGCCAGATGCCGGAAGCCTTGCTGCGTGACAGTGCAACCGGATTAAACGCGCTTTCTACCATGGGCAGCAACGCGATTTCCGTCGGCATCCCGCGCTTTTGCACTTCTTCGACAATGTGGAAAAGGTATCTCTGGCTGCGCTCCACCATGCGATTCATATAGTCGGGGCGGGCGGCATACCAGGATTCGCTGGCTGCCGTGAGCGGAGAATCAAGATCCGGCATGGCGTAGCCGTCTTTGATGCGATCCCACAAGTCAACCTGCTGCTCGGGCTGCAACTCGATATTCGCAATGGCTTCTTCGTTGAGTGTAGTTTCCTGTATGGTATTTTCGTCGGAAGCGGGCACAGCTTCCTGTACGGCGTTTTCGGTGGCGGAGGACGCAGCCTCCTGTGTGGCATTTTCGTCAGCGGCGGGCGCAGCTTTTTCCGTATCCGTCACTTTCTGTTCCAGCCCCCTGGGAGCAGCGGCAGAGGCATCCAGAAATGTCAGTTTGGTATCGGCAACATTGGCGACCGTATCGGTCTCGGCATATGCGGCCGGCGCGAGAAACAACGCAAGCAAGGCTACTTTCAGCAGAGGTTTTTTTAACATGGACTGCCGTCTTTGAAAGTCAAAATTCCCGCCATGCTATCCGCAAAGCCCTGATGGGTCAATTCATTAGAACTGGGGATATCATCCCGCTCTTGCGTGAGAGAAAGAGGGCTTGAACAAAAAAGCGCAGTATCGAGGGACGATACTGCGCTCGCAAGGCCACCTTTACCGGTTGGCAGAATTAATGGCTATGATGCGGTTTGCCCAAAGATGCTTCCACGCCGTCTGCAATACCTCGTTAAGGCGTGGGCGGCGGTGGAGGAGGCGTTTCCACTACGGCAGGCGGTACCGCGCAACCCTCATCACTCAGTTCGTAGTTGCCCTTGGTCGGATCGGTGGCATTTTCCTTTTTGCCTAGCCAGCCGTGGGATTTCACGGCATAGGGCTGACCGGCATGTGTGCCGCTTTCCTGGAAAAAGTATTCCTGTGTCTCGGAATTGAACGAGAGTTCCGCGTATTCTCCAGTTATATTATCCACCACGCCATAATGCTTCGTGCCATTGCTGCCTTCCTTGAGCGGCAGAGTGCGCTCAATCAAGCCTTCCTGAGTATGCAGGCGCACAAACGCCTGTTTCTGGTCGGCGCTGATTTCCACATAATCAAGCATGGCGTTGCACCAGAGCGGGGCAAGGTTGGAATCGCCGGTCAACGCCTGCGGTGTTTCCAGCGCCCAGATTTCGTCCTCACCGCCCGCAAGCAAGGCGATCAGGCCGCCAACCGCTGCCGCGCCAAGCGCAGCGCCTGCGCCTCCTCCTCCACCGCCGCCGCCTCCACCGGGGCTGGGCGGATTGCGGTCATCAATTTCTCCGCCGCCGTTGATAACGGTGCCTGTGAGCGCAGACGCGATGTTGGGGGTCAGGGCAGAGGTGCTGGTGAAATTGCTGTCATCCTCAATATCGTTACCCGTCACGGAACTGCCTGTAATGGTCAGCTTGGCATTGCCGGTCAGGAGGATATCACCATTGAGGTCCGCGCCATCGCCAGTGGTGGTAGCGGTGCCGGTGAGGTTGAGGATGCCGTTGTCCGCAACCTCTACCGTACCGCCCTTGAGGAGTTTGACGCCATCGCCGGTATCGGTATTGCCTGCGGCGTTCAGGGTGGCGTCTTCGCTCACGGTCAGGTTGCCGATCCGGATGCTGGCATGTGCCGTCGGGCCGTTGTTGACGGTGCTGCCCGGGTTGTGGGAATTTCCGATCATGTCCAGGGTGCCGTTGCCCGAGAGGGCGAAGCCGGTTCCGCCGCCGATGAGGATGCCCGCGCCATCAGTCGATTCACCGGTCAGGGCGGCAGCATTGCTGGAGGTGGTGTTGAGTGTGCCGTCCAGGGAGATGCCTGCGCCGGAAGCGGAACGGCCATCGACCGTGAAGGTTGAGGCGCCGGCAAGGAGGATACTGCCGCCTTCCACATTGACACCCGTGCCGGAGGCCGAAATGCCGTTGACCGACAGGTTGCCGTTGTTGATGGCTTCCATGACACTGACCAGATATACGCCAATTCCGGTATTGGATGTGCCGTTGACCATCACATCACCACCACTGACATTCACGGTATCGCCAAAGGCCACGCCATCACTGGTATTGGACGTGCCATTGATGTTTGCGTTGCCGCCTGTTACGGTCAGTTTGCCGAAATCGACAACGCCATAGTTGTTCCCGTCTGATTTGCCGGTGATATTCAGGTCGCCATCGTTGACCGTGATGCTGTTGCCGGTACCAAGAGAGACACCACGACCAGCATCCGATATGCCGGTAATGTCCAGGCTGCCGTCATTCACGACCACCACGGCAGCGTCAGCCAGACTCACGCCGCGGAAATCATTGGAAACGCCATTGATGTCTACATTGCCGCCTGAGACGGTCATCGTATCAAGGATCAGGGAAACGCCAATTTCGGTATCCGATTCACCGTTGATCGTCAGGTTGCTGCCTGCGCTTGCGGTGATGTTGGTGAACACATCGACACCATAACCGTCGACCGATGTACCATTGAAGCTGGCGTTGCCGCCTGTCATATCCAGCGAATTGCCAAACAGCCATATGCCCTCGCCTGCGCCGCTCGCCGTGCCATTGACCGTCAGGTTGCCGCCGCTTAGCGCGATGTTGCCGAATACTTCCACGCCATGAAGAAAAGCACCATCACTGTTGCCGCGAATGTCCACGCTGCTGCTATCCGAAATGTTGATGGCATCAATGCCTGTGCCAAGGTCGTCGTCACTCGTGCCATTGGCGGTGACTTTACTGTTACCCGAGGTATTGATGTCTCCCATACGCACACCGCCGCCGTCGGTTGACGTACCGGTAATACTCACGTTGCCTGTATCCGAAACCCGGAAATCTCCCAAATGAGCGCCGATACCGGCTACCGCGTTGCCAATGATATTCAGACTGCCCGTCTCGGCCACAACGGTAGCGGTTTTGGATAGATCCACACCGGCATTAGCGTTGTTGTCACCACTGGAGTGGCCTTCCAGCGTCACATTGCCGGTGTCATTGATCGTGAGATCGGTGAGGGCATCATCAAAAAACAAACCTGTGTTGCTTGCCGAAGTGCCGTTGAGCGTAATGTTCCCTTGACTAATCACCAGCGCAGGGTCCAGGCTGTCGACCCTGACACCGTAATTATCACTACGGGAAACACCCGTGATGCTCATATTGCCGACTATGTTGGCCAATATTGCCGTATCGACGATCGCTTGTACTCCAATTCCGGTATCTGATTCACCGGTGATGTTCAGGATGCTATCGTTATCCACCTCGATGGCAACGGCAGCCAGTTGAACACCAGTGCCACTGGTAGAGTCGCCGCGGATATTGAGCACGCCGCCATCTGTCGCATTGAGTGTGCTCAGAACAGAAACGCCAATGTCGCTGGCCGATTCGCCAGTGATATTCAGGCTGCCGCCACTGACGACTACGGTCAAGTCATTATCCAGGTACACGCCATCACCAGTGCTGGAGGTACCATTGATGATTGCATTGCCATCAATGACAGTCAGCGCGCCATAACCGGCAAAACCAATGTCACCATCCGATTTTCCGGTGATATTCAAGCTGCCAATGTCCACTACCACAGCGCCTTCCAGCTCAATACCGCGGCCACTATTTGAAGTGCCATTGAGGGTCACCTCACCATCATCCACCGTTAACGTGCTGGCAGTGAAAGTAACAATGCCGAGGTCAGCATCTGATTTTCCTGTAATGTTCAGGCTGCCACGGTCACTGACTGCTATAGCGCCATACAGCTCAACGCCGTGATCGGTATTCGCAGTGCCATTGAGGGTCACCTCACCGTTGGTCACCTCCAGCGCGCGGCGAACAGAAATACCAAAGGCGCCGGTATTCGTCGTGCCGGTAATATTCAGAACACCATCGCCATTTACTGTCACATCGCCTTGCAGTTCAACACCACGGCCGCTATTTGCAGTGCCACGGATAACTGCATTGCCATCACTCACGGTCAATGTGCTCACCGTGCCAAAGGTAACAACTGCAACCTGACCACTATTCGTCTCACCCGTGATATTCAGGTTGCCGCCGCTCTCAACTGTGACGGCATTATAGATTGCGACGCCAATGTTGCTGACTGATTTGCCAGTAATGTTGAGATTGCCACCCACTACATCCAGTGTATTCAAGAGCGCAATGCCAAAGCCGTCGTTCGCATTGCCCGTAATCGTACCGCTACCGATACCTGTCAAGTTGCCATTGATGAGCACTGCAATAGTATCTGTTGTTCCAGTGGTGTTACCCCAAATCGTCAGATTGCCGCCGTTGAGCGCGATGGTTGAATCTGCGGAAACGGTAACTGCGCCATCTCCCGTGTCATCGGCATCTGCCGTGAGTTCCAGGTCGCCGCCTTGCAGCGAGATATTGCCGTTGAGCGTGATGTTGCCTGCTGCTTCCATCGTCAGATTGTTGGCGGTGACGCTGGTGATGTCGGCACCCGCATCCTGCGTGATGTTGCCGCTTTGACCGACCGTATTCGGACCAGTTAGCGTGGTAATGAGAACGTCCGTCGAGACGAGCGCATTCTGAATCGTGGTGTTGTTGACCGTCGAGGGACTGCCCGTTGGCTCGAAAGTACCCGGACCAGCGCTTACATTGCCATCTCCACCTGTGCTGATCGTGAGATCAGTCGGGTCAATGAGCCACAGTCCGGCTTTGCCGTTGGGCGCAGCGGCGCTGATGGTACCCTGTACCGAGAGATTTTTGCCGGAGGTTTCGATAAAGCCGCCGTCGCCATGCGCGGAACCGGCGTCGATTTTGACGCCGGAATCAATCTGGGTGGTGTCGGCAAGAGTGACTTCATTGATAAAACCGGCGGCGCTGGAGCCGGGGACTTTGCCGAGTTTGTCGCCGCCGATGATCGCGGTGCCGCCTTTGGTGTCACCGCTGATGTCTATGATGGCGTCGTTGAAAAGACCGACGCGATTGCCGGAAAGGACGACAGTGCCGCCTTCCCCTTGCTCGTTGCTGGCATCAAGTTTGCCGGTGACGGCGACGTCGCCCGTGTTGTTTGCGTCGGCAACTATGGTTCCGGCCTTGACGACGCCGGAGAGATTGATGACGGTGTTGAGCAGGGTGTCTTTGCCTTGGGCAGTGAGCAGCACGGTGCCGTCGTTGCCGGTCTGGATTTTGCCGCTGTTTTCCACGAGCGCGTTGGCGGTGGTGTTGGTGAGCGTGATATTGATGCCTTGGCCATTGTCGAGAGCGACGGTGGCGCTGTCGCCGGCGGCGAGGATGACGCGGTTGGCGTTGATGGTACCAGTGTTTCTGACCTGGTCGCCGACGAGGGTGACGTAGCCTTGGGCGGTGATGCTGCCATCATTGATGATGCCGGCGTTGAGGCCGGTGGAGGTCAGGTCGAAAGTGTTGCTGCCTGACATGAATTGGTTAACGTCTATGTTCTTGGTGGTGACGAACAGGGAGTTGACGTTGATGGTGGCGCCGCTGCCAAAGAGCACACCGTTGGCGTTTTGTATCCAGACCTGGCCGTTGGCGAGCAAAGAGCCTTGAATATTGGAAGGCACACCGCCGACGACGCGGTTCAGCGTGATGGATTTCGTGCCGGGTTGGTTGAATTGGACGGTATAGCCTTGACCGATGTTGAAGGTGTTCCAGTTAATCGCCGCACGGTTGGTGCTTTGATTGATGGTCAT
>JAITML010000051.1 GCA_031277395.1 Methylobacillus sp. | reverse complement strand
CGCACGCTTTGCCAGGTGGCGGAGAGGGTTGGCAGATATGCCGAACGCGCGATGCCCACGGCGGCGGCTTGCGCTTTCACATCCGCCCAGGTTTCGCGGGTTTTGGGATTGGAGCAAAGTGCGCGCTCTATGGCTTCGGACAACGGCAAAGGTCGCGTTACAGATGTGTCGAATGCGCATGCGGCGACCATGTCTCCGGCGGGCGTGGCGGAGATATCTTGTTCGGCGCGCAAGGGGTCGAAAGCATGGGCATTTGATGTGAATAGCGCGATGCCGACGAGCATGGCGAAGTGCCGCCACCTTCTCGCTTGCGCGGAGGTAACGGCATTACTCAAAGGCTCCCTATCGCTCACGCATACTCTCCTCCACCGTTTGCATGAGCGGGCTGAAGAAATACCCGATCACGCTGCGTTGTCCGGTGCGGATGTCTGCGGTGACGGCCATGCCGGGAGTGAGCGTGATCCAGCGGTTATCAACCTTGATGCGATTCTTTTCCAGACGGATGCGTACCGGAAAAGTGAGGCCGAGCTTTTTGTCCTGCACGGCATTGTTGGAAACGTCGATCACTGTTCCATCCAGATAGCCGTAGCGAGTATAAGGAAATGCCTCAATCTTCACGGCGACGCGCTGGCCGGTTTCGACAAAGCCGACATCCTTGTTCTGCAATCTCGCCTCGACTTCAAGCGCGTCATCCGGCACGACCTCCATAAGTGCCTGCGCGGTAGTTACGACGCCGCCCAGCGTATGCACCGAGAGCTGGCGTATCGTGCCATCGACAGGTGCGGTAAGAATCAGCAGCCCCTGTCGTGTGCGCGCCTTAGTTTCGTCGTTGCGGGTTTGCGTAGCCTGTTGCGTGTTCTTTTCCAGTTCATCGAGCTGGTCATGGCGGAATTTGGAAGCGGTCGCCTCCAGATTGGCGCGTTGTTGCGCGATGCTGGCGATCAACTCCTTGGCGTGAGCGCGTTGCGCGATAAGTTCGTGCTCCTTGTCGAGCGCGCTCTGTTCCTTGTCCATATAATCGGTGTGCGCGACATATTTGTCCGCGACGAGCGTTTTGTACGCATCGGCCTGTTGCCGCGCGAGCGGCGCCATTTGTTCCAGCTTGGCGATTTGCGCGCGCGTGCTGTCCAGTTCCGCCTGCCGTTTGAAAAGTTCGGCCTGGGCGCTTTCGTATTGATCGCGATAGGCAAACCACGCGCCCTCGGCCTGATGTTGCGCATCCTGCATGCGTTCCCCGGATGCGCCTTCAACCGGCGGGATGACGGGCGGACGATTTTCCTTCTGGGCAGCGAGCAGCGCATTGGCGCGTGCGACGGCAAGTTCGGCGTCAAGATGCGCCAAACGCGCCTTGTCCACATCGGCCGCCGCTTGCGTGGTATCGAGTACCACCAGTGTTTGCCCGGCCTTCACGCGCTCGCCATCCTCGACATGGATTTCCCGCACCACACCCGTGATCGCGGGCTGGATCACCTTGACCCGCGCATCGGGAATAAACTGACCGCTGGCCGAAACCACAATATCCAGCCGCCCGAAAATACCAATCAGGAGCGCGATAAAGGCAAGCATCAGCAGCACGCGTGCCGCCCATTTGGGCGCGGGATGCACAGGCGTTTCGACGAGTTCCAGTTCGGCGGGCAGAAACGCGAGTTGGTCGGTATCGCGCGTGGGGCGTTCCAGTTGGTCGCGTATCGTCCAGACGCCGCGCCAGACATCGGCATAGCGGCGGAGCAAATCTCTGGTGGCTTGAAGGCGCGGAGAACTCATGTTCAGTCGTTCTGCAAGGAAACGAGATGCGCGTAATAACCGCCCTGCTTCAGCAGGCTCTCGTGATCGCCCTGTTCCACAATGCGTCCGTGATCCATCGCGATGATGCGGTTCGCGTGCCTCACTGCGGAAAGGCGATGCGCGATGATGATGACGGTGCGGCCTGCGCTGATCGCACCCATGTTGTCGCGGATGACGCGCTCGGTTTCAAAATCGAGCGCGCTGGTCGCTTCGTCGAAAATCAGGATGCGCGGGTTGGTAAGTAACGCCCTTGCAATCGCCAGACGTTGCCGCTGCCCGCCCGAGAGATTGCTGCCATGTTCGCCAATCACGGTGTCGTAGCCTTCGGGCAATTCACAGATAAAGTCATGCGCGCCCGCGAGTTTGGCGGCATGGATAACAGCTTCGAGCGGCACGCCGGGATCGGTCAAGGCGATGTTCTCCCTGACAGTTCGATTGAACAGCAGATTTTCCTGCAACACCACGCCGATCTGGCGGCGCAGCCAGGCGGGATCGGCCAGCGCGAGATCGGCGCCGTCTATGCGTATGGTGCCTTGCTCGGGGATATAAAGTCTTTGCAGCAGTTTGGCGAGAGTGCTTTTGCCGGAGCCGGAACGACCCACGATGCCGATCACCTCGCCTGCATGTATGTCGAGAGAAAGACCATCTATAATCGGCGGCCCGTCCGGACGGTAACGAAAGCGTACATTGTCGAGCGTGATGTCACCTTGTATCGGCGGCAGCGCCTGACGGCTGGGCGGGAGTTCGGTGCGAGTATTGAGAATGTCGCCCAGACGCTGCATGGAAATACCGACTTGCTGAAAATCCTGCCACAGTTGCGCGAGACGAAGAACCGGGGCACTCACGCGCTGCGACATCATGTTGAAGGCGATCAATTCGCCGACGCTGAGCCGCCCTTCAATCACGAATTTCGCGCCGAAAAAGAGCGTGCCAACCGTGACCAATTTGCCGACAAACTGGATCAGTTGCTGGCCGATATTGCCCAACTGCGTGACACGAAAACCCGCCGTCACATAAGCCGCAAGTTGCGCTTCCCAGCGGCGCACGAATTGCGGCTCGACGGCAGAAGCCTTGACGGTCTCCACGCCGGAGACGGATTCAACAAGAAAGGATTGATTATCCGCGCCCCGGGCGAATTTCTCGTTAAGGCGGGCGCGAAAGGCAGGCATGAGCAACACGGAAATCGCGACATAAATCGGCAGTGAAGCAACAACTATGAGCGTGAGCTTGACGCTGTAAATGCACATCACGCCGATAAAGATAAAGGAGAAGAAAAAATCAATGAGCGCGGTCATTGCCTGCCCGGTAAGAAAGTTGCGAATATTCTCCAGTTCACGCACCCGCGCCACGGTGTCACCCACGCGCCGCGCGCCGAAATACGCGAGCGGCAGCGCAACCAGATGACGAAACAGTCTCGCGCCAAGTTCAACATCAATGCGATTTGTCGTGTGCGAAAACACGTAATTGCGCAGACCCGTAAGCAGCACTTCAAACAGCGAACTGACAAGCAACACGAGGCACACCACATTGAGCGT
>JAITML010000053.1 GCA_031277395.1 Methylobacillus sp. | reverse complement strand
AAGGCAATGCGACCCGCAATCTCTCCCTGTGGGGCGGACTGGGATTGCAGAGCGGGGATGACTATGTGAACCGCACGCTGGATATTGGGGTGAAGTATGCGTGGTAGGCAGGGTTCAGGGGACAGGGATCAGGAATCAGTGAACCCATCCCCACCTAAATCCTCCCCTTGAAGGGGAGGAGGTCAATATTCTGCGTGGAATTTTGAAGACCATGCA
Source organism: Methylobacillus sp. (assembly GCA_031277395.1). Taxonomy (GTDB): domain Bacteria; phylum Pseudomonadota; class Gammaproteobacteria; order Burkholderiales; family Methylophilaceae; genus MM2. Next base: position 20,069 of record JAITML010000053.1, on the reverse strand, counting down.
GCGGCATCGAGATGAATGAGTAACGTTCAATTCCCCTTCATGGAAGGGGAGTCAAAACCTATGGTTTGCTCAACCAAACGCGATAAACATTTTGCGGCTTGGGATTTTGAGTTTGGCGTTCCTTGCCTTCAAACACCAGCGACTGCGTGGCGGCATCCCAATCCATGGGCTGCAAGGTATAGGGATTACGCAATTCTTCCGGCTGCGCGGCCAGCCATGCGGGCATTTGCTCGGATGACACATGCTCATGCAGCGCGGCGATTTGCAGGCGAATCAGGCGATGGTAGGCTTCGACATCTTAAGTTCGTTCGAGGTAAGATGCCCTGCTGCTGGCAGTTATATCCACCAGAACGTTTCCTATGAAATTCCGCAGAGGCCATGGAAGCAGCAATCGCTTCCTGTCGATGTCTCGCTTCGCAGCAACCTCCGCCTCCATTCGATCTGGCGGTAGCTGGGAGAGCCGGATATTTTCTTTCCCGTGCAGATATATGGTATTAAGAGTCGCATTCGGCAAATACATCAGACCGGCGATAATACGCGTATCCCAACTCTCATTCTCCGGGGGATGGATTTTTGCTTCAAGCGCAAAACTACCCAACATCCATTCCAGCTCGCATTCAAATTCATTGGTCAGCGATGTAGGCATAATTTTCAAGAGAGCATCCAGGCGTTTCGCATGGTTTGCGCTCAAAGAAGGCACATGCCGCAACGCACTGCTCAGCAATCGCTGCTGGCGCATGTCCATCGCCAGCGCGACCATCGCTCCAACCAGACTGCACGCACCTTCCATCATTTTCTGATGAATTTCAGCATTGGTTTCCAACAACGTCAGCGCTTCATCTATGCGATTTTCACCCAGTAGCAGCGCAACGCGCATATCTATCAGAGCGGATGCTCTGGCAGCGTCTCCGTAGCGATAGGGCTGCGTGTAACCATTATTAGATGGAGTAATAACTTCCTTATAAGTCGGCTTATCCCGCAACGACAGATAACGCTCTATAAGCACGGCTTGCTCGGATAATTTTAAGCGGATCGCCTGTGCATTCTTGAGATAGTGCGCGTAGCAATCGCTTACACCCTCGTCGCAGGTCACTACCGTCATATCGGGAAAAGTTTCTTCGACAAACGGCTTAAACGTGCCAGTACGCTGATAATCTGCGTAGTCTTGCAACTGTATCGCGAACTCTCGCCGCCCTGCATCCAGCGCATCTTCCGTTGGTGGAGCTCTCAAGCCTAGTAGTATGAAGTAGCCATTGCCCCGCATCGCCTCGGATGTGGGTGGCTCAAAGCGGATGGCTTTGACAGCTTCGGGTAACAGCGGATCGTCGTGCCGGTTTTCCCACCATACGAGAGCGATGAAACCGACCACCAATAGCAGCAATGCCAGCAGCAGCCAGCGCAGCACACGCCAGGTTTTGTACAGCACGCGAGCCAGCATCACGGCATATTCCTCCCCAAAGATGTTTTCAGAATAGCAAAATCCGGGGGTGCCGCATATCGCGCAACAGAAGGCATCTTGTGGCACAATGGCTACCTTTTCCAACGACGTCCAACCGCCATGTTCAACCATTTGCGCGAAGATATTGCCGTCGTGTTTGAACGCGATCCGGCCGCACGTACGCATTGGGAGGTGTTGACCACTTATCCCGGCGTTCATGCGCTCATCATCCACCGCTTTTCGCACTGGCTGTGGGGTGCGCGTTTGCGCTGGCTCGCACGGCTGGCATCGCATATCGGGCGCGGATTGACCGGCATCGAAATTCATCCGGGCGCGACCATAGGCCGCCGCGTGTTCATTGATCACGGCATGGGCGTGGTGGTCGGCGAGACGGCGGTGATCGGTGACGATTGCACGCTGTATCACGGCGTTACACTGGGCGGGACTTCGTGGAACAAAGGCAAGCGCCATCCGACGCTGGAAAACGGCGTGGTGATTGGCGCAGGCGCGAAAGTGCTCGGCCCGATCACGGTGGGCGCGCATGCGAAAATCGGCTCCAACGCGGTGGTGGTGAAAGATATTCCCGCCGATGCGACCGCGGTTGGCATTCCGGCGCGCATTCTCGATCAGGAGAAAGTCAAACAGCGCGACGACATGGCGCAGAAAATCGGCTTCTCGGCTTATGCCGTGTCCGAGGACATGAACGATCCGATGACCAAAGCCATCCACGCCCTGCTCGACCACGCCGCCGAGCAGGACAAGCGCTTGCAGGAAATGGCGCAACAAATCGCCAATCTGGGTGGCGACGCCGAAACCGAGCAGCAGGTCGGCAAGGCGTTTGATGTTGAGCATTTGAACAAACTGGTGGATTGAACGTTTTGATTCTCCTTCCGTGAGAAAACATGGTTCGCAATAGTTGACTAAATAACTTGGTTTTTATAAAATCAGTTCTGATGTCAGGTTTTGAGGGAGCTATAGCGCCCCCGATATCACATCCGTAAATATTCACCAGATTTTTACCGGAGTTGCCAACATGCGTTTGACCACCAAAGGCCGTTTTGCCGTGACCGCCATGCTCGACCTCGCGCTTAATGAGGTTGATCGTCCTGTCACGCTCGCCGCGATCAGCGACCGCCAGGAAATTTCGCTGTCTTACCTCGAACAATTATTCAGCCGTCTGCGTCGCAACGGGCTCGTGAAAAGCGTGCGCGGGCCGGGCGGCGGGTATCGCATCGCCATGCCACTGGAAGCCATTTCCGTGTCAGACATTATCACCGCCGTGGATGAACTGATTGACGCGACCCAATGCGGCGGCAATGAAAATTGTCATGAAGAGCGCCGTTGCATGACGCACGATTTATGGACCAGTCTCAACATGCGGATACTGGAATATCTTTCCGGTGTGAGCCTCGCGCAGTTGGTGCACTCGCAACGCAACGGCGACAAAATCGTGATTCCCGAACCCAGACGCCGCGAGCGCATCGCGCAAGCTGTCGCCGCCTGAGGGTAATGTGAACGCCGCCGTTTATTTCGATCACAACGCAACCACCGCGCTGGATGCGCGTGTGCTGGAAGCGATGCTGCCGTTTCTGCGCCAGCCACAGGGCAATCCGACCAGCCGCCACAGCTTCGGCAGGCAGGCGCGGTCTGCGGTGGAGAATGCGCGTGAACAGGTCGCATCCGCGGTCGGCGCGCATCCTTCACAAGTGACATTTACGAGCGGCGGCACCGAGGCGGATAATCTTGCGATTTGCGGCATTACAAGCACGATGCCGCCTTCGACTGTCGCAGTGAGCGCGATTGAGCATCCCGCCGTGTTTCGACCGGCGCAGGCGCTGTTCGGCCGGGGATGGCAATCGGCGCGCATTCCGGTCACAGGCGCAGGACAAGTCAGCACGGATGCGCTGCGCAATCTGTTGCGACAAAAAACCGGACTGGTTTCGGTGATGACAGCCAATAACGAAACCGGCGTGATTCAGGATATCGCCGCGATCAGTGAAATCGCGCGCAGCCACGGCGCATTGATGCATACCGACGCGGTGCAGGCGCTGGGCAAGATGAAACTGGATTTCAACGCGCTCGGCGTGAACGCAATGAGCATTTCCGCGCACAAGATACGCGGCCCGCAAGGCGCGGGAGCATTGATTCTGGATAAACGCGTGGACATCCAGCCGCTGCTGCGCGGCGGCGGGCAGGAAAAAGGTCTGCGCAGCGGCACGGAAAATGTGGCCGCGATTGTCGGCTTCGGCCTCGCATGTGACCATGCGACGCGCGAACTGACCGAACATACACGCCGCATGACGCAATTGCGCGATAGACTGGAGGCCGGGCTGCATCGTCTGGGCGCGACGATTTTCGGCAGCGAAGCACCGCGCGTGCCCAACACCAGCTTTTTCGCGTTTCCGAATCTCGAAGGCGAAACTCTGGTGATGGCAATGGATAAACAAGGCTATGCGATTGCGAGCGGCTCCGCGTGTTCGAGTGACAGCACAGAGCCGAGCCATGTGTTGCTCGCGATGGGTATTGCGCCGGATTTCGCGCGCGGCGCGGTGCGCGCAAGCCTCGGCGCAGGCAATGACGAAGCGCAGATCGACGGCTTTTTGCGCGCGCTGGAAAATGAACTGAACCGTTTGAAACAATTAACTGCAGTGGCAGTTTGAAGGAAAAAATAATGAGTGTGAAACTCCCGATCTATCTTGATTACTCGGCGACCACCCCGGTCGATCCGCGCGTCGCGGCCAAAATGATTCCCTGGCTGACTGAACAGTTCGGCAATCCTGCGAGCCGTTCGCATTCCTTTGGATGGGAAGCGGAAAAAGCCGTGGAAGAAGCGCGTGAACAGGTGGCCGCATTGGTTAATTGCGATTCGCGCGAAATCGTCTGGACTTCCGGCGCGACCGAATCCGACAATCTCGCGATCAAGGGCGCGTCCAATTTTTACTCGGGCAAGGGCAAGCACATCATCACCGTGCAGACCGAGCACAAGGCCGTGCTTGATCCGTTCCGCGAACTGGAGCGCCAGGGATTTGAGGCAACCTATCTGCAGCCCGAACCCAACGGCCTGCTGGATATCGAAAAATTCCGCGCGGCGCTCCGCCCGGATACCATTTTCGCTTCGGTGATGCTGGTCAACAATGAAATCGGCGTGATTCAGGATATCGAAGCCATAGGCAATCTGTGCCGCGAGCGCGGCATCATCTTCCATGTTGACGCGGCACAGGCCACGGGCAAGGTGGCGATTGATCTGGAAAAATTGCCGGTCGATCTCATGAGTTTTTCCGCGCACAAAACCTACGGCCCCAAGGGTGTGGGCGCGCTTTACGTGCGCCGCAAACCGCGCGTACGCATTGAGGCGCAGATGCACGGCGGCGGTCACGAGCGCGGTATGCGTTCGGGCACGCTGGCGACACATCAGATCGTCGGCATGGGTGAAGCATTCCGCATCGCACGCGAGGAAATGGAACTCGAAAATGTGCGCATCCGCCGCCTGCGTGACAAACTGCTGTCCGGCTTGCAGGAGATCGAGGAGGTTTACATCAACGGCGACCTGCAACATCGCGTGCCGCACAACCTCAACGTGAGCTTCAACTACGTCGAAGGCGAATCGCTCATCATGGCGGTCAAGGATATCGCGGTATCGTCGGGATCGGCCTGCACCTCGGCCAGCCTCGAACCGTCCTACGTGCTGCGCGCACTGGGTCGTTCGGATGAACTCGCACACAGCTCAATTCGTTTCTCGATCGGCCGTTTCACCACGGAAGAGGAAATTGCCTACACGGTGGCTCTGATGAAGAGCAAAATCGGCAAACTGCGCGAGCTGTCGCCGCTGTGGGAAATGTATCAGGACGGCATTGATTTGAACTCGGTGCAATGGGCAGCGCATTAGGGCGTGTTCACACTAAAGGAATGAAAGGAACATAAACATGGCATACAGCGACAAGGTACTGGATCACTACGAAAACCCGCGCAACGTCGGCGCGCTGGACAAGAACGACCCCAATGTCGGCACCGGCATGGTGGGCGCGCCTGCCTGCGGCGACGTGATGAAACTGCAGATCCGCGTGGGCGATGACGGCGTGATTGAAGACGCAAAATTCAAAACCTACGGCTGCGGCTCCGCGATTGCGTCGTCCTCGCTCGTGACCGAATGGCTCAAGGGCAAGACGCTGGATCAGGCGCTGCAAATCAAGAACTCGGACATTGCCGAAGAACTCGCGCTGCCGCCGGTCAAAATTCACTGCTCGGTGCTCGCCGAGGATGCGATCAAGGCCGCCATCAGCGATCTCAAACAGAAAACCGGCGCGGAGGCTTGAGCATGGCGATTACTCTCACGCAAGCCGCCGCCGACCGTGTGCGCAAATTCCTCGACAATCGCGGCAAAGGCGTGGGTTTGCGCCTTGGCGTCAAAACTTCCGGCTGCTCGGGCATGGCTTATACGCTGGAATTTTCCGATGCAATCCAGCCCGAAGATCTTGCCTTTGAAAGCCACGGCGTGACCGTGCTGATTGATCCGAAAAGCCTGACCTATCTCGATGGCACGGAACTCGACTATGCCAAGGAAGGCCTCAACGAAGGCTTCAAATTCAACAACCCCAACGTCAAGGATAGTTGCGGCTGCGGCGAAAGTTTCACGGTCTAGCGCGTATTTACACTAGTGGTTAATCATTTCGAGTTATTCAATCTGCCCGCCCGCTACGACATTGATCGCACCGCGCTCGATCAAACTTACCGCAAACTGCAAGGCGAAGTGCATCCCGACCGTTACGCGACGGCAACTTCCGCCGAGCGCTTGCGTTCCGCGCAGATGGCCACACTGGTCAACGAAGCGTATCAAACACTGAAATCGCCCGTGGATCGCGCGCGCTACCTCCTGCATCTGCATGGAATTGACACACAGGAAGAAACCAATACGGCGATGCCCGCAGATTTTCTCATGCAGCAACTGGAATGGCGCGAAGCGATTGAAGATGCGCACGCCGCCGCCGATATTGCCGCACTGGAAAATTTGCTGACTGATCTGAAACATGAAGCGGCGAACCTTGAAACACAGTTGGGCACGACCATTGACGAACAGCATAATCATGCCCGTGCCGCCGATCTCGTGCGCAAGCTGCGCTTTCTTGATAAAGTGCGCGACGAAACCAAACTCGCAATTGAAGCACTCGAAACATAATGGCTCTACTGCAAATTTCCGAACCCGGCAAAAGCGCCTCGCCTCACCGGCACCGGCTGGCGGCCGGCATTGATCTCGGCACGACCAATTCGCTGGTCGCGACCGTGCGCAGCGGAATGGCCGTCGTCCTGAGCGATGAAGAAGGTCACGCGCTGCTGCCCTCCGTGGTGCACTATCTGAATAACGGCAAGGTGGAGGTGGGTCATGCGGCGCAAGTTCAGCAAAGTCACGACCCGCACAACACCATAGTCTCGGCCAAACGTTTCATGGGGCGCGGCTTGCATGATATCGACGACATCGGCCACTACCCTTATCGTTTCGTGGACGCACCGGGCATGGTGCAACTCAATACCGTGAATGGCGTGAAAAGCCCGGTGGAAGTATCCGCCGAGATACTCAAGGCGCTCAAGGCACGCGCCGAAAAATCGCTCGGCGATGAACTTGCAGGTGCGGTAATCACCGTCCCCGCCTATTTCGACGACGCCCAGCGTCAGGCGACCAAGGACGCAGCCCGTCTGGCCGGTCTCAATGTTTTCCGCCTGCTCAACGAACCAACTGCCGCTGCCATCGCCTATGGCCTCGACAATGCTTCGGAAGGCGTGTTCGTGGTTTACGATCTCGGCGGCGGAACGTTCGATGTTTCCATTCTGCGCCTTTCCAGAGGCGTGTTTGAAGTACTCGCAACCAACGGCGATTCGGCGCTCGGAGGCGATGATTTCGACCGCCGCATCTTCTGCTGGATGCTCGAAAAATTCCAGATTCCCCCGCTCGGCCCGGAAGACACCCGCTTGCTGCTGACCAAGGCGCGCGAAGCCAAGGAACAGCTTACCTACCATCAGCAGACGCGCATCACCGGCGTACTCTCCACGGGCGACGTGATCGATCTCACGCTGGACAACGACACCTTCGGCAAGCTCACTCAGCATCTGGTTGGAAAAACATTGGCGCCGATACGCAAAGCGTTGCGCGATGCGGATATTGCGACCACCGATGTGCAAGGTGTGGTCATGGTCGGCGGCGCGACGCGCATCCCGCAGATACAACGCGCCGTCGCGGAATTTTTCCGGCAGGAACCGCTCAACAATCTCGATCCCGACAAGGTTGTCGCGCTCGGCGCCGCGATTCAAGCCAATGTGCTGGCCGGCAACAAGGATGAAAACGAACTGTTGCTGCTCGACGTGATTCCGCTTTCCCTCGGACTGGAAACCATGGGCGGCTTGGCCGAAAAAATCATTCCGCGCAATTCCACGATTCCGGTCGCGCGCGCGCAGGAGTTCACGACCTTCAAGGACGGCCAGACCGCGATGAGCATACATGTGGTGCAAGGCGAGCGCGAACTCGTTTCCGATTGCCGTTCGCTCGCGCGTTTTGAATTGCGCGGTATTCCGCCCATGGCGGCGGGTGCGGCGCGGGTGCGCGTGACATTTCAGGTGGATGCGGATGGATTGCTTTCCGTCTCCGCGCGCGAGCAGATCAGCGGCGTTGAAGCGCATATCACGGTCAAGCCGTCTTATGGTTTGACCGACGACGAAATTGCAACCATGTTGCAATCCTCGTTCTCGCACGCCAGCACAGACAAGGAAGCGCGTGCATTGCGCGAGGCACAGGTGGAAGCCGATCAACTGCTGGCTGCAATCCGCGCGGCGCTGGAACAGGACGGCGATGTTTTGCTCGATGCCGCCGAACGCGCCGAACTTGAGCGCCATATGGATGCATTGAAATCCGCGATGAAGGAAGCCGGCCGCGATGCGATAGCGTATGCCACGAGCGCGCTCAACCGCGCCTCCGAAACCTTTGCCGCGCGCCGCATGGACGCTTCCATCAACCGCGCCCTGACCGGTCGCAAAATCGACGATCTGAAAGTTTGATATGCCGCAAATCATCGTTCTGCCGCACGAAGAACTCTGCCCCGAAGGCGCCGCCATCGACGCCCAACCCGGCGTTTCCGTCTGCGACAATCTGCTCGAACACCACATTGATATTGATCACGCCTGCGAGAAAGCCTGCGCCTGCACCACTTGCCACGTGATCGTGCGTGAAGGTTACGCCTCGCTCAATCCCGCCGAAGAACAGGAAGAAGACCTGCTCGACAGGGCATGGGGACTGGAGCCCAACTCCCGCCTTTCCTGTCAGGCTATTGTCGGGAACGCCGACCTCGTGGTGGAGATTCCAAAATACTCGATCAATATGGCCAAGGAAGGTTTGAACAGATCCTGAGCGAGTTGATGCATCCTGATTCGGAATAGGATGCAAACTGAAAAAGATGGCGATGTCCGATTTATGGAATAATAGGTTGCAGACTTGCACAGCAACTTGACCGAAAGCCACTCCAGATGAAAACCGCTGTCGCCATACTCAGCCTCGCGTTACCCGCCTGCCTTTGTTCCGCGCAAGCATCCGCCGCCTGTTACTGCCCGACCGGCAACTGTCATTGCAGCGGGTCAGATGCCTTGAAGCCGCCGCCCACGCTGGATGAACTGCTCGCGCAAGCCGAAGACGGGGACGCCAATATTCAATTTGAGATTGGCCGGCGATACGAAAAAGGCGAATACCGCATTGATCGCTTCGTCAGAAAACCGGACTATGCCGAAGCCGCCAAGTGGTATCGCAAGGCGGCGGAACAAGGGGTTGCAGGCGCGCAAATCGCGCTCGGCAAGATGTACAAATATGGTTACGGCGTCGAGCAGGACGATGCTCAGGCGGTGGCGTGGTTTCGCAAGGCCGCCGGGCAGGCGCGGGAAAGAGGCGATTATTCCGGGCAACGGATAGCCGACTGGATGGCAGATATGGTTGCAATCTGGCGCACGCTTCATGACCGGGCCGAGAAAGGCGAAGCTCAAGCACAGTACGGTCTCGGCATGGTGTATCTGGACGAAGATCAGTCCATGTATTTGAATGAAAGCGTCTCCGCGCAGATAGACAGTGCTGTGCAGGCGGTTGCATGGTTACGCAAAGCTGCGGAACAAGGAAATGTCGCCGCGCAACTGAAGCTCGCCTCGATCTTCGAGCGCGGAGGCTACCGCAACGTCGAGAAAAACGATGCCGAAGCCGTCATGTGGTATCGCAAGGCAGCCGAGCAGGGAAACAGCATCGCGCAAAGCCGGCTCGGTTTGCTATATGAACTCGGCAGCCTGGGCATTGGAAAAGACCTGAACCAAGCCGTGGAGTGGTATCGCAAGGCCGCCGAACAGGGCGAGCCGATTGCCATCGACAGGCTGCGTAAAATGGATGACAAAAGCCGTTCGCCTGCCCCGGAAAAAGGTATCGAAGATTCCGGATTTTCTTACTGAAATTTGTCTCAAGCTCACCCACTCCCAATCCCGAAAAAAAAGCCCGCATGATGCGGGCCGGAGGGAGTGCGACGTAAAGTCGCAAGGAGGAGAACAAATTGTTTAGAACATCCACTGCGCGCGCATGATGAGCGCGTCTTCGGAATCTTCGCGTTTGTTGTTGATGATGATGCCGCCGGTGTCACCGCCGATGCGATCCTTGAAGTCAGTCTTCACATAGTTCAGCATGAAGCGCAGGTTGGCGTTCGGCAGAAATTTGATGCCCGCAGTATAAGCCTTGGCTTTGGAGAAGCCCGCAGCGGTCGTGGTGATGGAAGCATCCGCTACACTGCCGATGGCAATGCCGGTTGTATCAAAATCGGAAGCGTCAAATTCGCTGTAACGCAAACCGATTTCCCACGCACCGCCCTTGAATGTTTTGGGATCAAAATCATTCTTTGGTTTGATGCCGCCGAACGCGCCGTTTTTGTAGATATCCGCATAGCTTTCACCGGTGATCGTCCACAGCGCCTCCGCGTACCAGTTTTTGATGTCGAGATTGTAGTTGCGGGTATTGGTCTTGAAGTCGGTGCCCAGCTTCATCCACTCGGATTGCACCTTGAACGGGCCGTAGGCGATGACGCCTTCCAGACCCACGCGATCACGATCTATGGATTTGAACGGATTATTGGCAAGCACAGGCGCGCGGAAAAAGGTCGCGCCGCGCGCTTCGGTGCGCCCGCTCATGCCTATCGTGCCTTGCGGCTGGTCACCCTGGGAGTAGGACGCACCCAGATGCAGCACCATATCCTTGTTGTCCATCATTTCGGCAAAGTTGGCGGTGATGCGGCCGATCACATCCTTGCCGTCTTCACGCATATCGGTCTCGACATTCTTGCCATTGCCGTTGGAGGCCGCCAATGCGTAGGTCACGCCGGTGAACGGCGTACCGTGCAACATCACGCCGAGTTCCTTGGTCGGAGAAATCTGGTTCACATAAGAGCGCTCCATGAAGTCGATATTGTTGGAGCTGGTCAGCTCTTCCAGATTCATCGGCATCTTGAACAGACCGAAGCGGAACTGCGCTTCCTTCCACCAGGCCACATTGAAGTAGGCCACGTCCCACGCCGTATCATTGACGGAAGTATTGTTGCCGGTCTTGATGTCGGCACTCAACTCGGCTTCGTAGTATTCCTTGAACTTGGTCTTGAGGCCGATGCGGGCGCGGCGAATATCAAAGGTGTCGGAACGATCACTGACGTTGCCGATCGAGTTGCCCGCGCCGACCGGTGCTGCATTGTTTTTACCATTGTCATAATCGTATGTGCGGTAGTCGGCATGCACGCGGCCGGTGATCGCGAGACTGAATGATTTGTCACCGGATTCAAACACCAGGCCATCCTTGAAGGATGTCTTGATCTCATTCTTCTTCGCCTCCTTCGCCTCACCCTCGCGCCGGTTTTTCAACTGATCGCCTTCCTCTGGCGTCAACACACCCTTGGCAATCAGGGTATTGATGATGTCATCCGTGGAATCCGCCAGCGCAGGCGCAGCAACGCCCAGCATCATGGCAGCAACAATGCCGCGTACTTTGAAACCTTTCATGTATCTACTCCCTATAAAGATGATTGTGAAATCGGGAGCATTGTGCGGAGCCAATATGACAGGCGAGTGACGGAAATTTTAAGAAAGAATGACTGAGGAATGAAGCAGTTGCTGCTCAAATATTTCGGCTTAAATAACTACATTGAGCCTCTGCGCGACCCAAAACAGCCAAAGTTGGTCTGTGGTCCAGCCGCCGATAAGCAAGGCCAGGAAGTGGAACACGCGAGGGTTGGCCGAGTAGAGTTCTCTTTAGTTTTCTGAAGAATTTTCGGCCCGCATGTGCGGAAATAAAATCACGTCGCGTATGCTGGGGGAATCGGTCAGCAGCATGACGAGACGGTCGATGCCGATGCCGCAACCGCCGGTCGGGGGCATGCCGTATTCCAGCGCGCGGATGTAATCCGCGTCGTAGTACATCGCCTCGTCATCACCCGCTTCCTTGGCTTCCATTTGTTTGCGGAAACGCTCGGCTTGATCCTCAGGATCATTGAGTTCGGAGAAACCGTTTGCGATTTCACGACCGGCGATGAATAACTCAAAACGCTCGGTGATATCGGGGATGGTGTCGGAAGCGCGCGCGAGCGGCGAAACTTCGACCGGATAGTCAACGATATAGGTCGGTTCCCACAATTTCGCTTCGGCAGTTTCCTCGAACAACGCGAGTTGCAATGCGCCGAGGCCGAGATGCGGCAATGTTTCCACGCCCCATTTTTCCTTGAGTTCGGTACGTATGAAAACGGCGTCTGCAAGTTGCGCGGCAGCGTAATGCGGCGCGTATTTTTGTATCGCGCCGCTTATGGTCAAACGCTGGAATGGTTTGGCGAGATCGATTTCACGTCCCTGATAACTCACGGTCGCGGTGCCGCAGGCGGCAATTGCAGCGGCGCGTATGCATTGTTCGGTGAAATCCATGAGCCATTTGTAATCGGTATAAGCCGCGTAGAATTCCATCATCGTGAATTCAGGGTTGTGGCGCACGCTCAAACCTTCATTGCGAAAGTTGCGGTTGATTTCAAACACGCGCTCGAAGCCGCCGACGATGAGGCGCTTGAGAAACAACTCCGGCGCAATGCGCAGAAACATCTGCATATCAAGCGCGTTGTGATGTGTGACAAACGGCTTGGCCGCCGCGCCGCCGGGAATTGGATGCAACATGGGTGTTTCAACTTCGAGGAAACGGTGTTCGATCATGAAATTTCTGATCGCGGACACCACGCGACTGCGCGCGGCAAAGGTACTGCGCGTGTCCTCGTTCATGATCAGATCAACATAGCGCTGGCGGTATTTGGTTTCCTGATCGGCCAGCCCGTGAAATTTCTCCGGCAACGGACGCAATGATTTGGCGATGAGGCGCAACGCATCCACGCGCACCGACAACTCGCCGGTTTTGGTTTTGAACAGTGCGCCTTCCGCGCTCAGAATGTCGCCCATATCCCATTTTTTGAAAGCGTCGTACAACGCCTCTCCGACCGCTTCACGCTGGATGAACAACTGGATGCGGCCACTCGCATCCTGCACCGTGGCGAAACTCGCCTTGCCCATTACGCGCTTCAGCATCATGCGACCGGCAACGACGACACGGACGTTTTGGGCATCCAGATCTTCTCCCGATTTTTCGCCGTGTTCGGCGTGCAGGTCGGCGGCGCGATGTGTCGGGTGCGCATCGTTGGGAAACGCCACGCCCTGCTCGCGCAAGGCTTTGAGTTTGGCGCGACGTTCGGCAATGATATGCGACTCGTCCTGCGCGATCGGGTTTTCCGGTTCGTTCATTTACACTCCCTGCTTGAGACTTTCGCTGATGAAGGGGTCAAGGTCGCCGTCGAGCACGCCTTGAGTATTGCCGATTTCGACATTGGTGCGCAGATCCTTGATGCGCGACTGATCGAGCACATAACTGCGTATCTGGTGCCCCCAGCCGATGTCGGTCTTGCTGTCTTCCAGCGCCTGTTTTTCCTCGTTGCGCTTGCGCAGTTCCAGCGCGTACAACTGCGCCTTCAACATATTCATCGCCTCATCCTTGTTGCGATGTTGCGAGCGGTCGTTCTGGCATTGCACCACCACGCCGGTTGGCAAATGGGTGATGCGCACTGCGGAATCGGTCTTGTTGATGTGCTGTCCGCCCGCACCGGATGCGCGATAAGTGTCAATGCGCAGATCGGCCGGGTTGATATCGACTTCTATGGAATCATCAACTTCTGGATAAACAAACACACTCGCGAACGAGGTATGACGGCGGTTGCCGGAATCGAACGGTGATTTGCGCACGAGACGGTGCACACCAATCTCGGTACGCAGTGTGCCGAATGCGTAGTCACCGGAAATCTTGAGGCTCGCGCTTTTGAGGCCCGCGACTTCGCCCTCGGATTCTTCCATGACTTCCACCTGAAAATTTTTGCGCTCGCAGTATTTGAGATACATCCGCAGCAGCATGGAAGCCCAATCCTGCGCCTCGGTGCCGCCGGAGCCGGCCTGAATGTCGAGGAAGCAATTGTTCGGATCCATCGGGTTGTTGAACATGCGGCGGAATTCCAGTTCCGCAACGTGCGTTTCAATTTTTTCGGCATCGACATGCACCGCGAGCAGCGTGTCGTCGTCGTTTTCCGTGCGCGCCATCTCGAACAGTTCCTGTCCGTCGCGCAGACTGTTGTCAACTTCGATGAGCGTATCGACGACGGCTTCCAGACTGCGGCGCTCACGACCCAGTTCCTGGGCGCGCTTGCTGTCGTTCCAGATGGCCGGGTCTTCGAGCAGGCCGCTTACTTCTTCAAGGCGATGCTGCTTGTTGGCAAAGTCAAAGATACCCCCTGAGCGCGGCGCTGCGCTCCGAAAGGTCTGCCAGTTTGTTGGCGATTTGGTTGAGTTGTTCGGCTTCCACGTTTAAGGGGCTTGCAAAAAGCGCAAATTATACCGCAAAGGAGAGCCTCTCGCCCCGCGCCCGCATTTTTGCGAAACCTGAGGATTGCCATCTCTATTAGATATGGAAGACACCGAGGCGGGATTTGTTGCCGCTCACTCACCCGGCCTTCCAGCATAACCACATCAAGATATCCTGAAATTTTATTCCCGCGCGCTTTGCACGTATTTTTGTATTTTTGCAAGCGGAATTTTTTTGTTCGCGCAGCACATGGCGAGAAAACATTTGTTAAAATTTAATGACTATTCTAACCAGGGATATACCACCATGTTTAGCGGCCTCATGCCAAAGCGTACGGAGTTTTTCGACCTGCTGGTCGCGCATTCGGATCGTGTCGTCGCAGGCGCCAATGCGACCCTGCGGCTCGTCAATCATCTCAGACCCGACGGTACGGAAGATATCGCCCGATTAGTCAAGGAAGTGGATTTCAATGAAAAAAGCGGCGACAAGATCAAGGCCGAGGTGATCGCGCTTTTACACAAATCCTTCATTACCCCGCTCGATCGCGATGAGATTCATGATCTGACGCTGGAGATGGATAAAATCCTCGGCGCATTGCGCAATGTCGCCAACGCGGTGGAGATGTACAACATCAGCGAGTCATCTTCCGAAGCGCGCGAACTGGCGGCGCTGGGCGCGGATTCATGCATGCGATTGAACCGCGCGATGATCGCATTGCCGGACAAGGGCAGGCGCAAGGAAATCGTCGCGCTGTGCCAGGAAATCGACGAGCTGGAAACCAAGGGTGACAAAGTGCTGAAAAAAGCCATCACGCGCCTGTTTCAGGAACCTGGCGATCCATGGCTCGCAATGAAGCTGCGCGAATTTTATTTCATGCTGGAATCCGTGCTCGATCGTTGCGAGGACACCGCCAAGACCATAGAAGAAATTCTTATCGAGAATTCATGATGACGGCGGTACCGTTTGATATCTGGATTCTCGGGCTGTTAATCGCGGTCGCGCTGATTTTTGACTTCATGAACGGCTTCCACGACGGAGCCAATTCCATTTCCACCATTGTCGCCACGGGCGCGCTGACGCCCAAACAGGCAGTGCTATTCGCGGCGTTTTTCAACTTCGCTGCGTTGTGGGTATTTCATCTGCATGTTGCGGCGACGATAGGTTCGGGCACGGTGGATCCGCAGTTCGTCGATTACCGCGTGATCTTCGGCGCGCTGTGCGGAGCGATTTCGTGGAACGTCATCACATGGTATTACGGCATTCCCTCGTCCTCCTCGCATGCGCTCATCGGCGGGCTGGTCGGCGCCACCATCGCCCATGCGGGCGGCATCGGCCCCATCATCTGGGAAGGCTTCGGCACGATTTTGCTGTTCATCATCATCTCCCCGCTGATCGGCTATCTGCTCGGCGGATTGCTCATGGTGCTGGTCTCGTGGGTCTGCCGCAATCGCACGCCGGGGCAGATCAATCACTGGTTCGACCGTTTGCAACTAGTGGCTTCCGGCGCGTACAGTCTCGCGCACGGCGGCAACGACGCGCAAAAAACCATAGGCATCATCTGGCTGCTGATGATTATTCGCGGCGATGCCACAACCGATGTGGATACGCTGCCGGATGCCGTCGTATATGCCTGTTATTTCGCGATTGCCGCGGGCACTTATCTGGGTGGTTGGCGCATTGTGAAAACCATGGGAACAAAAATCACCAAGCTCAATTCCGTAAGCGGTTCGTGCGCGTCCATGGGCGGCGCGCTCAGTCTCGCGATGGCCACGCTCGGCGGCATTCCGGTTTCCACTACGCACACCATCGCGGGCGCAATTTTCGGCGTCGGCTCGGCGCGACGCACGCGCGACGTACACTGGGGCGTGGCAATGAATCTCATCGTTGCCTGGGTGCTGACCATCCCCGCGAGCGGGCTGATTGCCGCCGCATTCTGGAAGCTGGGAACCTACATCCTGTAAACTCACTCTGACAATATTGCCGTCACCGTGCCGTAACAAGACGCACGTAATTTAAATCATAATTTTAATCGAGAGGCTGCCATGACCACACCCGAATCACGCACCGTTACCGAAGCCGAACTTCAATCGCTCAACGCATGGTGGCGCGCCTGCAACTATCTTGCGGCGGGCATGATTTATCTGCGCGACAATCCGCTGTTGAAAGAGCCGCTCAAGCCCGAGCATTTGAAAAACCGCCTGCTCGGTCACTGGGGTAGCAGTCCTGGCTTGAGTTTTATCTATACCCATTTGAACCGGCTCATCGTCAAATACGATCTCGACGCGATTTATCTTGCCGGCCCCGGACACGGCGCGCCGGGCGTGCTCGCGCCGGTTTATCTCGAAGGCACCTACAGCGAAACCTATCCTGACAAAAGCGAAGACGAAGCGGGGCTCAAACGCTTTTTCAAGGAATTCTCCTTCCCCGGCGGTATCGGCAGCCATTGCACACCGGAAATGCCCGGCTCCATCCATGAAGGCGGCGAACTGGGCTACAGCGTTTCGCACGCCTTCGGCGCGGCTTACGACAATCCCGATCTTCTGGTCACGGTAGTGGTTGGCGACGGCGAATCGGAAACCGGCCCGCTCGCGACCGCGTGGCATTCCAACAAACTCCTCAACCCGATACGCGACGGCGCGGTGTTGCCGGTGCTGCATCTCAACGGTTACAAGATCAACAATCCCACGCTGCTCTCGCGCATCTCGCATGAGGAACTTGCCAGTTTGTTTGAAGGTTACGGCTGGGCTCCGCATTTCGTTGAAGGCGATGACCCCATGACCATGCACCGCAAAATGGCCGAAACCATGGAGCGTTGCGTGAACGATATCCGCGCCATCCAGCAGGAAGCGCGCAGCAGCGGCAAGGCGGTTCGCCCGCGCTGGCCCATGATTATTCTGCGTTCACCCAAAGGCTGGACGGGGCCAAAAGAAGTTGATGGGCACAAGGTCGAAGGTTATTGGCGCGCGCATCAGGTTCCGCTTGCGGGCGTCATTGAAAACCCCAAACATCTCGCGCAATTGCAGGATTGGCTCAAAAGTTATCGCCCGCAGGAATTGTTCGATGAACAAGGCCGCCTGCGCCCCGAATTGAAAGCGCTGTCACCCAAAGGCGCGCGCCGTATGAGCGCGAACCCGCACGCCAACGGCGGATTATTGCGCAAGCCGCTCTCCATGCCGGATTTTCGCGATTACGCGGTCAAGCCTGATGGTCATGGCAAAACGATGGAAGGCAACACGCACCCGCTCGGCCAGTTGTTGCGCGATGTGATGGCAGCCAACATGGACAGGTTCCGCGTGTTCGGGCCGGACGAGACAACCTCCAACAAACTCGACGATGTATATCAGGCCAGCAAAAAAACCTGGATGGCCGACATGCTGCCGATAGATGCCGACGGCGGACAACTCGCGCCCGACGGTCGCGTCATGGAAATGCTGTCCGAGCACACGCTGGAAGGCTGGCTCGAAGGCTATCTGCTCACCGGGCGGCACGGCTTCTTTTCAACATATGAAGCCTTTGTGCATGTCATCGATTCGATGTTCAACCAGCATGCGAAATGGCTGGAAATCAGCCGCAGCATACCCTGGCGCGATCCGGTCGCATCGCTCAATCTGCTGATTACCTCAACCGTGTGGCGGCAGGATCACAATGGTTTCAGTCATCAGGATCCGGGCTTTCTCGATGTGGTGGTCAACAAGAGCCCCAATGTAACGCGCATTTATCTGCCGCCGGATGCGAATAGTTTGCTGTGCGTCGCCGATCACTGCTTGAAGAGTACCGACTACATCAACGTCATCGTCTCCGACAAGCAAAAGCATCTGCAATTTCTCGATATGGATGCGGCGATTCGTCACTGCACCAAGGGCATCGACATCTGGCCATGGGCGAGCAACGACGAAGGCGTGGAGCCGGATGCGGTGATCGCATCGGCGGGTGATGTGGCGACACAGGAAGCGCTCGCGGCTGTCGCCTTGTTGCGCGAACATATTCCCGATGTGAAATTGCGTTTCGTCAATGTAGTAGATTTGTACAAGCTCACGCCGGATTCCCAGCACCCGCACGGCTTGAGCGACGCGGATTTCGACAGCCTGTTCACACTCGACAAGCCCGTGATTTTCAATTTCCACGGCTACCCCTATCTCATCCATCGCCTCGCCTATCGCCGCAACAATCACGACAACATGCACGTGCGCGGCTACAAGGAAAAGGGCAACATCAACACGCCGCTGGAACTGGCGATCAACAATCAGGTTGATCGTTTCAGTCTCGCCATTGATGTGATTGACCGCGTGCCGCGTCTCAAGGTCACCGCTGCGCACGTCAAGGAACATCTGCGCAATATGCAAATGGAATGCAAGGCTTATGCGTGGGAACACGGGGTCGATATGCCGGAAGTGGATGGCTGGAAGTGGCCGTTTTGAAAAACATCCTCACCATCAACAGCGGATCGTCCAGCCTCAAGGCCAGCCTGTTTCTCGCGGACGGAGCGCGGCGTGATTTCCGCTACAGCCACATTGGCCATGGTTTTCCGCACGATCATGACGAAGCGTTCACCGCCTTGATGAAAGACTTGGGCGACGCGCAACCGCATGCCATCGGCCATCGTTTCGTGCACGGCGGAGAAATCGCCGATGCGGCGCGCATGTTCGACGAAGCGGAGCGTGATCGACTGACAGGCATCACCCATCTCGCGCCACTCCACATGCCGGGCAATCTGCTCGGCGCGGAACTCGGCGCGCGTCATTTCAACGTGCCGCAAGTTGTCTGCTTTGATACCGCCTTCCACGCCACGCTGCCCGAAATCGCATGGCGACTGCCCATTGCCGACGAGTGCAATATGCGGCGCTACGGCTTTCACGGCATCAACTACGCGCACGTCGCGCGACAACTTCCGCGATTGCTCGGCGACTCCGCGCAAGGCCGCATTGCAGTCGCCCATCTCGGCAACGGCGCGAGTCTGTGCCTCCTGAAAAATCTGCAATCGGTCGATACCAGCATGGGCTATACACCCGCAGGCGGCATTCCCATGGGTACGCGCAGCGGCGATCTGGATCCCGGCGTAGTGCTGGAACTCGCCAAACGCATGGACTCCGGCGCGCTTGCCGACACGATTTATCACCGCATGGGATTGTGGGCGCTGTCGGATGGCGAGGACAGCGAAATGTCCGTGCTGCTGCAAAGCACGCGCCCCAGAGCGCGTTTCGCCGTTGAATATTTCGCGCGGCAAGTGTGCGCGCAAATCGGCGCTTACGCAGCTAAAGCAGGTGGGCTGGACGGTATCGTATTTACCGGCGGCATAGGCGAGCATGCGGCGCTCGTGCGCGCACTGATTTGTGCGCCGCTGGAATTTCTCGGTTTCACGCTGGACGCAAACGCCAATGCGAAAAATCAGGATCGTATTGCGACAAAAAATTCACGCCCCATCCTCATCGTACCCGCCGACGAAGAAGCAGAAATTGCGCGGCTGACGGCTGAGTTGATTCCCTTCCGTGAAGAGAAATGAAAGGTACTGCCCCGATTTTTAAATTCCCCTTCCGTGAAGGGGTGGCTCCGAAGGAGACGGGGTAGTTCACAACAACACCGCGACGCAAAGCGGCGCTCCTCACTCCAACGCTTTCAACCCATCGTGCCCCTGCGGGGCAACTTCCAGTCTGAACTACCCCGTCCGCTGCGCGTCCACCCCTTCATGGAAGGGGAATTAACGGCTTGCAT
>JAITML010000012.1 GCA_031277395.1 Methylobacillus sp. | reverse complement strand
CTTTGCTCCAATCCCAAAACCCGCGAAACCTGGGCGGATGTGAAAGCGCAAGCCGCCGCCGTGGGCATCGCGCGTTCGGCATATCTGCCAACCCTCTCCGCCACCTGGCAAAGCGTGCGCGAGAAATCGACCACCCACGTCGACAGCACACCTAAAGCCATCTCTGAGATGAGCGCCACCGTGCGGACGGAAAGCCTTACCTGGAACTGGCTCTTGTATGATTTTGGCGCGCGCGAAGCCAATCTCAAAAACGCCAACGCGCTATTCAACGCCGCCCGCGCCACACAGAATGCCACCTTGCAAGCGATATTCGCCGCGACTGCCAAGGACTACACCGCTACTCAAGCCGCGATGGGCGCCTTGCTCGCCGCGCAGGAAGTTGAGCGCATGACGTATGAAAGCATGATCGCCGCCCAAGCGCGGGTGGATAGAGGCATCGCGCCGATTACCGATGCGCTGCAAGCGCAAACGCAACACGAAGAAGCCGTGTACAGCCTTACCAAAGCGCAAAGCGACGCGCAATCAGCCTTGGGTACGCTCGCGATTGACATGAATCTGAGCCCGGATGTGCCGCTGGAAGTGCCGCCTGTGACGGACACTACGCTTCCCGGCCGGGATTTCAATGAATCCATTTCCGAACTGATACGGCAGGTCAAGGAAGCCCACCCCGCCGTGCGTGCCGCCCAGTCGCAATACGAAGCCTCCCTCGCAAAAGTCGATCAAACCCGCGCGCAAGGCTTGCCCACCATCAGCAATATTGCTTCCTACACGCAAAACGACCGCCCCATGAGCCTGAGCATGGGATTGCCGATGAATCCGGCCAACAGTCGGGATGCGTATATCGGCGTGCAGGTGAGCATTCCCATCTTTGAAGGATTTGGCCGCCACTACCAAATCCGCGAAGCCGAGGCGCAGGCCGAACGTCAAGCCGGCGTGCTCGAAGAAACCCGCCAACAAGTCGCGCTCGACGTATGGAGCAGCTACCAAACCCTGATCGAGTCCACACGCAACACTGAAAACAGCGCGAATCTGCAAGCCATCGCGCAACGCTCATGGGAAGCCGCGAAACACCGCTACGACACCGGCGTCGGCAATATTCTGGAGTTGATGAGCACGCAGGCCACGCTCGCCAATGCGAAACAACGGCATATCCATGCGCTCGCGAGCTGGAATAATGCGCGGGTGGATTTCGCGGCGAAGCTGGGATGGCTTAATGCAATGGATTTACAGTAGGGAATGGGGATTTTGAGCGGATATTAACCACATGGCTCACCACTAAAATTATAGTGCGCTGAAATTGCCTCGAAATGCTGCTAATTTGTTGATTTTATGGTGGGCGGTACTGGGATCGAACCAGTGACCCCTGCCGTGTGAAGGCAGTGCTCTACCGCTGAGCTAACCGCCCCGGGAGGGGCGTATTAAATCATAGCGGCCGGAGTGGGTCAATCCAGGCCGAGTCAGTCCATGCAATACAGCGCCAGGAGCGGTATCAGATTCAGCAGCAGTATGCCGATTTTGTACACGGCTATACCTGCATAATGAATCGCGTCGAAATTTTCCGCAGACAGTCTGAACCAGCGCGTATGCAAGCTGCGCAGACCATCGCGCGCGACCATGAAGGCGATGAACCAGATCATCAATACGGCGTAGTTGAAAAGAGTGCAATACAGAAAAAATTGTTTCAATTCGGGGATGCTCATAGTTGTGATCTCTGGTGTGATGGCGTGTGTGATGATAATGGGATAGTTGCGGATGGTGTGATGTTTTCTCCCTGTTACAAAATTATCTTCGAATTGTGCATGATAAAATCCGTATCTACCCTTTAATTCTTCGCGTCTTTTCCCATGACTGTACGTACTCGTTTTGCTCCCAGCCCTACCGGTTTTTTGCACATTGGCGGCGCGCGCACGGCGCTGTTTTCGTGGGCGTTCGCGCGCAAGCATGGGGGCAAGTTTATTCTGCGCGTGGAAGATACGGATGTGGCGCGTTCCACGCCGGAGGCGGTGCAGGCGATACTGGACGGCATGAATTGGCTGTGTTTGAACTGGGATGAAGGCCCGTTTTACCAGATGCAGCGCATGGATCGTTACAAGGAAGTGATTCGGCAGTTGCTGGATTCGGGCAATGCTTATTACTGTTATACCTCGCCCGAGGATTTGGAAAAAATGCGCGCGACGCAGATGGCGGCTGGTCTAAAGCCGCGTTATGACGGCACCTGGCGACCGGAGGAGGGCAAGGTTTTGCCGATGCCGCCCGCGGATGTTGAGCCGGTGGTGCGTTTTCGGAATCCCTTGACTGGCATCGTGGCGTGGGATGATCAGGTGAAGGGACGCATCGCAGTTTCCAATGAAGAGCTGGACGATTTCATTATCGCGCGTGCTGATGGCACGCCGACTTACAATTTTTGCGTGGTGGTGGATGACTGGGATATGGGCATCACGCACGTATTGCGCGGCGACGATCATGTGAATAACACGCCGCGCCAGATCAACCTGTTGCGCGCGCTGGGCGCGCAAATCCCACAGTACGCGCATTTGTCGATGATATTGGGTGATGACGGGCAGAAACTCTCCAAGCGGCATGGCGCGGTAAGCGTGATGCAATATGACGAGGATGGCTATTTGCCGGAGGCGGTGCTCAACTATCTGGCGCGCCTCGGCTGGTCGCACGGTGACGACGAAGTTTTCAGCATGGCGCAATTTTGTCAGTGGTTTGATCTCGACCATATCACGCCTTCCGCCGCGCAGTTCAATACCGAAAAACTCAACTGGCTGAATGCGCATTACATCAAAGAGGCCGATGTGGCACGGCTCGCGCAGGATTTGACCAAGAGGTTGGCGCGGCGTGGCATCGTGACAGAGGGCGGCGCGGACGTTGCGCCCGTGGTGGAGCTGTATCGCGAGCGGGTGGCGACATTGGAGTTATTGGCAGATGCAGTTGAGTTTTTTTACAAATTCGTTCATCCTTCGCAGGAAGTGCTGGCAAAACACCTGACAGCAGAGGTTCGTCCCGTGCTGCAAGCACTGGCAGCACGACTGGCCGGGATCGAGTGGACGATGGAGGCGATCCATGCCGAAATCGAACAGGCGGTAGCATCCAGCGGTCTCAAATTTCCCAAGGTGGCGATGCCGCTGCGGGTGATGCTGACCGGCGGAACGCAATCGCCCAGCATGGATGCGGTCATGAATTTGCTGGGCAGGGACGAAACGCTGCGGCGATTGTCAGGGTTTTTAGGTTGAGTTTCGCGTTGCCGGGAACGAAAGCAGACGGAGTAAAGTCGAACCCGGAAGCAATGTTTTGAAATTAAACCGAGTGACACAAGAAGCAGTGTGTTGGATAATAGGGCTTAATAGCTGTTTCGCGTGTAGTCTTTTATAATCCAAAATCCAAGATAAAGGAAACCAAAATGAGTACTAAAGGGCAGACCTTACAAGACCCCTTTCTGAATACGCTGCGGAAGGAGCACGTTCCCGTCTCGATTTACCTGGTCAACGGCATTAAGTTGCAAGGGCAAATTGATTCTTTCGACCAATATGTGGTTCTACTCAAGAATACGGTCACGCAAGTCGTCTACAAGCACGCGATTTCCACCATCGTCCCCGGACGGGCGGTGACGATCCCGGTTGCTTCCGCTGCCAGCAGCGAGGATTGATGCCGGACGGAAGGCATGATTAGGGCGTGAGAAGTGTCAGCACGCCCTGATCGTCCGTCGGGCGGAGAACCTGCCGTACTCGTCAGCCTCGATCTCGGCGAGGCGGGCTATACCGAAAGCCTGGAAGAAATGCGCCAGCTCGCCACCACGGCGGGGTTGCGCGTTTGTTCGACCGTTGAAGGCAAACGGCAAAAACCGGATGCGACCTTTTTTGTCGGCAGCGGCAAGGCGGAGGAGGTCGCGGCCATGCTCCACGCCTCGGATGCGCACATTGTCGTGTTCAACCATGATCTGACCCCCTCGCAACAACGCAATCTTGAGCGCAAGCTGGAATGCCGCGTGGTGGATCGCACCGGCCTTATCCTCGAAATTTTCGCGCAACGCGCGCAAAGTTTTGAAGGCAAATTGCAAGTGGAGCTTGCGCAACTGGAACATCTTTCCACACGCCTGGTACGCGGCTGGACTCACCTGGAACGGCAAAAGGGCGGTATCGGGATGCGTGGCGGGCCAGGCGAAACCCAGATCGAACTTGATCGCCGCATGATCCGCGAGCGCGTCAAAAGTCTCAGGGAAAAACTCGCCAAACTCAAACGTCAGCGCGGCATTCAGCGCCGCGCGCGGCGGCGCTCCAATGTCATGTCGGTCTCGCTTGTGGGTTATACCAACGCGGGCAAATCCACCTTGTTCAACCGCCTCACGCAATCCGGCGTGTATGCCGCCGACCAGTTGTTCGCCACGCTGGATACCACGTCGCGCAAAGTGTTCATCCCGGAAGGCGGTCCCGTGGTGCTCTCCGACACGGTCGGTTTTATCAAGCATTTGCCGCACGCGCTGGTTGATGCGTTTGGTGCGACGCTGGAAGAGGCAGTGCAGGCGGATCTGCTGCTGCACGTCATCGACGTATCCAGTCCCAACCGCGATGACCAGATTGAACAGGTAAATCGTGTGCTCGCGGAAATTGGCGCGGATCAGGTGCCGCAACTTCTGGTGCTCAACAAGATAGATCGCATCGGGTTGGAGCCGGGGATGGAGAGCGATGAATATGGTAAACTTCGCAAGGTCTGGGTTTCCGGGCAGTCCGGCGCAGGCATGGAACTGGTACGGCAGGCGCTGGCGGAGCATCAACGAGCGTTGATCGGCTCCATGTATTCGGTCAATGCAGTCGCGTAAGCATTAATTAATTCGGAGTTACTCATGGCATCAAACGACCCGGGCTGGGGTCCGCGCAACAACGGCGGGCCGCCCGATCTGGATGAAATGTTGCGTCAGCTCAACCGCAAGTTGCGCGGGCTGTTCGGCATGGAACCACCCAATAATCAGCCACCGTCAGCAAAACCGGATGGCGCCGGTACGGCGCTCATCATTCCCGTTTTTGTGCTGGTGCTGCTGGTCTGGGCGGCCACCGGTTTTTACATCGTTGATCAAGGTTCACGCGGCGTTGTGCTGCGTTTCGGCAAGCATGTCGATACCACCATGCCCGGCCCGCGCTGGCACTGGCCATGGCCGATCGAAACCCGCGAAATCGTTGCAATGGAGCAGGTGCGCGCGCTGACGGTGGGTTATCGCACGGTCGAAGGCGCTTCCATCAAGACGCCCGAATTGAAAGAGGCGCTCATGATTACCGACGATGGCAACATCATCGATTTGCAGTTCGGCGTGCAATACAAAATCAAGAGCCCCGAAGATTATCTGTTTTTCAATCGCAATATGGATGATGCCGTGCGCGGCACGGCGGAAAGCGCGATACGCGAAGTCGTCGGCAAAAACAGGATGGATTTCGTGCTTAACGAAGGGCGTACGGAAATTGCGGTGCAGGTGCGCGCGCTCATGCAGGAAATTCTGGATCGCTATCATTCCGGTATCACCATCACCAGCATCAACATGCAAAACGCGCAGGCGCCCAGAGAAGTTCAGCCCGCGTTCGCCGATGTGGTCAAAGCCAGACAGGATCAGGTGCGCCAACAGAACGAAGGCGAAGCCTACGCCAATGACGTGATTCCGAAGGCGCGTGGTACGGCGGCTGCGCTGCTGGAAGAAGCGGCTGGGTACAAGGCGCGTGTGATCAACGAAGCGGAAGGTAATGCCAGCCGCTTCAACCAGATACTCGCCCAATACGAAAAAGCGCCGGAAGTCACGCGCCGCCGCCTCTATCTGGACGCGCAGGAAACAATATTGTCCAGCGTGAGCAAGGTGGTGGTGGATCAGAAGGGCGGCGGAAATCTGCTTTATCTGCCGCTCGACAAGCTCATGGCCGCTGCGGGAGCGAGCCTGCCGCAAACGACTGCGGCATCCGCAACTGCGGCGCCGGCGGCGGCAGCCGATGCGCAACGTTCGCGTGACGCGCTCAACACACGTGACAGGGAGGACAGGCCATGATGAAGCGTTTGGGAACCATATTGGTCATTCTGGTCGTCGCGCTGCTTTTACTCAGCATGTCAGCCTTTACCGTGGATCAGCGTGAATACGCGGTGGTGTTCCGCCTGGGCGAGATTGTCAGCGCGGATTCGGTGAAAAAGAATCCAGGCTTGTATTTCAAAATTCCGTTTGTCGAGAACGTGCGCTATTTCGACAATCGCATCCTTACGCTGGATTCGGGCGCGCCTGAGCCTTTTATCACCAAGGAAAAGACGAATCTCCAGGTTGATTCCTTCGTTAAATGGCGCATCGTTGATCCCGCGAAGTTTTACGTGTCCATACGCGGCGGCGATGAAGCGCAAGCCGAGGTGCGTCTCGCGCAAATGATAAACGACGGGCTGCGCGCGGAATTTGGTGCTCGCACGCTGCATGATGTGGTATCCGGAGAGCGTGACCAGATCATGAAAATCCTGCGCGAGAAAGCCGATCAGGAAGCACGCCAGATGGGCATAGAAGTGCTGGATGTGCGCCTCAAGCGCGTTGATTTTACGGATGACATTAGCGGGCAGGTTTATTCGCGCATGGAATCCGAACGCAAGCGCATCGCCAACGATCTGCGCGCGCAGGGCGCGGGCGAGTCCGAAAGAATACGCGCCGATGCCAACAAGCAGCGCGAAGTGATACTCGCTGAAGCCTATCGTGAAGCGCAGCGCATCAAGGGTGAAGGCGATGGCCGCGCCGCCGAAATCTACGCGGCCGCTTACAGCAAAAATCCCGAGTTCTACGCTTTTTATCGCAGCCTGGATGCGTATCGCAACAGCTTCAGAAGCAAGAACGACATTCTTGTGATACAGCCCGACTCGGACTTTTTCAAGTACATGCGCGAGCCCGGCGGTAAATAACCTTGAGTAGCGCCCTGTTCATGGCTCTTGGGTTCATGCTGGTGCTGGAAGGCGTGCTGCCTTTGCTTGCGCCGCGCGCGTGGCGGCAAACCTTTCAGCGCATGATCGCGCTGCAGGACGGGCAATTGCGTTTTATTGGCCTGGCCTCGGTGGCAGGCGGGTTGTTGTTGATATCATTTTTCCGTAATCATGCGTAACTGGCTGCTTCCCGAATATATTGAAGACGTGTTGCCTGCCGAGGCCGCGCGCATGGAACAGATGCGCCGCGCGCTGCTCGACCTGTTCCATCTGCATGGCTATCAACTGGTGATTCCACCCATGCTGGAATATGTGGAATCACTCATGGCCGGCGCAGGCGAGGATCTGGATCTCGCAACTTTCAAAGTGGTTGATCTGCTGAGCGGTCGTTTGATGGGCGTGCGCGCGGATATCACGCCACAAACCGCACGCATGGACGCGCACCTGCTTAACCGGCAGGGCGTGACGCGCTTGTGCTACGCGGGCAGTGTGTTGCGCGCCAAGCCGGACGGCCTTGCCCGGACGCGCGAGCCATTGCAGGTGGGCGCCGAGTTGTACGGTCATGCCGGTGTCGAAAGCGATATCGAAATCCAGCGTCTGCTGGTGCAGGGTTTGCGCGCGGTTGGCATCAAGAATGTGCAACTGGATTTCAGCCACGTCGGAATTTTCCGCTCGCTTGTGCAACGTTCCAGCATGTCCGAAACGCAGGAGCAAAATCTGCTCGCGGCTTTGCAAAGCAAGGATAAATCTGCGGTGGCGGAATTGGTGGCCGGACTGGACGCGCAAGTGCGGGATGCGTTGCTCGCGCTCGCGGATTTGTACGGTGATATTGCCATGCTGGATCGCGCTGAAAAAATTCTTCCCGCGCATGATGAAATTCGCCAGGCCTTGCGCGAATTGCGCACGGCGACGGACAAGCTGCAAGGTGAAGGGGTGCATGTTTCCTTCGATCTGGCCGAATTGCGCGGTTATCATTACCACAGCGGCATGGTGTTTGCGGCATATGCAGAAGGTTATGCGAAGCCGCTTGCGCTGGGTGGGCGCTATGACGAAATCGGTTCCATTTTCGGTCGCGCGCGACCGGCGACGGGATTCAGTCTTGATCTGCGCGGATTGGCAACGGCATTGCCTCCGGCGCGAAACGGCAAGGCGATACTTGCGCCTTATGCCGAAGATGCGGCGCTGAATGCCAAAATCGCGGAGTTGCGCGCGAGCGGCGAAGTGGTCATTGTTGATCTGCCGGGGCATGAAGCGCATCGCGCCGAACTCGGTTGTGATCGTGCGCTCGTTAAACAGGGCGGCAGTTGGGTTGTTACCGCAAATTAAATTTGCGGATTAGTCAGGGATACGGAAAGCATGAACAAGAATGTCGTCGTCATCGGCACCCAATGGGGCGATGAAGGCAAGGGAAAAATCGTGGATTGGCTGACGGATCACGCGCATGGCGTGGTGCGTTTTCAGGGTGGTCACAATGCGGGTCACACGCTGGTCATCGGCGATAAAAAAACCGTGTTGCATCTGATTCCTTCGGGCATTCTGCGCGACAATGTGCAGTGCTACATCGGCAACGGCGTCGTATTGTCGCCGCAAGCCTTGCTGACCGAGTTGCGCATGCTGGAGGGAGCGGATATGGATGTGCGCTCCCGCATCAAGATCAGCGAAGCCTGTCCGCTGATCTTGCCGTATCACGTTGCAATGGATCAGGCGCGCGAAACTGCCAAAGGCAGCGCCAAAATCGGCACCACCGGCCGCGGTATCGGCCCCGCCTATGAAGACAAGGTGGCGCGTCGCGCGATTCGTTTGCAGGATTTGTTCTACCGCGAACGTTTCGCCGCCAAGCTGGGCGAAGTTCTGGATTATTACAATTTCGTTCTGAAAAATTATTTCCGGGTTGAGATGGTCGATTTCCAGCGCACGCTGGATGATACGCTCGCGCTCGCAGAGCAAATCAAGCCCATGGTCGCCGATGTTTCCAACATGCTTTATCTCGCCAACCGGCAAGGCCAGCGCCTGTTGTTTGAAGGTGCGCAGGGCGCGTTGCTGGATGTGGATCACGGCACTTATCCGTTTGTGACTTCTTCCAACACCATCGCAGGCGGTGCGGCTACGGGCAGCGGCGTTGCGCCGCAGATGTTGAGCTATGTGCTCGGCATCACCAAGGCTTACACCACGCGCGTGGGTTCGGGGCCATTCCCGACCGAGTTGTATGACGCCGTGGGCAAGCTCGACCCCATCGGCGAAGGTTTGGCGAAACGCGGACATGAGTTTGGCGCCACTACGGGACGTGCGCGCCGTACCGGCTGGTTTGATGCGGCGGCGCTCAAACGTTCCATCCAGATCAACGGCGTATCGGGTTTGTGCATTACCAAACTCGACGTCATGGATGGCATGGAAACGGTGCGTATCGGCGTGGGTTATCGTATCGGCAATGTCGAGCACGACATTTTTCCGGTCGGTGCAGAGGCGCTGGATCGCTGCGAGCCGATCTACGAGGAGTTGCCGGGCTGGAGCGAAAACACCGTCGGCATCAAGCGTTACGAAGACCTGCCCACGGCGGCCAAGCGTTATCTGAAGCGCATGGAAGAAGTGTGCGGTGTGCCGATCGACATTATTTCGACCGGCCCCGACCGCGACGAAACCATCGTGCTGCGTCATCCCTTCGGAGTTTGAAGGTGGCGCTCAAGGAGGAAAAAAAACGGTTGGCGTGGGCGCTGACCGGTTCCGGTCATTACCTCAAGGAATGTCTCGCGATTATTGCTGGCCTTGAAGATGTTGATCTCTTTCTCAGTCGCGCGGCGGCGGAAATTCTGCAACAGTACGGCTACCAGCATGATGTGGGGCGCGTTTTTCAGGACAAGACCGCGAGCTCCGTGCCGGTCGAACTGTTTTATCACGGCGTTTATCATACGGTAGTCATCGCGCCGACCAGTTCCAACACCGTGGCTAAAATGGTGTGCGGCATTTCCGACAATCTTGTGACCAACATCTACGCGCAAGCCGGAAAATGTCGTGTGCCCAGCATTGTGTTCGCCTGCGATACCGCGCCCGAACTGGAATCCGAAGCGCCGCGCGAGCATATGGTCAAGGTTTGGCCACGCCGCATTGATCTGGAAAACATGGAAAAGCTCAAGACGTTCGAGGAAACCATCGTGGTCGCCGATATGGCAGAGCTTGACGCCACCATCCGGAAGCGCATGGAATGGCTGAAAACGTCCTCTTCCTGACCGGCAAGCTCGCCGAAAACAGCTTGCGCAAAGTGCTGGCCGAAATGCAGCCGCCGCTTTTCGATTATCAGGTCGCGCAACTCGGCATTTCCGTGGCGGCGTTGATGACGCCGGAGTTTATCAATCGTCGCCTCGACAGCGCGCGTGATGCGGACAAAATTTTCGTCCCTGGTTTGTGTCGCGGCGACCTTGAGCCGCTTGCGAAAAAATACGGCGTGCCGGTCGAGCGCGGGCCGGATGATCTCAAGGATATTCCGAAGTTTTTCGGGCGCGGCGGAAAGCCGCCCGATCTGTCGCGCTACACAACCGTTATTTTTGCCGAAATCGTTGATGCGCCCCAGTTGACGGTGGAAGGCATTTTGGCCAAAGCCGGTGCGTACCGCGCGCAGGGCGCGAATGTAATTGATCTCGGTTGTTTGCCGAATACGCCGTTTCCGCATCTTGAAGACGCAGTGCGCGCGCTCAAGGCCGAAGGTTATCAGGTTAGCGTTGATTCCATCATCCCGGATGACTTGCTGCGCGCGGGCAGGGTGGGCGCGGATTATCTCCTGAGCCTGACCGAAAAAACCTTGTGGATCGCGGATGAAGTTGCCGCGACGCCGATTTTGATTCCCGCGAGATCCGGCAGTCTGCCGTCGTTGTATCGCGCGATAGATGCGATGCTCGCCAAGGGAAAACCTTTCATCGCCGATGCGATACTCGATCCGATTCCATTTGGTTTCACCGAATCCATCGTCCGCTATCAACGTCTGCGCAAACGTTATCCTGAAATTGCGATCATGATGGGCACAGGCAATCTCACCGAGCTTGTGGATGCGGATACCACCGGCATCAACGCGCTGCTGTTCGGCATGATCGCGGAGCTCAACATCAATGCCGTGCTTGCGACCTCGGTCAGCCCGCACGCCGCGAGCGCGATTGCCGAAGCTGACGTGGCGCGGCGCGTGATGCATGCGGCGCACGAGGATAAACGGTTGCCGCGCGACTATTCCGACGGCTTGCTCGGCTTGCATGACCGGCGTCCATTCGCCTATACGGAAGAGGAGATCGCCGAGATCGCCGCGCTGGTCAAGGATCCGAGCTTCCGCATCCAGACCAGCGAAGAAGGTATCAGCATTTACAATCGCGACGGCCTGTTCCGCGACATTGATCCGTTCCGGCTTTATCCGCATCTCAATGTGCACGACGATGCTTCGCATGCGTTTTATCTCGGCGTGGAACTCGCGCGCGCGCAAATTGCCTGGCAACTGAAAAAACGCTACAGGCAGGACGAAGGTTTGCGCTGGGGATGCAATGTGACGCGCAAGGATGAGCGGCCGCGTGTGGAACACAGGGACGCATCGCTCAAGGAAAAACGCGCGAAAAAGGGTGAGCCATGACGCGGGAAATGATACATGAAACCGTCATCACCACGCTCAATCCCGACAGCACGGCGCATATCGCGCCTTTCGGCGTGCGTGAGCGCGACGGCCACATCATCGTCGCGCCGTTTCGCCCGTCAGCCAGTTTGGACAATATGTTGCGCGCCCGTTGCGCGGTTATCAATTTCACCGATGACGTGCGGATATTCGCGGGTGCGCTGACCGGACGATGCGACTGGCCGGTTTTTCCGGCAACGCGAATCACAGGCCATGTGCTCGCCGCCGCGCTCGCGCATTGCGAGCTGGAATTGATCGCGATCAGGGACGATGACACGCGGCCGGAACTGACCTTTCGTGTGGCGCACGAAGTTACGCACCGTCCTTTTCGCGGCTTCAACCGCGCTCAGGCAGCGGTACTTGAAGCGGCAGTGCTTGTGAGCCGTTTGCACATGCTGCCGCCAGAAAAAATCGCGGCGGAAACGGAATATCTGAAAATCGCTGTGGAAAAAACGGCAGGCGAGCGCGAGTGGCAGGCATGGACGTGGCTCATGGAGCGCATTGAAAATCACAATGCCGAACTGCGCGGAGACAATCTGGCATGAACCGTCTGCTCGTCAGCGTGACCGATATTGAAGAGGCGCTCATCGCGCTTGAGTGTGGCGCTGACATCATAGATCTCAAAAATCCCGCCGCCGGCGCGCTGGGCGCGCTGCCGCCTGCGACCTTGCGTGAAATAGCGGGCAAAGTGGCCGGTCGCAAGCCGGTCAGCGCCACCATAGGCGACCTGCCCATGGCGCCCGAACAGCTAGTCGCCGCCGCGCGCGCGACGGCGCAAACCGGCGTGGATTTCGTCAAGATCGGCTTTTTCGGCCATGCGGAACACGAGGCGTGCATCGCGGCTTTGCAATCCCTGACCGCAGACGGAATACGTCTGGTCGCGGTTTTGTTTGCCGATGATGATCCCGACTTGAATCTGGTCGCGCACCTTGCTCGCGCGGGTTTTTACGGCGTGATGCTGGATACCGCCGCGAAAAATGGTCAGGGTCTGCGGCATTATCTGAGTGACGCCACGCTGGGCGCGTTCGTTGCAAAATCCCGCGCGCAAGGCTTGCTGACCGGATTGGCGGGCTCGCTGTCCATGGCGGATCTGGATGCGCTTTTGCCGCTGCGCGCCGATTATTTGGGCTTTCGCGGCGCATTGTGCGCGGGCGCGCGCCGCACCGCGCGGCTGGAGCGCGCGCGCTTGCTGCATTGCGCGAACGCATTGAGTTTTCGCGCCGGAGCTTCGAGGGTTGCAATCGCTTGAAAAAGGCAGAATATTGCGCGCGCGGCTTCAAGCCGGTAATATGCCTTTTATTGTTGTTTCAGGCCGCATTCGGGCGTTGTATTTATGCAACACAATGCTCGAAAAGTTGGCCGGGTACGCAAATGTTGTCTTGTATTAAAGACGGGCAGGTCGGTATTATGTCTCTCAACTTCATTTTGTCAAAAAGTAAGGAAAGCCTCCATGAACACAAAACTTATTACTCTTGCACTCGCCAGCGCCTTCGCTCTTTCCGCGGCTCCCGCCTCGGCAGATGAAGTTAGCGGCTATACCGGTACCTGGTACCTGATGCCCAGCATTGGCGTCGCATTCCCGGACAATGATCTGGAGGCCGAGGATAATTCGGCGGCTTACGGCTTCCGCGTTGGTAAGGAACTGAGCGAGCACTGGGATGTGCAGCTTGGTATTACCTACACCAATCCGGACGCGGACGGTTCCATTCCTGGTCCCAACGTGAAAGAGAAGCTCCACGGCGACTACAAGCAAACCGTGTTTGGTGTTGACGCGCTGTACATGTTCAGCCGCAGCAAATTCCGCCCCTTCCTGCTCGCCGGTCTGGGCGTAGCGCGCAACAATATTGACTACAGCTCCGCCTCGTACAATGACATCGGTGGCACCAAGACTTCCTGGATGGCCAATGTGGGCGCCGGTTTCCAGTACCACTTCA
Organism: Methylobacillus sp.; assembly: GCA_031277395.1. GTDB lineage: Bacteria > Pseudomonadota > Gammaproteobacteria > Burkholderiales > Methylophilaceae > MM2. Next base: position 76 of record JAITML010000012.1, on the reverse strand, counting down.
CTGACGTTGTCGGTATTCAAGCCGATGTGCGCGAAGTCTGGAGCCGCGCCAAAGACCGCGAGGATGTGCTCTTCAA
>JAITML010000074.1 GCA_031277395.1 Methylobacillus sp. | reverse complement strand
GCATTGTCACCCGACACGCTCGCCGTGCGCGCGATTCCCGCGATGCTCGCGGAAGCCAACGCGGTCGAGCTTGCGCGCGCCGTCATCGCCGACATTCGTGAATACGGCGGCAGCCGCGTGTTGACCGAGCGCCGCAATGAAATGCTCGCCACCATGGCCTGCCATTCCGCCGTGCGAGCCAACCGCAGTTTGACCATTCCCGAAATGAACGCGCTCTTGCGCGACATGGAAGCCACCGAACGCTCCGACCAATGCAATCACGGCCGCCCGACCTGGTTTCAGGTCAGCATGAGCGATCTCGATAAAATGTTCATGCGCGGGAAGTGAGGTTTGGTCGCTTGGGCTGTTTTTCGTAACCCCATCCCCATCCCTACCTTCCCCTTGAAGGGGAAGGAGCGCAAAGTCCTCCCCTTCAAGGGGAGGATTTAGGTGGGGATGGGTTCAGCATAGGCGAAACCCGGCATTTGCTGTTCAAAGCCAGCCTGCTTGCTCCATCACGCAATCGCTCTCACCACGCCGCCGTCCACGCGCACTGCCGCGCCTGTTGTCGCGGAGGCTTGCTTGCTGCACAGGTAAGCCGCCATTGCCGCCACTTCATCGGTGGTGGCGAAGCGTTTGAGCAAGGAGGAGGGACGGGCGGTGGAGAAAAATTCGCGTTCCACGGTGGCGGTATCCACGCCCTGACTTGTTGCAAGTTGCGCGACAAAATTTTCCACGCCTTCCGAAGCCGTGGGGCCGGGCAGCACGCTGTTGACGGTGACGCCGGTTCCGGCCAGTGTTTCCGCAAGGCCACGCGCCACGGCGAGTTGCGCGGTTTTGGTCATGCCGTAGTGAATCATCTCGGCGGGAATTTGCAGCGCGGATTCGCTGGATATGAAAAGTATTCTTCCCCAGTTGCGCGCGCGCATGCCGCCCATGTAATGCCGCGCGAGGCGCACGCCGCTCAATACGTTGACTTCAAAAAAGCGCAGCCAGTCTTCATCGGGAATCTGCTCAAACGGCTTGGGCTCGAAAATGCCAAGATTGTTGACGAGGATATCGACTTCGGGAAGTTGCTTGATGAGCGTTTGGCAACCACTCGCAGTGCCGAGATCAAGGCTGATGCCTGCAACAGAGGCATCGGGAATTTCCTGTTTCAAGTCGGCGATGGCTTGGGCGACACGCGCTTCGGTGCGCCCGTTGATCGTGACGCACGCGCCCTCCGCAGCCAATGCCTTGGCGATGGCATAGCCTATGCCTGCGGTGGAACCCGTAACCAGCGCGCGTTTTCCCTTGATTCCGAAATTCATGTGGTTTCCTTTTGAGACGCAGGCCGGGTTGAGCGCGGCGAAACCCGGCATTTAATGTTCAAAGCTGGGTTTCGCTACGCTCAACCCAGCCTACTCGCTGCTCGCTGTTCAACGATCACGCAAGGGATGGGGCGGATCCTCGGGCGGGGCCGAGCAATAGCTTTTTCCGGTTCTCGCGCGCGCATTGAGTTCATACATGACGGGAAATATATACGGGTACGGGCAGGTAACGAAGACAGTCTCCCATCCTTTTCTCTTCTCGCCATCGCCGCCTATAGAGATTATTTCTCCGGGCGCGACGGGCCCCCCGCCCAGTGCATCATGATGGATTTGAGGTAGATAGTTGAGGTGCCCCTTCTTCAGGATTCCCTCATCCTCTCCGTTCGGCCTACACGGCTGCTGATCGCCCACGGTTTTGCTATAGCACCAGGCTACGTACACCACGTCCTTGCATGTGTTCTGATAGATAATTTCATTTACGCTGCCGGTGCCAACTTTTTTAAGGCACTGGACTGGGCTTCTATAGCGCCACTTCTTTGGCGGCGGAACGGCCCCTGAAGCGTTGGTTGCCGCAGCAGTCCAGTTGATTGCGCTAATAGAGCCGTACTGTGCCTGATCACCTCGCTGAAATTGGGCAGCCTGCTCGGCATTTTCTCTGCTCGTGTAAATAAAGCAGTGCGTATAAGGGAGATGGGCCGGTTTGAACGCCTCAAATTGCTGTTTAAGTCTCCTCTCTGCCTGAAGATACTGTCCCATACCCACGTTGTACATATCAAAAACGGCGGGAGTTACGTCGGTGGGCGCGGTGACTTTGAAAATAGGCGTCCACCCTTTTTCACTGCTGTTACTGGTTCCAGCCGTGCAAAAAGCAAAAGCCTCCGCGGCAAACGCCCCCTGCGACATCAAGCTGGCGCACAAGGCCAGCGCAACAAGCCAAATCTTTTTCATCTCCGTTCTCCCTTGAAAATGAACCACCCGCATGAAAAAAGCCCGATTCGCCTAAGCGTGACCGGGCTTGAACAAAGCAGGAACATTTTCGCTACGCGGCGACCGGAGGCTGCGGGCAGCGGCATATACCTGCAAAGTGTTTGAATGAATGCTCATGCCGACGATGGTAATCACAAGCAGTAGCTGATGCAAGTGGCGCGGGCGGGATTGGGTTGAAGGTGATGAATTGGTTAACCCCATCCCCACCCCAACCCTCCCCTTGAAAGGGAGGGCTTGTAACTCCTTCCCCTTCAAGGGGAAGGCGGGGATGGGGATGGGGTTAGCGCCGTAGGCTGGGTTGAGCGTAGCGAAACCCGGCAACGTTTTGTCGCTAACCGTCAAGCCAGCAGCAAAAATACCGCAGGCTTTTTGTGCAGGTCAGGCAGCGGTGTTTGTTTCCATTCCGCGATTCGTTGCGTCAATATGAATTCGTCATTCAAACTGACATTGCACGCAACGCACAGCCGGGTTTCCGCGTGGCAGGTCGCGAGTATGTCTTCCAGCAGATGCTGATTTCGATACGGCGTTTCGATGAAAATCTGTGTTTCGCGGCGCTTGCGCGAATCCTGTTCAATGTCGCGCAGCTTCTGCACGCGCGCCGCTTTTTCGGCGGGAAGATAGCCGAGAAAACTGAAGCGTTGGCCTTCCAGCCCGGAGGCCATGAGTGCCAGCAGAATGGAGGAGGGGCCGACCAGCGGGGCGACGCGGATACCCCTGCGATGCGCGAGCGCGACGAGTTGCGCGCCGGGGTCGGCGATACCGGGGCAGCCCGCTTCGGACACAAGGCCGACATCGTGACCTTGCAGCAGCGGCGCGAGCAGATCGGGCAATTCTTTTTCCGTTGTGTGTTCGTCTAGCGTGAGCAAGGTTAATTCGCGCACGGGTTTTTGCGGTTTGACCGCGCCCAGAAAACGCCGCGCGGTTTTTTCATTTTCGACGACGAAAATTTCCAGCCGCCGCGCGATCTCCGCCACGTCCGGCGGCAATGCCTTGCTGATGACATCGTCGCCGAGCGTGACGGGGAGGAGATAGAGCGTGCCTGAACTCAATATTTCACCTGCACGCGATAGGTCAGCGTGGTTTTGCCTTCGGCGGGCACATTGATCTTCCAGACCGCCGTGTTGCTCGCTGCTTTTTCGTGCGGGTGGCTGGCGTTGAGCACCTTCCAGTCGGCGGGAATGGGTTCCTGCACCACGACGGTAACGGCTTCCTTGCGCGCGTTCTTGAGCGTGATTTCGTAGGCGCTCTCGAACATGGCGGTGCCTTTGGCCGGGTTGGGCAGCTTCTTGAAGTCGGTCTGTTTCTTGTCCGCGGTTACGTCGAAGGATTCGCCCAATTTCAGGCGAACTTTTTCGTTCTTGGGTGTGTGGTCGATGCTATCTTCACCGACAAATTGCGCGTTGCCTGCGCCGTCCTTTTTGTAAACGCGGATGATGCCTTTGGGCAGCGGCATGCCGAGATGCGCGCTTTCCTTGTTGTCGAATTCAACATAGACGGCGACTTTCATCTTCTGCCCGAGATCACCGTAGCTCGAACTGTAGTAATAATTCGAACCTTGCAGCAGCAGTTCCTTGCGTACCGGCACCTGGCTCGCCGAAAGCAGCGCGACCTGCTTGGTCTGGTTTTCGGCAATGGTGGTGGGTCTGTCCAGCGTGTAGAGATGGTATTCAAGCAGCGATTCTTCGGCCATTTTGTCGGCGGGAGCCGCAGGCGCCGCCCTTTCCATTGCCGCACCTTGCATGCGGTAATTTATCTCGTCCTGCACGCGATTTACGTCACCGGCCACGAGTTGCAGCTTGGCGTTGCGATAGGTCGTGCCGCTGGTGTTGGTGAGCGTGACCCAGCCGGAAAGATCGAGCTTGTCGTCATTGGCATTGAGTTCGGCCACATAGTCGGCCTTCCAGCCGAGGCCGCCGGAAAGATAGCTCAATTCCACATCCTGCTGCGCCGCGCCGCCATTGTTGAGCGCCATCGTGAGCGTGGGGCGATCACGCAGATTGGCGGGCACATCGTTATAAATGATGCGGCCGGGAACGCCGGTTTCAATGCGATCACCCATCTTGAGCACTACGCCGTTGTTCGCCGATAACACCTGCGCCTGCTCAATGGTTTCCGCGCCCGTGGTCGGGTGCGTTTTCACGATGCCCACGGTTTTGCCGACGAATTTTTCCAGCAGTTTTTGTGGCGTGAGCAGGTCGAAGTTGAAATTCTGTTCGATCACCGCGAGCTTGCCGGGTTGGTTCAAACTACGCAGCAGCGCGGTTTCCGGGCGCATCTGCGCGCTCACATCGCGGAAGGCTAGTGCGCTTTGTCCGCTGCCCAGCGTGATCGTGCGCTGATCCTTGATGAGCGCGAGATTTTCATTGTAGATGGTTACCGCGACGCTCTTCTGGTCATCCAGCGTGCTGCGGATTTCCTCCGCCAGCACCGGGTTGGATAACGTGAAACCCACGGCAGCCAGGGCAGCGATCTGATACTTTTTCATGATTTTCCTTTCATTGATAATTGTATGTGGCATGGTTTCGGCCATGCCGATTTGCAAACAAAGGGCTTACTCTTGCTTAAACGCCAGTCCCCGGCAAAACGGGTTAACCATGATAAAAAGTTTCGATGGCGAGCTTTGTTGATATACCGTAATCCTCTTGTTTAATGGAATGACGCACCGGCGAAGATGAGAGCGCAGATGGAAAGAAACAACAATACCAACGCGATGATCAAGGCATAGCCCAGCGCGATGCCAAGCGCCGTGCGTGTTTTTCCTTGATATGCGAACCAGATGCAGAATGCCAGCGGCAAAAGCAGCCCGATGCCAGCCAGACCGATTTCCAGCCAGTAATAGATGGAATAGTCCATCGGCAAGGGAAGAAGCAAAAGAGACAAACCAAATTCGATTACACCCAGCACCAGACCGCCGGCAATGGAAATCGCCCAGAACAGGCCGAAGCCCAGCCAGATGGAGCCGCGATTGGGTTGATCTTCCTGAGGTTGTTGAACATCTTGGGGTTGTTGGGTTTCCGAAGATTGTTCGGGTATCTGATTTTGTTCCATTAGCTGTTCTCCTTTTCCAGCGGAGCATACTCCATCTCCGCCAAATGACGTAGTTGTTCCAGTTTTTGCGCCCTGTCATCACGATAAAACAGATTGTAATTATCGAACGGCACGATGCGTCCATCGGGTTGCGCGATGTGGACGCAGCTTTTGCGTACCGAGCGCACGTCGAAGCTCTCGGCATCAATAAATGCCATGATCAGCACGCGAAAGACATTGCGGTAATCCAGCTCGGACGGCGCTTGTACTTGCGGCAGGCAGCAGAGCAGATCGGATAACGAGCAGGCTTGCGATTGCGGCGAATGGTTGGTGGCGAAGAGTTTGAATACCGCGTCGCGCAGACCTTCGTCTTTTTCCAGCACGATGCTGTTGCGCCCGCCTTCGATGAGCACTTGCGGCGGCACGAGACCCGTCAAAGGCGTGAGCTGGCCGCCGATTTTGAGCGCGTAAGCCATCGCGAGACTGTCGGGGTGGCAGGGCACGGGAATGAGGTCTTCGTCGCGGAACAGCGCGCTTTGCTCAAGAATGCGGCGGCGCACTTCGGTCAATGTCAGTCGGTCACGCGCGGGATCGTAATTTTCGGTGCGTCCCGCGCGTTGAATCGGCTGGAAAGTCACGCCGCGCACGCAGGGTTGTTGCAGCGCGTAGTTGATGATATCGCCAAGCTCGTTGTCATTGAGTCCCTTTTTAACGGTGGCGACGAGCGTGGTGGAAAGGCCGAGCCGATTAAGCGTTTCCAGCGCGCGTTTGCGGGTGTCGGCCAGCTTCGCGCCGCGCAGTTCGAGATTGACTTCATCGCGCAGCGAATCGAACTGCAGATAAATCTCAAAACCCGGCATATAGCTTGCGAGCCGTTCGGCAAATTCCGGTTCCTGTGCAATGCGCAGCCCGTTGGTGTTGACCATGAGATGCTTGATGGGGCGACGCTTGGCGGCATCGAGGATGTCGAAGAACTGCGGATGCAGTGTCGGTTCGCCGCCGGAAATTTGCACCACATCCGGCTCGCCTTCGTTGGCGACTATGGCATCCAGCATGCGCTCTATCGTCGCGAGATCGCGCGAGGTTTGGCGATGCGGGCCGGAGTCGGCGTAGCAAATCGGACAGCGCAGATTGCAGTGATCGGTGATTTCGACCAGCGTGAGGCAACTGTGCTGCATGTGGTCGGGGCACAAGCCGCAGTCATAAGGGCAGCCCCAGCGCCGCTCGGTGTTGAACAGTTGCGGCATTTCGGGCGGCTTGATGAATACTTCGCGGCAACGCCGGTAATAATCGGCATCGTCGGCGATCAATACGCGCTCGGTGCCGTGTTGCGGGCACCATTTATCCATATAGACCGCGCCATCCTTGATGATGATGTGCGCCTGCACGCGGCGCAGGCAAGTGCCGCAGATCGAGGTGGCGCTGTCGTAATAGAGCCAGGGTCTTACTTTTGCCACAGCAGTTCCTTAGCGAGCCTGAAGCAACGCAGTTGTGAAATTAGCATAAATACGCCCTGATCAATCGCGGAATGTCTCGCCGGTAGTATAGCAATCCGGCAAGGCACAGCAGTTGCAGGCCGGAGAAAAGACCGAGATACGCCATCGGCATGGGGCGTATCCATTCGATCAGCAAACGGTAGGTCAGGTAGCCGATCAAAAAGACGCGAAAACGATCACCCGGTTGCGTCAGATGATTGCCGCGCTTGATGAGCAGTATCGCCCACAGCACGAGAAAAATTTCTTCGTAAATCTGTGTCGGATGGCGCGGAATGCCATCGCCGAAATCCACGCCCCACGGCAGTTGGGTCGGATTGCCGTAAGTGCCGTCATCCAGTCCGGCGAGAAAACAACCGATGCGGCCTATGCCTATGCCCAACATGAGCGGCAGCGCGAACGCATCGCCCGAGGAGGCACGCACGCCCAGCGCGCGTTTGGCCGTTTCCACGCCCGCCAATCCGCCCACCAGCGCGCCTATGATGGATTTGCCGCCGAGCAAATGCCGCCAGTCCGGAAAATTGGTGAAGGCAAAAGCCGGGTCATATAACATCCATGCGATTTTGGCTCCGAGCGCCGCGCCGACAATCGCGCCCACGCCGATCACCAGCGCATTTTCACGATTTTCCAGCGCGCCAGCCCCCGCGCCGCGCTTGCGCAGATAGAGAAAAAAGCGAAAGCCCGCAGCGTAGGCGAGAACTTCAAAAAGAAGATGCAGTTGAAGTGCAGTCATGCGGATGGTTGTTGGCCGGCTATCATATCGACGATCGTAAATATGTCGTTTTTTCCTGTCAAGCATGAATGAAATAAAACAGGATGCCGGGTATTTGCAGCAGAGATCAGCCCTCTCCCATAAGCGAGAGAGGGCTGAGGCGCAAAGTCTAGGCGGGGTTCTCGCTTGCCGCGCCGCGCAGCTTGTACCAATCCATGTGGCGCGTGAGCATCATCACAACGGAGAGCGCGGCGAACAGGATGAGCGTGCCCATCAGCAGCGCATTGTCTTCAGATTGCAATACGCCGTAGAGCACGCCGTACAGCAATGCGATGCCGCCGGAAAACAGCAGCGCCGGTCGCCAACTGCGCAGCACGCCAACGAGATAGAAACCAATTAGCAACACGCAGGCGCTGCTGGAGATGGCATAGGCGGTGAGGAAGGGAATGTGCTCCGACAGGCTGATAATCAGCAGGAAGAACATCGCCATGCTGAGACCAACCAGCGTGTATTGCAGGGGGTGAACACGCAGGCCGCGCAACACTTCAAACAGAAAGAAGGCGGTAAACACGAGCACTATGAACATGAGGCCGTATTTCACCGCGCGTTCGGACATGAGATAGATGTTGACCGGATCAATGAATCTGACCGAAAAAACTTCAGACTCGTCGGCATGGGCACTGTCGGCCTGTGCCGAGACGCTTTTCGCGAGGCCGCTGACTTGCCATTGCGCGCTGAATCCCTGCTTGGAAACGCTGCGTTCGCGCGGCAGATAGCTGCCGACAAACGACGGATGCGGCCAGGTGGAAGTGAGTTTGGCTTCGGTCAGCGCGCCCACGGGACGGATCGAAAGTGCGGTCGTGCCTTGCAGATCCAGTGGGAAGTTGAAATCAAAGCTGTGCTGCTGCGCGGGATTGAACGCGGGCAGCAGTACCTTGATGCCGCTGCCCGAAAGTGGCGCGATGCCTGCATCGAATTCGTAATTTTTGCCATTCAGCGTCAGCAACGGCGTTTTGTATATTCCGCGCGGGTCGCTGATACCCATGACGAAATGCGCGTCGAGCGGAATGATGTTTTCCGGATGCTCAAGGCCGGGGACGACAAAGCTGCCGCTCACGGTCGCATGAAGATTGAAAATCTGCGCCTTGTAAATGCCGCGTTTGAGCGACTCCACATCCGCGTTGCCGTCGATTTTGAGCGTGCGCGGCTCAATGATCTTGATTTTGGGTTCACTCGTTACGACGGTAAAAATTTGCTTTCCGTCTTTATCCTTCTCCATCTTCGTTTCGCGCACCTGATAGCGCAGCACCAGATACGGCCCGCTCAAGGTCTGATCCCGCGCCGAGCTTTGCGCGATATTTTCCTGCACGATGTACTGCAACGACTGGCGTTCGGAAATTTGATATTCGATCATGCTCAAGGGAATCAGCAGCAGCAGCGTGAGCAGGCCGATTGCGAGCGTTTTGAAAAACAAGGGAAAGCGATTCATGATTTTTCCTCCATATTGGGTTATGTTATGCCGCGTGGTATTGCTGCCACGCGGCGCGCGCCAGCATGAGCGCCATTCCGGCCATGCCCGCCAGCACGCAAGCGAGCAGGATGGACAAATCCAGAGTGGGCATGAGCAGGGGATTCGCGTCTGTGAACGGCGCGAACGGATGCACGTCGGGATACATCACCGCATCCAGCAGCAAGCGCGATCCCGCGCCCAGCAACGCGCCCGACCAGACTTGTGTCCAGGTGACGGAATGAGGCTCCAGCATCGCGCCGGATTTTTCGTACAGCCACCAGAAGGCGGCAAGCACAGCGCGCCCGAACAGCGCCGTCAAAATTGCAATCAGCAGCGCTCCGGTCAGCGTGTGCGAAACGCCGTGTATCGGCGCTTGATAGGTCCACAGGCGATACAGCGGTTCGATTTCCATCGCGGTGCAGGCGAGCACGAATGCGGAGAAACTGAAATAGCGAGGTATCAGCCCCTTGATGGCGAGACCGGGCGCCATATAAAACGGCAGGAACATGGCAAACTCCTTGGATTGAGGTGAGGCCATGATGCAGGTCTATTATGGGGAGACGATGGGGCGTTTGTGTGCTGAATGTGTGGCGCATTCAGGCTTTCGGTTTATTAACCATCGCAACCAGCGTGTAGCTGACTATCATGAGCAGAAACCAGGATCCCATTTTGGCGATGCTGACCGGCTCCCAGCCGTCCATCTGGCTCGGGTAAAGCCATACGCGGGAATAGGTGCCGATGTTCTCCGCAATCCAGATGAACAGCGCGATCAGCACAAAGCCCGGCAGCAGCGGCACGGAGCGTACAGCCTGCCATACCCGGAAATGGATGCGAGTGCGCAGAAACAGTACGGCAGTCAGCGCAAACAGGGCGATGCGGATATCCGGCAGATAGTGATGAGCGAAAAAATTGCAGTAGATCAGCACGCTCAATATCGCAAGCGAGGTTTGCGAAGGATGGCCGGTAAATTTGAGATCAAACAATCGCCAAGCGCGGCAAAGATAACTGCCGACGCATGAGTACATAAAGCCGCTGAAAAGCGGCACGCTGCCGATATGAAACAAGCCGGGCTCGGGGTAGATCCACGCGCCCACGCTGGTTTTGAACAGTTCCATCACGGTGCCGATGACATGGTAGAGCGCGATGATCTTGGCTTCTTCGAGCGTTTCCATCCTGCGCGCCAGTAAAATTGCCTGCGCCGCCAGCGCTGCGAGAAACAGAAAATCATAACGATGGATCGGCATCCAGTCGGGATAAACATGGCGCGTGACCAGCATCAGGGTCAGCATGACAATGCCAAACAGACAAGCCTGGGCTTGCTTGACGCCAAACCGCGCGATCTCATGCAGGACGGCGTATGCGCGGCTGGGGGTGGTGCTATCAATTGGGCGCGACAGTAACATGGCGAGTTCTCCAAGTTGTGGAGAGGCCATGATGCGTATGGATTATGGGGAGAGAATGGAGCGCATGTGCGGGGAATGTGTGGAATTGAAAACCACCGCGCTGTTATTCCCCTTCGGTGAAGCGGCGCACCATAGTTCAGTGTTTTCAACCCATCGTACCCCTGCGGGGTGGTTTTTATCTTGAACTACCCCGTCCGCTGCGCGTCCACCCCTTCACGGAAGGGGAATTGAAGCGTTACGGTTTCTGGCGCCGTATCGTCAAGCGCGCCTCAACTCCACCTTCAGGCCGGTTTTGCAGCGTGATTTCGCCGCCGTGCAGCGCGGCAACTTCACGCACGAAAGACAATCCCAGCCCCGTGCTTTTTTGTTGCGTATCCGGGCGGGGCAGGGAGTAGAAACGTTCGAAAATGCGGGTGAGCGCGTAATCGGGAATACCGCTGCCCTGATCGCTGACGATGAGCACATGATGGCTCGGCTGCTCCTCATAGTGCAGCATGATGCGGCCATTTGCCGGAGAAAACGCAGCGGCATTATCAAGCAGGTTGGAGAGCGCCTGACGGATCAGGAAAATTTCACCGTAGGCTTGGGTGCCGGGCGGAATTGCATTTTCGCAATGCAGATGGCGTTGTTGCAGGATAGCGGCCTGATCGGCGATCACGGTGTCTGCGAGCGCGCGCAAATCCATGTGTTCGGGGGCTTCCAGCGCGTCGCGGTGTTCCAGCCGCGCGAGCGCGAGTATCTTGTCCAGCATGTCCTTGAGGCGGCGGCTTTGTTCGCGGATGTTGGCGGTGAAGATTGTCCTGTCCTGCGCTGGCAGGTTTTCGTCCAGAAGTTCGGCCGAGCCGATAAGCGCCGTGAGCGGGCTTTTCATCTCGTGCGCGAGCTGATGGACATAGTTTTCGACGTATTCGCGCCCGTCCAGTTTTTCGCGCATTTCGGTGAGCGCACGACCCAGTTCCGCGAGCTCACCGCCGCCTAGCCTGGGCAATTGCGCCTTGCGCCCCGCGCTGACCTCACGCGCGTAGCGGCGCAGCAGGCCGATCGAGCGCGTGAGCCACCAGGTGAACAAAAGCCCGATCAGCAATGACCCGCCCATGAGCCACCAACCGGCGCGCTCGATGTTTTGGCGGCTACGGTCGATATAAGGCTGCACGCTGATGGTGGGTTTGGCGACGGTCAGCACGCCGACCAGTTTGTTACCCTGGATGATGGGCGCGGCGACGTGCATTATCGTGGTGGTGTCATTGCCCGCCACGGCGCGTGTGCTGCGAACTCCGTAGCGGTTTTGCAGCGTGAGATAAACATCGTTCCAGCGCGAATAATCCTCGCCGACGGCAGCGCCCTGCGAATCGTAGAGCACGATGCCGCGCGCATCGGTGATGTAAACGCGCAGGTCAACCGCGTTTTTCTTGAAGCTCCAGATATTGGCGTGCGGGTTGCGCGCCTGGTAACGCTGAAAAGCCGCCGCGAAACGGGTGGTATCCAGTTTGCCGGATTCCATGTCCTCGGCGGCCAATTCCGCGAGCAGGTTGGCGGTATCGACCAGCGTTTCCTCCATGGTCTGCCGCACGCCGGGTTTGACCTCCTGCACAAAGCTGTTCAGCACAAACCACGCGGCCAGGCCGACGATCAGAAAATATCCCAGCAGCAAACGCAGGCTGATGCTCATGACGGCTTGCCTGTGTCTATGCTGTAACCCATGCCGCGATGGGTAATAATGCGATCCTTATCTTCATTTATTACTTTAAGTTTGTATCGTAAAGTCTTGATATGTGTATCAACTGTTCGATCAGAAGTATCCAGCGCATCACTCCAGACGCGGTCCATCAATTCGTCGCGGCTGTAGATGCGGCCGGGGCGTTCGAGCAGGGTTTTGAGCAACAGATATTCGTAGCGCGTGAGGTCGAGCAGGGTGCCGTGAAACCGAATGCGTCCGCTTTCGGCATCGACTTCAAACAGGGTTTCAGAAGCAGGCGCGGAAGCTGCCGTGGGCGAAGTTGGAGCAGCAGCCGTTCGCCGCAACCGCGTGCGCACCCGCGCCACCACTTCACGCGGCGAAAACGGTTTGGTCACATAATCATCCGCTCCCAATTCCAGACCCACGATATGGTCGATCTCGCCCGCCCGCGCCGTGAGGAAAATGATGGGAATATCGGTAAACGTCCGCGCCTCGCGGCAAACATCAAAGCCGCTCATGTCCGGCAGCCCGATATCCAGAATCGCCAACGCATATTGCCCGCTTCGCAATGCTTCCAGCCCCTGGCTCCCCAGTGTGCAATGCTGCGGCAGATAGCCTTCGCTTTTGAGCGTGTAGATCAGGGTATCCGCTATGGCAGGTTCGTCTTCAATGATGAGGATGGAGGTGGGCATGGCGTTTCTGGTCGAGGGCTCCTGAGCAGGATTATATGACCGGAATGCCTTCGTTTTGCAACATGGAAACCAGCGTGATCAACGGCAAGCCGATCAACGCATTCGGGTCATCGCCCCGCATGTGTTCCATGAGGGCGATGCCCAGCCCTTCGGATTTGGCGCTTCCGGCGCAGTGGTAGGGTTGCTCAAGGTGCAGATAATTTTCGATCTGCGCGTCGGTTAGCGGGCGAAATTTGACTTCGTAAACAACGTCTTCAGCCTGCATGCGGTCGGTCGCGGCATTGTAGAGACAAAGAGCGCTGTGAAACAGCACGGTGCGGTCACGCATCAGCGCAAGTTGGCGCGCGGCATTTTCGTGTGTGAGCGGCTTGCCGAGTTGTTGCCCATCCAGCGTCGCGACCTGATCACAGCCGATGATGAGCGCGTTGGCATGATCCTGTCCAACCTTGCGTGCCTTGGCTTGGGCGAGGCGCAGCGCGGTGGTTTCGGGCGCTTCGCCGGGCAAGGGAGACTCGTCCACGTCGGGAACGACGATGCTGAACGGCAGTTTGAGCCGTTCCAGCAGCTCGCGGCGATAGGGGGAGGAGGAGGCGAGGATGAGGTTGGCCATAAGTTTGATACGCTTATCCCAGCCCTCTTTCGCCTGCGGGAGAGGGCCGGGATAAGGGGCATTGATTATTGAATTTCAACCAGGGTTTCATCAGGTCTGACGCTGTCACCCTTTTTGACATGCACCGCGATGACGATACCGCCTTTGGCGGCCTGAATCTCGTTTTCCATTTTCATGGCTTCGATCACGAGCACGCCGTCGCCCGCATTGACCTTGTCGCCGGTTTTGACTTTGACGTCAACAATGGTTCCGGGCATCGCGGTTGATACGCAGCCTTCATGCGAGGGACGCGGGCGGCTGGTGTCGTCGGCGCTGGAGGTTTTTTTCTTGGAACCGCCATTGCCATTGCCTTTGCCGTCCGAGACCTCAATCTCGCTCAGGGTTTCAACGATGACTTCCTCGGAAACGCCATCCACGGAAACGTAGAACGGGCGCTGTTCCTCGCCCGGATGGCCGCTGCCGGTGAGTTTGATGTGGAAGGTTTCGCCGTGTAGCGTGACCTTGAATTCATTGGGCGCGTAGCGCGCGGCGGAAGTTTGCGCGGCCTCTTTCGGCAGCAGTTGTTCCGGCTTGAGCGTGCCTGCATTGCGTTCCTGCAAAAAAGTCTGCGCGAGATCGGGAAACATCGCGTAGGTCAGCACGTCCTCGTCGCTCTTGGCCAGGTTTTCGACCTGGATGCGGAGTTTGTCCATCTCGTTTTCCAGCAGATCGGCCGGGCGGCAGGTGATGACTTCGGCATTGCCGACGGCGAGATTTTTCACTTCGTCGTTGATTTTGCCGGGTGCCTTGCCGTAGTGGCCGAGCAGGTAGTTTTTAACCTCGGTGGTGACCGATTTGTAGCGCGCGCCGGTAAGGATGTTGAGCACGGCTTGCGTACCGACGATTTGCGAGGTCGGCGTGACCAGCGGCGGATAGCCCAAATCCTCGCGCACACGCGGAATTTCGGCGAGCACCGCGTCCATCTTGTCCAGCGCGCCTTGTTCCTTGAGCTGGTTGGAAAGATTGGAAATCATGCCGCCCGGCACCTGATTGACCAGTACGCGGGTATCCACGCCGGTAAATTCGCTCTCAAATTGCCAGTATTTTCTGCGAACATCGCGGAAATAGGCGTTAACTTCCTGAATCGCGGCCAGATCGAGATTGGTGTCGTGTTCCGTGCCTTGCAGCGCGGCGACGATGCTTTCGGTCGAGGTGTGGCTTGCGCCTTCGCCGAATGCGGAGAGGCAGGTATCCAGCATGGTCGCGCCCGCTTCCACGCCTTCGAGGAAACACATCGAAGCAAGGCCGGAGGTGGCATGGCTGTGCAGATGAATCGGAATCTTGATCGCGGCCTTGAGCGCCTTGACCAGATCCCTGGTGGCGTAAGGGCGCAGCAGACCGGCCATATCCTTGATCGCGAGCGTGTCGCAACCCATCGCTTCCAGTTCCTTCGCGAGGCTGACGAAATAGGCGATGTCGTGCACCGGGCTGGTGGTGTAGCTGATGCAGCCTTCGGCGTGCTTGCCGACTTTTTTGACGGCTTCGACGGAAACGCGCACATTGCGCAGGTCGTTCATCGCGTCAAAGATGCGGAACACATCCACGCCGTTGTTGGCGGATTTTTCAACGAACGCACGCACCACGTCGTCCGAATAATGGCGATAGCCGAGCAGATTCTGCCCACGCAGCAGCATCTGGATGCGGCTGTTAGGCAACGCCTTGCGCAGCTTTTTGAGGCGCTCCCACGGGTCTTCTTTCAGATAGCGCACGCAGGCGTCGAAAGTTGCGCCGCCCCAGGCTTCCAGCGACCAGAAGCCGATGGAATCGAGTTTGGCGCAAATCGGCAGCATGTCGTCCGTGCGCATGCGCGTAGCGATTAATGACTGATGACCGTCACGTAAAACTAGTTCTGAAATATATACTTGCGCCATAATCTTAATGTATCACTTTAAAATTGATTAAATGCCTTCATGCGCCGCGATGGCCGCTGAAATTGCCGCTGCGAACAGTTCGGGCGGCAGCTCGGTTTCGTAATTCACGAGCTCGGGATGCGCCTCGACAAAGCCGGTGTCGAAGTTGGCCTCCTTGAAATCCTTGTGCTTGAGGATTTCCTGATAATACGGAATCGTGGTTTTCACACCATACACTACCATGTCACTGAGCGCGCGCCGACCGCGCTCTACCACGCCTTCCCAGGTGAGCGCCCAGACGGTGAGTTTGGCGCACATGGAGTCGTAATAAGGCGGAATCACATAGCCGCTGTACATGGCCGCATCCACGCGCACACCAGGGCCGCCGGGAGCGTAGTAGCGGGTGATCTTGCCGAAACTCGGCAAAAAGCCGTTTTTCGGGTCTTCGACATTGATGCGGAATTCCATCGCATAGCCGCGAAACCCCACATCCTGCTGCTTGTACTGGAGCGGCAGGCCGTCGGCGATGCGGATTTGCTCCTGCACGATGTCGATGCCGGTAATGCTTTCCGTCACCGTGTGTTCTACCTGCAGGCGCGTGTTCATCTCCATGAAGTAGAAATTATTGTCCTGATCGAGCAGGAATTCTATCGTTCCGGCATTTTTGTAACGCACGGCCTTGGCGGCCTTGACCGCGAGCTTGCCGATGTAATCGCGTTGCGCCTGGCTTAATTGCGGTGATGGGGCGATCTCGATGAGCTTCTGGTTGCGACGCTGAATCGAGCAGTCGCGTTCAAACAAATGGATGGCGTGGCCGTGGCTGTCCGCGATCACTTGCACCTCGATATGGCGCGGATTGACCACGCATTTTTCGAGAAAAACCTCGGGTTTGCCGAAGGCTTTGCTGGCTTCGGAAATCACGCGTTCGTAGTTGCCGAGCAGTTCTTTTTCGTTGTTGCAACGACGTATGCCGCGCCCGCCGCCGCCGTTGGTGGCCTTGAGCATGACCGGATAGCCGATTTTTTTGGCGAGCGCGACGGCTTGTTCCACACTTTCAAGATTGCCGTCACTTCCCGGCACGCAAGGGATGCCGGCGGCGATCATCGCATTGCGCGCCTGTATCTTGTCACCCATCTGGCGGATGACTTTGGCATCCGGGCCGATAAACTTTATGCCGCGCCGCGCGCAGATTTCCGCGAGTTCCGGGTTTTCCGACAGAAAACCATAGCCCGGATGCACCGCATCGCAACCGGAGGCAACGGCCAGATTCACGATATTGTGCGCGTTCAAATAGCCTACAACCGGGTCGGAGCCGATGTTATATGCTTCGTCTGCCTTCTTGACGTGCAGGGCGTGTCTGTCCGCGTCGGTATAGATGGCTACCGATTCTATGCCCATTTCCGAGCAGGCGCGGACGATACGGACTGCAATTTCGCCACGGTTGGCTACGAGGATTTTTCTGATCACTGGGGGAACCCGATTTTTGACACAAAAACCCGCGAACTATACCATGCGCAACCTATGACTGACCATACCACCATTGATGTGCTCGACTTTGCGCGGAAATCCGGCGAAATTCGTGATACAATCGCGCCCTTCGATTTTTCCAGACTGCGCGACCAGCTTTTTTCGCCTGACGGAAAAGTACATTACCGCTTGACCGGCGGGCGCAGCGCGGAGGGGTTCCCCCAATTGACGCTGCATCTTTCCGGCAAGCTCGATCTGGTCTGCCAGCGCTGCCTCGGGCCGCTGGAATTTGAACTGGATCACGATGCGGTGTTTTTTCTCGTGGCGGATGAAAATCATCTGCCGCCGCCGGAAGATGAGCGCGACGATGTTGAATATCTCGTTGCGAATGCGCCGCTGGATGTGGTCGAGCTGGTTGAAGACGAAGTGTTGCTGAGCTTGCCGCTTGCCCCCGCGCATGAGGATGTGAACTGCAATGCCGCGCTGCATGTGGCGCAAGAACAAAAAGAAAGTCCTTTCAAGGTGCTGCAAGGGCTCGTATTAAACAAAGACTGAAACTTTTAGGAGTAACGAAATGGCCGTTCAACAAAACAAGAAGTCGCCGTCGAAACGCGGCATGCATCGCGCGAATGACTTTTTGACCAATCCGCCGCTGGCTGTCGAAAAGACCACCGGCGAGGTTCACCTGCGTCACCATGTCAGCCCCAACGGCTACTATCGTGGCCGTCAGGTGCTGCCTGCCAAGGGCGAGTAAGTTTCATAGCTAAAGCAGATACGCCGCATCTCGATCGGATGCGGCGTTTTGTTTATGGAAATTACCGTTGCCATTGATGCCATGGGAGGCGACCACGGCCCCCATGTCACCGTGCCTGCCGCGCTTGAAGCGCTGCGGCAGCACAATGATATCAATATCATCCTGGTCGGCCTGACCGATGCCATCACTGCCGAGCTGCGCGCCTGCAAGGCCGAAGCCAGCCCGCGCTTGCGCATACACCACGCAAGCGAAGTGGTGGAGATGGATGAAGCGCCCCAGAGCGCGCTTCGCAATAAAAAAGATTCATCCATGCGCGTGGCAATTGATCTCGTCAAAAGCGGCGAGGCCAATGCCTGCGTAAGCGCCGGAAATACCGGCGCGCTCATGGCGACTGCGCGTTTTGTGCTGAAGATGCTGCCCGGCATCGAGCGTCCCGCGATTGCCACGGCCATGCCCACGCAAAAAGGCGGCGAGGTATATATGCTGGATCTGGGCGCGAATGTGGATTGCACCCCTCAGCATCTGCTGCAATTCGCCATCATGGGCGCAATGCTGGTTTCCTGCGTGCAGCACAAGGAAAGCCCGGCGGTGGGGCTGCTCAACATCGGCTCGGAAGAAATCAAGGGCAACGAAGTGGTGAAAGAGGCGGGCGCATTGCTGCGCGCGAGCAACCTCAATTTTCGCGGCAATGTGGAAGGCAGCGATATTTACTTGGGCGAGATTGATGTCGTCGTATGCGACGGCTTTGTCGGCAACGTCGCGCTCAAAACCACCGAAGGGCTGGCGCAAGTGCTGTATTACCTGCTGAGTACCGAATTCAAGCGCAACTGGTTGACCAAGTTGAGCGCGATGGCCGCCATGCCGGTGCTGCGCGCATTCAAGCGACGCATGGATCCGCGCCGCTACAATGGCGCATCACTGCTTGGTTTGCGCGGCATTGTGGTCAAGAGCCACGGCGGCGCGGACAGTTTTGCTTATCACCACGCCATCGCCGCGGCCATTGAGGAAGCGCGCAGCGGTGTGCTGGAACGCATCACCAAACAACTTGAAATCGAACACGTTCAACCCGTCGCATCTGTCGAGGACGACGAATGACGCGCTCCCGCATCGCAGGCACCGGCAGTTATCTGCCCGCCAAAGTGCTTACCAACGCCGATCTCGCGCGCATGGTGGATACCTCCGACGAATGGATAGTGACGCGCACAGGCATACGCGAGCGGCATATTGCGGCAGAAGGCGAATTTACGAGCGATCTCGCCGAAAAGGCGGCGCGTTTGGCGATGGAAGCAGCCCATGCCACCGCGCGGGAAATTGACCTCATCATCGTCGCCACCACCACACCCGACCGCATTTTCCCCAGCGTGGCCTGTTTGCTGCAAGCCAGACTGGGCATCTCCGGTTCGCCCGCATTCGATGTGCAGGCGGTATGCAGCGGCTTTATTTATGCGCTCTCCACAGCAGATCAATTCATTAAAAATGGCATGGCCAAATGCGCGCTGGTGGTGGGTGCGGAAACCATTTCGCGCATCACCGACTGGACCGATCGCAGCAACTGCATCCTTTGGGGTGATGGCGCAGGCGCAGTGGTGCTGCGCGCGAGTGACGAAGCGGGCATCATCTCCACGCATCTTCATGCGGACGGCAACCATGCGCGACTGTTGCAGGTCGCGGGCGGGCCGATGCAGGATGGCAGCGACCCCGCGATCAAAATGGAAGGCAACGCCGTGTTCAAGATTGCCGTGAACACACTGGATGCGATAGTCGATGAAACGCTGGCCGCCAATGGCATGAGCAAGAGCGACGTGGATTGGCTGGTACCGCATCAGGCCAATATCCGCATTATTTCGGCGACCGCGAAAAAACTTGGCATGAGCATGGAGCGCGTGGTTCTTACCGTGGGCGAGCATGGCAATACTTCGGCAGCTTCGATACCGCTTGCGCTGGATACCGCCGTGCGCGACGGGCGTATCAAGCGCGGCGAAATCTTGTTGATGGAAGCCTTCGGCGGCGGTTTCACCTGGGGCTCCGCCCTGATTAAATACTGAATAAATACTGGGACCAATATGAAATTTGCTTTTTTCTTCCCCGGACAGGGATCGCAATCGGTCGGCATGATGCAGGGGTTTGGCGATCAGGCCGTGATACGCAATACCTTTGCCGAGGCTTCCGATGTGCTCAAGCAGGATTTGTGGCGCATGGCGACCGAGCCCAACGAAGATCTCAACCAGACCGCGAATACCCAGCCGCTGATGCTGACCGCAGGCATCGCCACATGGCGCGCATGGCTGGAGGCGGGTGGCGCGCAACCGGCGGTCATGGCGGGGCATAGTCTGGGCGAATATACCGCGCTCGTCGCCGCAGGCGCGCTGGAATTTTCCGCTGCCTTGCCGTTGGTGCGTTATCGCGCCGAAGTAATGCAGGATGCGGTGGCCGAAGGCGTGGGCGCGATGGCGGCGATACTCGGATTGGATGATGATGCGGTACGCGCCGTTTGCGCCGAATCCGCGCAGGGCGAAGTGCTTGAAGCCGTCAATTTCAATTCGCCCGGTCAGGTGGTGATCGCGGGCAACAAAGCCGCCGTCGAGCGCGGCATGGAAGCCGCCAAGAGCAAAGGCGCGAAACGTGCATTGATTCTTCCGGTAAGCGTACCGTCGCACTGCGCGCTGATGAAGCCCGCCGCCGACAAGCTGGCCGTCCGGCTGGCCGATGTTGCGATTTCCGCAGCTTCGATGCCGGTATTGCATAATGCGGATGTCCGTTCCTACAATGATGCCGACAAGATCAAGGATGCGCTGGTGCGCCAACTTTATTGCCCGGTACGCTGGGTGGAAACGGTGCAAGCCGTCTCCGCGCAAGGCATTGCCCATGCAGCGGAGTGCGGGCCGGGCAAAGTGCTTGCGGGACTGAACAAACGCATCGTCGCGGATATGACGTGTTTTGCCTTGACCGGCAGCGATGCGGTCACGGAAGCCAAAAACCAACTCAACGCATAAAGGAATATCATGCAAGATCAAATTGCGCTTGTTACGGGAGCCAGTCGCGGCATAGGCGCCGCCATCGCCCGCACGCTGGGCAAGCAGGGTGCAGTCGTCATTGGCACGGCGACCACGCAGAATGGCGCGGATCAGATCAGCGCCGCGCTGCAGCAAGCCGGAATCAAAGGCACAGGCATGGCGCTGGATGTGAACGATGCGGCACAGGTTGAAGTCGTGCTGAAACAGATTGCGGAACAATTCGGCGATATTGCCATACTGGTCAACAACGCCGGAGTAACGCGCGACACCTTGCTTATGCGCATGAAGGAAGAAGATTGGGATACGGTACTAAACACCAACCTCAAATCGGTCTGGCGCATGTCGCAAGCCGTGCTGCGCCCGATGATGAAAGCGCGCTACGGGCGCATCGTCAATATTTCTTCTGTCGTCGGCCACTCCGGCAATGCTGGACAAACCAATTATTGCGCCGCCAAGGCGGGCATGGGTGGTTTCACCAAGTCGCTCGCGCAGGAAGTCGGCAGTCGCGGCATTACCGTCAACTGCGTGGCGCCGGGTTTTATTGATACCGACATGACCAAAGATTTGCCGGAAGAGCAGCGCGCGCGTCTGCTGCAACAGATTCCGCTCGGTCGCCTCGGCGCCGCCGATGATATTGCGGCCGCTGTAGCCTTTCTTGCATCGCCTGCCGCCGGCTATATCTCCGGCGAAACATTGCACGTCAACGGCGGCATGTATATGGCTTAAATATTCAAGGAAGCAGCGTCATCGCATGCTGCTTTTTGAAATCTTCGGGAGTTTTGTTAGAATAGCCCGACCTTTAATGCAGTCTTCACCTAACCAAGGGGTACATAAATGTCTGATATTGAACAACGCGTAAAAAAGATCGTTGCCGAACAACTGGGCGCCAACGAAGCCGATGTGAAGAATGCTTCTTCCTTCGTGGATGATCTCGGAGCCGATTCGCTCGATACCGTCGAGCTGGTCATGGCATTGGAAGAAGAATTCGGTTGCGAAATTCCGGATGAAGATGCCGAGAAAATCACCACTGTCCAGCAGGCAATTGATTACGTCAACGCCAACATCAAGTAAATTCACAACACCGCCGCAACCTTTCCATTTCCGGAGTCACTTTGACCAAACGCAAGGTAGTCGTTACCGGCTTGGGTATCATCGCGCCTGTCGGTAACACCGTCACGGACGCTTGGTCCAACATCGTCGCCGGCAAATCCGGCATCACCCGCATCACCAAGTTCGACGCCTCTGCGTTTGCTTCGCAGGTCGCGGGCGAGGTGAAAGGGTTTGATGCCGAGCAGTATCTGTCGCCCAAGGAATCGCGCCGGATGGATATATTCATCCAGTACGGTCTCGCGGCGGGGCTGCAAGCAGTACGCGATGCGGGCATCGAAGCGACCGCTGAAAATGCCGAGCGCATCGGTGTCAGCATAGGTTCCGGCATTGGCGGTCTGCAACTGATCGAAGATACCGAAGAGATCTATCGGGCAGCGGGGCCGCGCAAAATTTCACCGTTCTTCATTCCCGGCACCATCATCAACATGATCTCCGGCAATCTCTCGATCATGTGCGGCTTCAAGGGTCCCAACATCGCAATCGTCACGGCTTGCACCACGGCCACGCACGCGATTGGCGACGCAGCGCGGCTTATCGAGTATGGTGATGCCGACGTGATGGTCGCGGGCGGCGCGGAAGCGGCTGTCACGCAACTTGGCGTGGGCGGTTTCGCCGCCGCGCGCGCGCTTTCCACCCGCAATGACGATCCGGCCACGGCCAGCCGTCCGTGGGACAAGGATCGTGACGGCTTCGTGATCGGTGAAGGCGCAGGCGTGCTGGTGCTGGAAGAATACGAACACGCGAAGCGGCGCGGCGCGAAAATTTATTGCGAACTCGCAGGCTTTGGCATGAGCGCCGACGCCTATCACATGACCTCGCCCAGCGAAAGCGGCGAAGGCGCCGCGCGCTGCATGCGTAACGCGCTGCGTAATGCGGGCATCAACGCCGACGAAGTTGATTATGTCAACGCGCACGGCACATCCACGCAAGCGGGCGACGTGGCGGAAACGCAAGCGGTCAAGAGTTTCTTTGGTGACAAAGCCAAAAAAATTGCAACAAGTTCAACCAAATCCATGACCGGCCATTTACTCGGCGCGGCTGGTGGCATTGAAGCGGTATTCTCCGTGCTGGCCATCCGGGATCAGGTCGCTCCGCCGACCATCAATATCTTCCACCAGGATCCGCAGTGCGATCTGGATTATGTTCCCAATGTCGCACGCAACATGAAAATAGACATCGCCATTTCCAACTCTTTTGGTTTCGGCGGCACAAACGGAACCCTCGTTTTCCGCAAGCTGTAAATAGGGCAAGTGATGTGCAATAAAAAAGCCGACATTGTCGGCTTTTTGTTTTTTGCAATACCACTTTACTCCGCGTGAAAGAGGAAGTTATAAAGCCCCTCTCCCCTCGTGGGAGAGGGGTTGGGGAGAGGGGGCTGGCTTGGCGAAACACCCTCTCCCCAGCCCTCTCCCATCAAGGGAGAGGGTTTCAGGGTTCAGGGTTCAGGTTACAGGGTTCAGCGAACCCCATCCCCACCTAAATCCTCCCCTTGAAGGGGAGGACTTCAAAACTTCGCGCAGTTCTCCTTCCCCTTCAAGGGGGAGAGCGTAGCGAGGGGGCTACCGGGATGGGGATGGGTTTTACTGAAACCTGTAACCTGTAACCTGCAACCTGAACCCTGCCTACCACGCATACTTCACCCCAATATCCAGCGTGCGGTTCACATAGTCATCCCCGCTCTGCAATCCCAGTCCGCCCCACAGGGAGAGATTGCGGGTCGCATTGCCTT
>JAITML010000059.1 GCA_031277395.1 Methylobacillus sp. | reverse complement strand
GGCAATTCCTCGGGTGGCGTGGTGCAGATTTTCACGCAGGACGGCCCGGATGATCCCGTGCTCTCCGGCGGCGTCAGCTTCGGCAGCTATGGCACCCACCGCGAAAGCGTCACCTATGGTGGTGACTTCGACGACTTCAATATCGTCGTCAACGCCAATACCGTCAGGTCAGATGGCTATCGAGATCATTCATATTTCCGGCGTGACACCTATCACGCCAAGATCAAGTTGAAACTGAACGAGGATACCAAACTCACGGTGGTAGCGACTTCGCTCGACCAGCCTGATAATGACGATCCTCAGGGACTGGACCGGGATGATTATCGTGCGGACAGAAAACAAATAAACTCAGGTACTAAAACTTTCAACACACGCGTAAGCAAGAGCCAGACGCATATCGGCGCGACTCTCGATCATCAACTGACAGAAAATGACTCATTGCGTTTCATGGCCTACTACGGTCAGCGTGATAATGAGCAATTCCAGTCCATCCCGGTAGGTACTCAGAGAACTTTCTTTAACTTTGAACAAAGTGGCGGCGGCGTACAAACCATAGAGCGCGAATTCGGCGGCATCGATTTACGCTGGACACATAACGGCGACCTCGCGGGCAAGCCGTACAACTTCACCATAGGCGCCAACGTGGATCGCATGAGCGATGACCGCAAGGGTTATGAAAACTTTGTTGGTGGCATCAATAACGGAGATGATTGTAATGTCAATGGCAGAGTTTGCGGTGTCAAGGGCGCACTGCGCCGCGATGAAATGAACCGTCTCCGGGCTTTTGACCAGTATGCGCAAGGCTCGATCGACCTCACCCCGCGCTGGAATTTAAGCGCCGGCATACGCCACAGCAAAGTCAAATTTGAGACCGATGACCATTACATCGTTGGCGCAAATTTGGACGACAGCGGTTCGGTAACTTACAGCGAAACTACTCCGGTAGTAGGGGTCATTTTCAAAGCCACCGATACGCTCAACTTCTACGTCAATGCGGGCGAAAGCTTCGAGACACCGACCTTTGTCGAGGCGGCTTACAAGGACACGACCGCAGGCGCGGGACTGAACACCGATCTCAAGGCAGCGACCAGCAAACAATATGAAGTCGGCGCCAAATGGATGGCCGGAAGCTCGACCCTCATCAACGCCGCGCTGTTCAAGATCGATACGGACGATGAGATCGTGGTCCAAAGCGCTTCGGGAGGACGCACCGTTTACACAAACGCAAAAGAAAGCGAACGCAAGGGCTTTGAGTTGTCCATCGACAGCCGACTGACTCACAGCCTGTCAGCCTATCTGGCTTACACCTATCTGGACGCGGAATTTACCAAGGATTTTGTAACCGGTAATACTAATGATCTCGTCCGCTCGGGCACCGATATTCCCGGTGTTTACAAGCACACTCTGTACGGTGAACTGGCCTGGAAGCACGACCCCAGTGGTTTCTCGACGGCGCTTGAAGCGCGCGCCTTCAGTGATACCTATGTCTCATTCGATCCGCAGGATGGGCACGCCAGCGGCTATGCCATCGCCTCCTGGCGCGCGGGTTTCAACCAGAACGTCGGCCCATGGCGGCTCAACGAATTCGTGCGCGTCGAAAACCTTTTCGACAAGGAGTATGTCGGTTCCATCCGTGTCGGCGACACGAATGGCGCTTATTACGAGGCCGCTCCGACGCGCAACTGGCTGCTGGGACTCAATGCCGGTTACGTATTCTAGAAGCAGCGATCCGCCATGCGGCAGCAAGCCCGTCAAGACCCGCCGCAAGGCGGGCTTTTCGTGTAAGAATTTGCTAATATAGATCATTACTCTTTTTGAGGAGAAAATGTCATGCGCGTCACCCGGAACTGCATTCCCGTACTCTCGCTGTTCATCCTCGGATTGACCTCTGCTTCGCAGGCATGGGCGGAAGCTTCTGACAAACTCTGGCCGTCCCTGCAGGAAAGTTTTTTCGCGGGCAAAACCCTGGAACCCGCGACCTTCATCAAGCTGGAAGGTCCGCGTCGCGCGGAAAGCGGCGCGCAGGTGCCGGTCACGCTCACGATAGACAAAGCGCCGAATGACAAGGATGCGATCAAGAAGGTCTATGTGATCGTTGATGCCAATCCGATTCCGCTCACGGCGATTTACCACTTTACCGAAATGACCGGCTCGCCCCAGCTTTCCACGCGCATCCGCATGGAAACCGATTCCTATATTCATGCCGTGGGCGAAACAGCGGACGGGCGCTTGTTCGTAACCGACACCGTGATTCGCGCAGCGGGCGGTTGCGGCGGCACGGTCGATGGCGACGACACCGCAGTACGCGCCACCGCAGGCAAGATCAAACTCAATGTTGACCCTGCCGCGCAGCCCGGCGCACCGGCGGCGATTGCCTTCCACATCAAGCATCCGATGTTCACCGGCTTGCAGCGCGAGCTTGTTTCCGGCGGTTACAAGCCCGCCTTCTACATACAAAAAGTCGCGTTCACCTACAACGGCAAACCGGTCATGAATGCCGATTTTGCTGTCGGCGTGGCGGAAGACCCGTATCTGCGTTTCAACTATCTCCCCGGCGGCCCCGGCACACTGGAAGTCAAGGCGGAGGACAACGAAGGGGGCATGTTCAGCCAGACGCTGGATGTGAAAAACTGAATTTCGGCGGCCGATTCCGTCAACCCTTGATGGAATCGGCCGCGCGGTGGTATCCTGCCGAGACTCTCAGGAGAGGCGAGGTCGCCCGGTCACGGGTTGCTATCCATATCAATACCGCAAAGGAACATTCAGTCATGAGTCTCAAGGAACTTCTCGTTGTAGCATTTTTAGCTGTCCCCTCTTTCGCGCTGGCGGAGCCTGCTCCTGCCGAGCCAAACGCTGCTTCGGATGAAGCCGATGCCGATGCGGATAACCCGTTTGCCCAGCTTGACTGGCGCGCCGGCCCCAGTACCCAATCCGTGGTCGGCACAGCTTCGCTCAAGCTTCCCAATGAAAACGTGCTGTACATTGACGAGGCGAATTCCATCAAGTTTTTGCAGCTCTCCGGCAACCTGCCCGAAGCCGGCAATAACATTATCTATTCCGCCGATGACGGTTGGTGGGCGACCTTTTCTTTCGACGACAGCGGCTATGTGAAGGACGATGAAAAAATCGACGCCGACGCGCTGCTGAAAGACCTGAAATCCGGCGATGAGGAAGCCAACAAGGAACGCCAGCGTCTCGGCATATCTCCGCTTTATACCGATAGCTGGTTTGTGCCGCCGCATTACGACCCGCAAACCAAGCGTCTGGAATGGGCATTGAAGCTGCGTGACGATCAGGGCAACAACGATATCAACTACACCGTGCGCCTGCTGGGCCGTCGCGGCGTGATGAGCGCCACGCTGGTTACTTCGCCCGAAACGCTGGACAAGGATGTGGCCGCGTTCAAGCAGGTTCTGCAAGGATTTGACTTTAACACCGGTGAACGTTACGCAGAATTCAAGGAAGGCGACCGCGTGGCCGAATACGGTCTGGCCGCGTTGATTGCAGGCGGCGCCGCCGCAGTTGCCACCAAGAAAGGGCTTCTGAAACCCATCATCGCAGCCATCGTTGCCCTGTTTGCCGGTATTGCGGCTTTCTTCAAGAAGTTGTTCCGCCGGAAGAACGATCAGGCTTGATTCCTCACCCGGAAGTCGTGCTGGTCATTGGCATGGTCGCGTTGTACCTTTATGACTCGACCATGCTGCTTGCCAGCAATGAAGCCGTGCTGGCCGGCGGCAAAAAACGCTGGGGCGCGTTGTTCGGCGCGGACAACGTGCCGATGCGCAACAAGGAACCGCTCATCCCCAATCCGTTCCTGCCGCATCAACCACTCTATCGTTTTGCGTGGAAGATGGAAGGGCAATCCGACCCCACTCCATCATGGTCGCCGCCCGTGAACAGCTACGCGCGGCTCATACCTTCGGTCTGGCTCATGTTTCTGGCGTTGTTTGCGCTGATTCCGCTGGGATTATTCGCGCTCGGCCCTTGGGTGTGGATCGCGGGAATGGCGCTTTTCTACGTCAATGCCATACTCGCGCTGACGCTGGTGTGGTTCAAGCGTGCCGATTACGCAGTCAGCAACTGGCGCTTCGCCGCACTCGCATTTGAATGCCTTGCCTGTCCGCCATTCGCGCTCAATCTGGTACGGCATCTGAGCTTGCAATTCAAACCCACGGAAGATTTTATCGCGGTAATGAACCAATATTTGAGTGAGGCCGAACGCGAAGCCGCGCTTGCAAAAATCGCCCGCCGTCTCCGGCATGCGATAGACTGGGAAACTGAAGCTTCTCCCCGCGCTGCCGCTTTGACTGCCCATCTGCAAACCATCGAAAGCGCATTATGTCGAGCACCGAAATCCTCGTAATTGTCGTCTGCCTGGCTGTTGGCTATTGGGTGGTTTCCCAACTTGATTTCAACACCATGAACAAAGAACCGCCGCGCCCTCAAGCTGACCCCAACCCCGACGAACAGCAACGACAATCCAAAAATCCCGCGTGGTATGAAGTGCTGAATGTCGCGCCCAATGCGACTGAACGGGAAATTGAAAGCGCCTGCAAAAATTTGCTCAACCAATATCGCCCCGACAAAAACGCCGTCCTGGGCTCGTCGGAACACGAGCTGCGCGAACGCAAAACCAGGGAAATCAATACCGCCTATGCGCAGGCGATGGCGGAGCGCAGAGGGCAATGAAGCACTTCACTTTGTAATGGCAGGGTAGCTACGCCCTGTTCCACGGCATCTTTTTCAGCAAAATTGCCATGCCGCAAAAGCCGGTCAATCCGGCCATCATCAAACCCGCACCGACAAATGCCGAGAGCAGATAAAACCACGGCGATACGGCGTATCCGAGTATCGCGCCGAGCAACACCAGCGCGCCGGCGCCGATTTGCACCTGACGCATGATGTCGATCGACTGTTTGCGCTGCCCCTGCGCCGACAATCCGGCAGCCAGCCAGCCCTGCAATCCACCTTCAAGCAGATACGCTTCGCATGAGGTAGAGGCAGCCAGCTTTTCCACATTCATCGCGGTACGCTTGCCACCGAGACAGTGAAAAATCACGATCTTGCCCGACACCTGCGGCAGCAGCCCGGGGAGTTGCGCCAATGGCAGATTAATCGCCCCGGCGATGTTTTGTTGCGCGTGTTCGGCAGACTCGCGAATATCAATCAGCAACGCGCCCTGATCGAGTAGATCCTTCGCTTGATTCGCAGTAATGGTCTTCATGAGATTTCCTCCAGTCGTCATTGTATCAGGACTTACTAATTTAGAGTTTTCTAATATAATGATTCAATTATAAACAAGATGGAAGCTTGTCATGGACACAACCAGCTATGCGAAATTAACCGGCGAAATTTCCGCCAACCTCATCCAGCTGCGCAAAGGCCAGCCCGAGATGATGCGCGGTTTCAACGCGCTGAGTCAGGCCGCAATGGCCGCAGGCGCGCTCGATACCAAAACCAAGGAACTGCTCGCGCTGGGCATAGGCGTGGCCACGCGCTGCGATGGTTGCATAGGCTTCCATACCAAAGCCTTGACGCAACTTGGCGCGACCCGGCAGGAAGTGGAAGAAGTGCTGGGTGTCGCCGTGTACATGGGCGGCGGGCCGTCGTTGATGTATGCGGCGAATGCGCTGGCGGCGTTTGGGGAATTCAGCGAAAAGAAATAAATGCGTTAATTGCGTTGGGGCTTGGATTCACTATTGGGTTCAACATTGGATTCAGTGCCGGATGAAGGCCCATCAGATTGGTTTGATGAGCCATCACCCTTGGCTTCCAGCTCCGCCAGCCGTTTCTGCGCGTCTTCCATACCCTGCTCAGCGGCTTTGCGATACCACGCGATGGCTTGCGCGTTGTCCTGTTTCACACCGCGACCTTCTTCGTACATCATGCCGAGACTGAACTGGGAATCAGCATCGCCCTGTTCGGCGGCCTGGTGATACCAGTTGGCGGCTTGTGTGTCGTCCTTGTGATCGTATTTCCCGGCCAGATCGCGCCGGGCGTAAAGATTGCCCTGCTCGGCAGCCTTGCGAAACCAGGCGATGGCGCGCGCGTCGTCCTGTTTGACGCCGCGACCTTCATCGTACATCACACCCAGTTGGTATTGCGCTTCGTCGTTGCCTTGTTCCGCGGACTTGCGGCACCACTCGGCGGCCACCGTTGCGTCCTGCTCGATACCCTGACCGGTGCCTATCATCGTGCAGAGATTCAACTGGGCATAGGCATCATCCTGATCGGCAGCCTTGCGATATTCGGCGAGCGCCTTGGCATACCATTCGGCGGCCTGCTTCGCGTCTTCCTTGACCCCCGCGCCGGTTTCGTAGCGTGAGGCAAGCGCGTATTGCGCGTCAGCATC
>JAITML010000048.1 GCA_031277395.1 Methylobacillus sp. | reverse complement strand
GCGGAACGGTTGCTCATGATGGAGCGCAAGCTTTATCGTTTCATGACGCCGCTCATGTTGCTCGCGCTGATTTTCGGGCTGTGGTTGTGGCTGGGCTATAACATCACAGGCGCGTGGATGCACGCGAAACTGACCCTGGTCGTGCTGCTCATTGGTTATCACCATTACTGCGGGCGGCTGCTCAAAAACTTCGCGGCAGGTCGCAATGTCCACAGCCATGTCTGGTACCGCTGGTTTAACGAAATTCCGGTGCTGCTTCTGAGCGGCGTGGTCATTCTCGTGGTCGTCAGACCCTTTAGCCATTGAAATTCTTCTGATATGCAAACCCTGATCTGCGGTTCACTCGCTTTCGACACCATCATGGTGTTTCCCGACCATTTCGAGCGCCACATTTTGCCGGAAAAGATACACATGCTGAACGTCGCCTTCCTCGTGCCCGAGATGCGGCGCGAATTCGGCGGCACGGCAGGCAATATCGCTTACAACCTCAATTTGCTGGGCGGCGAACCGCTCATCATGGCGACCGTGGGGGATGACTTCGGCGCGTATGCGGAACGCCTGGCTGCGCTCGGAATCAAGGCCGATCATGTGCGTCGCATTCCCGGCAGCTACACGGCGCAGGCATTTATCACCACTGATTTGTCGGATAACCAGATCACCGCATTTCATCCGGGCGCAATGAATCATTCGCACGAAAACAGCGTGACGGACGCGCGCGACGTGGCGCTCGCCATCATCGCCCCGGACGGGCGCGACGGCATGTTCCGGCATGCGCAGGAATTGCACGAGGCCGGGATTCCCTTTCTGTTTGATCCGGGTCAGGGTTTGCCGATGTTCGACGGCGAGGAGCTCATGCATTTCATCCGCATGGCGGACTGGCTCGCGGCCAATGACTATGAAGCCCAGTTGATGCAGGAGAAAACCGGTCGCACAATGGAAGCATTGGCGCGGGAAGTAAAAGCGCTGGTGCTGACCCGTGGCGGAGCAGGCTCGACCATTTACGCGGACGATCAATGCTATGATATTCCCTGTGTTGCGGCGGATGCAGTGGTTGACCCGACCGGTTGCGGAGATGCTTACCGCGCGGGTTTGGTCTATGGCATCCGGCACGGGTGGGACTGGCAGCAGACCGGGCAACTCGCTTCACTCATGGGCGCGATCAAGATCACGAGTCGTGGCGGACAGAACCACGCACCGACAAAAACAGAAATCATGCAACGGTACAGCAAGGCATTTGGCTCGGAAATCATCTTATAGGAGCACTATCATGTACAAGCACTTACGCACACTCTCTCTGCTGGGTTTGGCCGCATTTCTCGGCGCATGCGCCAGCAGCAACTCCGGTGATGTTTACACACGCGAACAAACACGCGAAGCGCAAACAGTCAAAATGGGCACCGTTGAAAGCGTGCGCACGGTACGCATTGAAGGCACCAAAACTCCGATAGGCTCTGGCGCGGGCGCAGTGATCGGCGGCGTGGCCGGAAGCTCGGTGGGCGGCGGTCGTGGCAGTATCATCGCGGCTGTACTGGGTGCGGTGGCCGGCGGTTTGGCCGGCTCTGCCGTGGAAGAAGGCGTCACGCGCAAGGAAGGCGTGGAAATCACCGTCACCTTGGACAAAGGCTCCACTATCGCCGTTGTGCAGGAAGGCTCCGCCAGTGATTTCCAGGTCGGCGACCGTGTGCGCATTCTGGATGCCGATGGTGTCACACGCGTAACACGTTAATAAAAATTTAAAACAAGTATAATGCTATCGTAATACCTGCCGCCTAGAGTTTCTCCGATTCCAAAACCGGAGAAACTCCATGCTGCTGGAAATACACACCTTAACCTATCCTATGCCGAATTCTTCTTCGCCTCTTTATTGCAGCTTGGCTCGTGACCCGGCAGAAGTCCTGGAGGCGCAAGCTTTGCGCTACAAGGTTTTCGTCGAGGAGATGGGCGCGCAACTTTCCGATGCGGAGCAACTGGATCGCGACGGCTACGATCCGTTTTGCGATCACCTGCTGGTGCGCGACCGCGAAAGTGACCGCATCGTCGGCGCGTATCGCATCCTCAGTCCGGAAATGGCAAGAGAAGCGGGCGGTTATTACTCCGCTCAGGAGTTTGATTTGAGCCGGCTGGAGCCGCTGTTCGACCACATGGTCGAAGTCGGCCGCGCCTGCGTGCATCCTGATTACCGCAACGGCAGCACGATTTCGCTGTTGTGGACGGGGCTCGCGCGTTACATGCTGCAGAATCGTTATGAATATCTCATCGGCTGCGCGAGCATAGACATGACGGACGGTGGCCACCTCGCCGCCAGTATTTACAACAAAGTGAAGGCCGAGCACCTCTCGCCGCCCGAATACCGCGTCTTCCCGCGCGCGCCGCTGCCGCTGGACAAGCTGCGCTCCGACATTGACGCGCCGCTGCCCGCGCTGCTCAAGGGTTATCTGCGCGTCGGCGCTTATGTCTGCGGCGAGCCGACCTGGGATCCCGTTTTCAACACCGCCGACCTGCTGGTGATGCAGCCCGTCTCGCGCATGAGTCGGCGCTACGCCGACCATTTCTACCGGCCTTGAGCATCGCGCGAACCTCCCTGTTCACCCGCATCTGGCGCAGCATGTGCGTGGTCACACATCTGTTGCGCGGCGTCGCCACCGTAATTTTCATCTTTCCCCGTCTTTCACCTGAACAACGCGAAGAAACCATACGACTCTGGTGCGTGAAAATTCTTGCCATCCTGCACGTCAATGTGCGCGCACGCGGCCATCTGCCGAATATCGCCACCCGCGCCACGCTGTTTGTTGCCAATCATGTTTCGTGGATAGACGTTTGGGCGCTCAAATCGCAGCTTCCCATGCGCTTTGTCGCGAAATCCGAAGTGCGGCGCTGGCCGATTATCGGCTGGCTTTCGGCGCAAACCGGCACCCTGTTCGTGGAACGCAACAAGCGGCAGGAAACCGGTGAAGCCATCAATAGCGTGGAAGACGCGCTACGCAACAACGACAATTTATGTTTTTTCCCCGAAGGCACAAGCACCGACGGCACCACGTTGCAGCCATTCAAAACCAGTTTGTTTCAAGCCGCCGTGAATGTACGGGCGCATGTGTGCCCGGTGATGATTTTTTATCCGCATCCGCACGGCGGCGCGAATACGGAAGCGGCGTTCTATGGCGATCTCACGCTGATAACATCACTGCGCTCAGTGCTGAGCCAAAAGGAAATTGTGGTAGAGCTGGATTTTGCGGAGCCGCTGGAAGCATCGCAAAACGACCGGCGGCAACTGGCTGAGCAATCGCGCGCAGCTATTGCATATCGATGGAATCGCCTTTTGCGCACGGTACCTGAAACAGCCGCCGATCTTCCAGCCGCAACGCCGTAAGCTGCCCGCCCCACAAACAGCCGGTATCGAGCGCGATCACCTTGTCGCGCAGCATCAGTCCCAGCGCCGACCAGTGACCGAAGATCACCGTCTTGTCCGTTGATTTACGCCTGGGCGCATCAAACCACGGCATCAGCCCGGCAGGTATATTCGACGGCTTGCCCTTGAAACCGAAATCCATCACGCCTGCCGCATCACACACACGCAGTCGCGTGAGCGCATTGGTAATCAGCCGTAGCCGTTCCATATCGCGCAAATCATCGCGCCAATGATCGGGTTGGTTGCCGTACATGTGCGCGAAAAACGCGCGATAATCTGCCCCGCGCAGCACGGCCTCAACCTCGTGCGCCAATTTCGTCACCTGCGCGCTTTTCCACTGCGGCAGCAGCCCTGCATGCACCATCAGATAGTCATCCTCGCCATATGCCATGCGGCAATGCCGCAACCACACCAGCAATTCGTCGCAATCGGGCGCAGTAAGCAGCGGCTGCAAGGTATCGTGCGGATGTGCTTCCGCATAACCTTCGGCCACGGCCAGCGCGTGCAAGTCGTGATTGCCGAGCACCACACGCAAACAGGATTCATGCGCCTTCGCCCAGCGCAACACAATCAGCGAATCAGGCCCGCGATTGACGAGATCGCCCACGAGCCACACGGTGTCACGCGCTGCGCTGAAACCGATTTCCTCCAGCAGATTGCAGAGCGAGGTGTAGCAGCCCTGGATGTCGCCTATCGCATACGTTGCCATGAGTTCATACCCGTAAAAAAGCCCGCTCGCGCGGGCTTTCCGTTACTTTTGGGCCGGAGCCGCTTCCGCCGCAGGCTCCTTGAAGGATGCGCCGGATTTGTTCGCCATGTACACAACTGCCACCGCGATATCGTGATCGCTCAAGCTCGGATTGCCGCCACGCGCAGGCATCGCACGTATGCCTCCTGTCGCATTTTTGAACAACGTGTCATAACCCTGCGCGATACGCGGCCCCCATCCACTCTTGTCGCCGATCTTGGGCGCGCCACCGATGCCGGTACCGTGACAACTGATGCACAAACCCTGCACCACCTGCTCGCCGGTTTTTTGTTTCACTGCTCCATCAGAAACGGCCCCCATGTTCACCTCAGCCACGGGCTTGATGCGCTCAGCCACTGCCGGATTATTACTCGCCGCCGGATTTTTGCTCTCAATATGCGTAGCCTGTATGCTGAGGACAAGGTTGATAATCAAAATGATCGCTATCAAAGGCGCAAAAAGACAGCCCAACAGGGCGAGCACAAATTGCGTGACGGTAGTTTTTGGGAAATCGTGTTGTTCGCTCATGCTTGCAGTTCCTGAAAAAAGAAATTCTAAAACCGGGAATTATACCGGCATCCGCCTGCTTGTATAAAGCGCCCCACTCTGCCACCTGCTATAATGCGCGCCAGTTCCATCTCCGGATCAAACAAGTACGCAAAGGCAAAGTCGGCAACGCAATCGTTTGATATAAGAATGGAATTATGCGCCCGTAGCTCAGCTGGATAGAGTATTGGTTTCCGAAGCCAAGGGTCGTGGGTTCGAATCCCGCCGGGCGCGCCATTTCAGCATGTCACCCCGCCTCTCGACACCACAACAAATTTTGTTGCCAGCCGCGCCGGTGCTGTTACAATTTCTGCCAATTTTTCAGGGGTTTCAACAAAAACATGCTGCTCGGATTTGTCATCGCTTACTGGATCATCTCCGTCCTCATTGGTCTTTACGCCGCCACACGCGTGCATAACACCAAGGATTTCGCCATTGCGGGACGACATCTGCCGTTTTACATGGTGGTCGCCACGGTGTTCGCCACCTGGTTCGGCTCCGAGGCTGTACTCGGGATTCCGGCGAGCTTTCTGCAGGACGGCTTAAGCGGCATCGTGGCCGATCCATTCGGCTCGTCGATCTGTCTGATTTTGGTCGGTCTGCTTTTCGCCGCGCCGCTCTACCGCATGAACTTGCTGACCATAGGCGATTTCTACAAAAAGAAATACGGGCGCAGCATTGAGGTGCTGACTACCATTGCCATCGTTATTTCCTATCTCGGCTGGGTGAGCGCGCAGATTACCGCGCTCGGGCTCGTATTCAACGTGGTGTCCGGCGGCGAAATCAGCCAACTGGCCGGAATGTGGATAGGCGCAAGCACGATTTTGATCTATACCTATTTCGGCGGCATGTGGGCGGTGGCAATTACCGATTTGCTGCAAATGGCCATCATCATCATCGGCATGCTGCTCATTGGAAATGAAGTCAGCGAACAGGTCGGCGGGGTTTCCACCGTGGTGCAACACGCTGCGGCGGCAGGCAAGTTTGAATTTTTCCCGGAACTGGATTTCAAGGCGATCATCACCTTCGTTGCCACGCTGGTCACCATGATGCTCGGCTCGATTCCGCAGCAGGACGTGTTTCAGCGCGTGCAGTCGGCGCGCACCATCAAGATCGCCGTGTGGGGCTCGGTGCTCGGCGGCGTGCTGTATTTCCTGTTCACTTTCGTGCCGATTTTCCTCGCCTATTCCGCCACAATGATTGACCCCGCGATGGTGGAAAAGACGCTCAGCGAGGGCGGCGATTCACAGCTGATACTGCCCAATCTGGTATTGCAACACGCGCCGCTGTGGATACAAATCCTGTTCTTCGGCGCGCTGCTGTCGGCAATCAAGAGTTGCGCATCGGCAACGCTGCTGGCGCCTTCGGTGACATTCAGTGAAAATATTTTGCGCCCCATGCTCAAGCATCGCCTGACGGATCGCCAGCAGTTGAACATGATGCGCGTGGTGACGCTGGTGTTCACGGTGCTGGTCACGCTGTACGCGATGTATTCCATGTATTACTCGCACGCCACCATTTACACGATGGTAGAAAACGCCTATCAGGTCACGCTGGTCATGGCTTTCGTACCGCTCGCAGCGGGCGTTTACTGGAAGCGCGCGAATACGCAGGGCGCGTTGACGGCGATTGCCTGCGGCGTATCCGTGTGGCTGGGATGTTCGATTTTCGTGCCGGATGATTATTTCATCCCGCCCCACTTCGCCGGGCTTATCGCCAGCATCATCGGCATGATAGTCGGCGCGTTGCTGCCGAATAAAATCGCAAAACCATTACCGCAGGAGCCGGATCACGCAACGCTGCATCATCACGCCGCGAGCGTGACCGGACATGTGCCCACACGGCACGGAACTGAATAAAAAAAAGGCGCAGCGCAAGGGCGCGCTGCACCTGTCAATAAAGCAAGCCATGGGGGGGAAAGATACGGCTTGCCGTTACTACCACGGTTATCGGGGCGACAACCGTACAGAAATTATAATGAACTGCATGTCTCCTTCATTGAACATTAGTTCATTTTTTTTGCAAGTAATACAAAAATAAAGTCCCGCGAGCGGGACTTTGGCAAACAAAAAAATCAGCGTACGTTCAGGGTTTCTTTAAGCCAACCGCCCGTGACATTGTTTGTATTTTTTGCCTGAACCGCACGGACAAGGATCGTTGCGGCCTATCTTGGCGCCTTCGCGCTCATAGGGAACGTTGCTC
Source organism: Methylobacillus sp. (assembly GCA_031277395.1). Lineage (GTDB taxonomy): Bacteria > Pseudomonadota > Gammaproteobacteria > Burkholderiales > Methylophilaceae > MM2. Next base: position 39,066 of record JAITML010000048.1, on the reverse strand, counting down.
GCGGCAGCGGCTTCCTCTTCCGCCGGTTCGTTGCCGAGCGCTTCGTCATAGTCAGCGTGCTGGTAACGCACGTTTTCCAGTTCCGTCGGTTTTTCGACGGTTTCCAGTTCTTCCCGGCTCCTGATCTGCACCATCATGGCCACTTGCGTCACTTCGCGCTTCACAATATTGAGCAGGTTGGAAAACAGCTCGAATGCTTCGCGCTTGTATTCCTGCTTGGGGTTTTTCTGCGCATAGGAGCGCAGGTGTATGCCCTGACGCAGATGATCAAGCGCGGCCAGATGCTCGCGCCAATGGTTATCCAGACTTTGCAACATGACAGCGCGTTCGAACTGGCGCATCGTCTCCGCACCCGCCATGGCAATCTTGGCCTGATAGGCTTCGGCGGCGGCATCCAGCACGCGCTCGATCAGCGTTTCCTCATGCAGGTCGGGTTCTTTTTCCAGCCATGCGGCGATGGGCAGTTGCAGACCCAGCTCGCCTTCCAGTGTTTTTTCGAGCGCGGGGATTTCCCACTGCTCTTCCAGACTGCCCGGTGGAATATGTTCGGCGATAATCCCGCTGATAACATCATTACGCATTGCAACGATGGTTTCCTCGATATCCGCCGCTTCCAGCAGTTCGTTGCGCTGCTCGTAGATCACCTTGCGCTGGTCGTTGGCCACGTCATCGTATTCGAGCAACTGTTTGCGGATATCAAAGTTGCGGCCTTCCACCTTGCGCTGCGCGTTTTCGATCGCGCGCGTAACCCACGAATGCTCGATCGCCTCGCCTTCCGGCATATTGAGTTTTTCCATGATCGCGGCCACGCGATCACCCGCAAAAATGCGCAACAACTGGTCTTCCAGCGAAAGATAAAACCGGCTGGAGCCGGGATCGCCCTGACGACCGGCACGACCACGCAACTGGTTGTCCACGCGGCGGGATTCGTGTCGCTCGGTACCGATGATGTGCAAACCACCCGCTGCCACGACCTGATCGTGCAGCTTTTGCCATTCAGTTTTGATGTCGGCGATGCGCCCGGTTTTCTGCGCTGCATCCAGTACCTCATCGGTTTCCACCGTGGAAATTTCAGATTCGGGATTGCCTCCCAGCACGATGTCGGTACCGCGACCAGCCATGTTGGTGGCGATCGTGATCATGCCCGGTCGCCCGGCCTGCGCGATGATGTGCGCCTCGCGCTCGTGCTGCTTGGCATTGAGCACCTGATGCGACAACTTGGCCTGATCGAGCAGGCCGGAAATAAGTTCGGAATTTTCGATGGAGGTCGTGCCGACCAGCACCGGTTGCTGACGCGTTTGGCACTCCTTGATGTCGTCGATAACGGCCAGGTATTTTTCGCGCGAAGTGCGATAAACCTTGTCCATCGCGTCCTTGCGCTGCATCGTATTATTGGTCGGAACAACCACGGTTTCCAAACCGTAAATCTGGTTGAATTCAAACGCCTCGGTGTCGGCGGTGCCGGTCATGCCCGAGAGTTTTTTATACATGCGGAAATAATTCTGGAAGGTGATGGACGCGAGTGTCTGATTTTCCTTCTGGATTGCCACGCCTTCCTTGGCTTCCACCGCCTGATGCAAGCCGTCAGACCAGCGGCGGCCGGTCATCATACGCCCCGTAAATTCATCAACGATAATGATCTCGCCGTCGCGCACCACATAATGCTGGTCACGGTGGAACAGCGATTGCGCGCGCAGGCTGGCATAAAGGTGATGCATCAGCGTGATGTTGGCGGCATCGTACAAGCTGCCGCTCATCAACAGCCCGGCTTCCACGAGCAGATTTTCCGCGTTTTCATGGCCGGTTTCGGACAAGGTCGCCTGCTGCGATTTTTCGTCCACCCAGTAATCGCCTTCGCCGTCCTCAGTTTTCTGGCGCGTGAGCTTGAGCGCAACCGCATTGATCTGCGAATACAACTGCACGCTGTCCTCGGCCTGCCCGGAAATGATGAGCGGAGTACGCGCCTCGTCGATGAGGATGGAGTCTACTTCGTCCACCACCGCAAAATTGAGGCCGCGCTGCACGCGCTCCTCAACTGCATACACCATGTTGTCGCGCAGATAATCAAATCCGAATTCGTTGTTGGTGCCATAGGTGATGTCGGCGGCGTAGGCCTTTTGCTTTTCGTCGTGCGGCATCTGCGACAGATTGACGCCAACCGTGAGGCCGAGAAACGTGTACAGTTTGCCCATCCAGGCAGCATCGCGGCTCGCGAGGTAATCATTCACCGTCACCACGTGCACGCCCTTGCCGGAAAGTGCGTTGAGATATACCGGCAACGTCGCCACCAGCGTCTTGCCTTCGCCCGTGCGCATTTCGGCGATCTTGCCGTTGTGCAACACCATGCCGCCGATCAACTGCACATCGAAATGCCGCATTCCGAGTGCGCGGCGGCTGCCCTCACGCACTATTGCAAACACCTCGGGAAGCAGATTGTCCAGCGATTCGCCGTCACGATGGCGCTGCTTGAATTCCTCGGTCTTGTCGCGCAACTGCGCGTCGGAAAGCGCCTGCGCAGCCGGTTCGAGCGCATTGATCTTGCGCACAACCTGACTGTACTGTTTAATCAACCGCTCATTGCGGCTGCCGAAAATCTTTTTGAATGCAGTGGAAAGCATAAGGAAAACTCTGCCGCCGAAGCGGTCGCTGAATTTAAATATTAGGATGCAAGACGCGCGATTTTACCATAAGTCCGCCGCCAACAAGGGCGCGGGCTGTGGCAGAATAGGCTCATCTCCGGTTGGAACAACGCCCATGCGACGCCTCAAAGCGCTATTCAAGGATCACGCCGAACTGCACGCACTCGCAAGCGAAGCCGGCAAACACGATAGTCTGCAACGCCTCTGGGAAGAAATCATCCCCGAGCCATTGCGCCCACACACCCACGCAGGCGGCATAAAACACCGCCGTCTCACCGTATTCGCCGCCAACGGCGCCATCGCCGCCCGCCTCAAACTGATCGCTCCCACGCTGCTGAAAGACCTGCAAAGCAAAGGCCTCGAAGTCACCTCCATCCGCGTGGAAGTCCAGGTGCAATCCCTGCGCCGCGCCCGTCCGATCTCTGCTCGATCCCTCACCGGCAACGCGGCGGAGAGTCTCGCGCGATTCGCGGAGCAGTTGCCGGAATCACCGTTGCGGGATTCGTTGCGGCGTTTGGCTCAACGACGCTGACTGCATAAAGCTTTCTTGTTCCTCGCGGGCTTTGCCGGTTATGGCTTCGCCAATCTCCTCACCGCTTCCACCCGTGCGCTAAACACCGCTTCCTTGATCTTCTCCGCATCATCAAAATTTTTCGCGATGGCTCCGGCATCCACGGTCTGCGCCGCCGCAAGCGCTCGTTCGAGGTATTCCAGCTCGGGTAGCGCATGGGTTTCGTAGCCGGGTCGGCCGCGCGTATCGCTTTCGCAGGCTTGCAGGAATTCGGTAAAACGCTGAGGTTGGCGCAGCGCGTTGGTATCGTGCAGGAGTTGCACCACGGTGGCGGGGCGCATTTCCAGCGCGTGACCGGCTTTGCCGTGGTAGCGAGCAGTGGCAAGAGCGAGGTCGCGGCAGTCATTGGGAACGCGCAAACGGCGGCACAATTCCCTGATCAGCGCGGGGCCGCGCTCTTCGTGGCCGATATGGCGCGGAAGCATTTCTTTCGGTGTCGTGCCTTTGCCGAGGTCATGCGTGAGCGCGGCAAAGCGCACGGGAAGCGTGAAACCATGCGCGGCGGAGTAATCAACGACCAGCATGACATGGACGCCGGTATCAATTTCCGGATGATGCTGCGGCGGTTGCGGCACGCCAAACAGTCGATCAATTTCCGGCATGATTTTTTTGAGCGCGCCGCATTCGCGCAGCACAGCGAACATGCGCGACGGCTGGCTCTCCATCAATCCCTTCGCCAGCTCCTGCCAGACACGCTCGGGCACAAGCGCATCAACTTCACCGTTGGCAACCATTTTGCGCATGAGCGCCATGGTTTCACCCGCCACGGTGAAGTCGGAAAAGCGCGCGGCAAACCGTGCAAGACGCAGTATGCGCACCGGGTCTTCGATAAATGCCGCGCCGACATGACGCAAAATTTTTGCCTGCAGATCAGCGGCGCCGTGATGCGGGTCGATGAGATTCCCGGCAGCATCGCGCGCGATGGCGTTGATGGTGAGGTCGCGCCGTTCCAGATCCTGTTCCAGCGTCACATCCGGCGCGGCGTGGATTTGAAAACCCTTGTAGCCCTTCGCGGTTTTGCGTTCGGTTCGCGCAAGCGCGTATTCCTCGTACGTTTCAGGATGAAGAAAAACGGGGAAATCCTTGCCGACGGGACGATAGCCCAGCGCGGTCATTTGTTCCGGTGTCGCGCCGACCACGACCCAATCGCGATCCTGCACGCGCCGTCCGAGCAATTCATCCCGCACCGCGCCGCCGACACAGTAGATTTGCATGGCTACTGCGTTCTCCCGGCGCGCGCGCGGAAATCCAGATAGGCATTGCGCGGCGTGTCGTCGGTCAGATAGCCGGGCGCGACCGCTTCCAGCGCGGTCGGTTGCAGACGGAAAACTTCGGGGAAGGGGCAGTCGCACACGCTGCCCACTTTCATCGCATGATAGTCATCCAGCGTCATCGGCTTACCGGGCAACCAGCCCATCACCCATGCCTGAAATCTGGCAATGGGATCGCTGAGGCCGATTATCACGCGTCGCAATTTCAACGTGTCGGTTACATAGCGCATCAGCTCGCGCAACGTGTAAATACGCGGACCGCAGAGGTTGTAGATTTCGCCGAAGGTATCGGGATTTTCCACGCTGGAGACAAATGCCTGCGCGACATCTTCGACAAATACCGGCTGGAAACGCGCTTGCGAACAGGGCAGCGCGATGACGGGCGTAAAACGCGCGACGCGCGCGAACAAATTGAGAAAACTGTCGCCGCGCCCGAAAATCACCGAGGGGCGGAAGATCGTGACCTTGAGCGATTCATGCGCCGCCTGCATTACGGCAGCTTCGCCGCGCGCGCGGGAGCGCAGATAATTGCTTTCCGCGCCTTCAGAGGCTTGCAACGCGCTCATCTGCAACAGGCGTGGAATGCCCGCCGCAAGACAGGCTTCGGCAATACGGCTCGGTAAATTAACGTGCACTTTTTTGAAGCGGCGACCGCGCGATTCATGCAGGATGCCGATCAAATTGATGACCGCATCGCAGCCATTGAGCGCGCGTTGCAGCGCGGCATCGAAAAACACATCGCACTCCTCGACCGTTACATTGGGCAGCAATATCAAATGCCGGGCGCGATCACGCCGGCGCGTGAGCACCTTGACCTCGTAACCTGCCGCGCTCAGGCGATGCACAATGTGGCTGCCGACAAAGCCCGAGCCGCCGAGCACGCAGATTTTTCTGATTTTCATAAACATGCGATCATTCCTCCAATTTCACCTTTTCTTCCGGTTTCGCCTTTTCCTCCAGCTTCACCTTTTCCTCTGTTTTTTCTTTTTCCTCCACCTGCGTCGCATCTGGTGTGGCGCCACCGCGCGCGATGGTGCCCAGCCGCTGCTTGATGGTTTTGGTCTGCGTGCCGAGCCGGTAGGAATAAAAATGCGCGTTGCTCATCACCTTTTGCACATAGTCACGCGTTTCGTTGAAGGGGATGGTTTCGGCATAAATTGCGCCTTCCAGCGGCTCCTTCTCCGCCCACGCCGTAGCGCGCCCCGGCCCCGCGTTGTAGGCAGCGGTCGCCATGAGCGCCTGGTCACTCGCATTGTCGAGCACGTGGCGCAGATAATGCGTACCGAATTGAATGTTGGTATCGAGCTGGGTGACCATGTTGGCTTTGTAACTCTTGATACCCAGTTGCTTGGCAACCCATTTTGCGGTGGCGGGCATAAGCTGCATGAGGCCGGATGCGCCCGCGCTGGAGCGGGCTGCACTCATGAAACGGCTTTCCTGCCGGATCAGGCCATATACCCAGGCCGCGTCGAGATCATTTTCGCGCACATAGATTTCCATGACATCGCGGTAAGGCGTGGGATAGCGCATCATGAAATCGTGCGTGGCCGTGGTCTTGTCCGCAGTGTTGATCGCCACGTCATACCACTCCTCGCGAAAGGCGACTTCGGCGGCGGCGATGAGTTGCTTGTCATCCAGTTGCTTGATGACTTTGCTCCATTCGCTGCGCGCTTCCCAGCGCATATCGAGTTGATTCAGCGCAAGCGCGCGCTGTATGCCGGGGATTTCCCGCATCGCCTTGATGTCTTTGGTCGTGGCCTTGTAGGTGGACGTCGGCATGCTGATAGTGTCGCCCAACTCTTCCTCCGCCAGCAGCCCGTAAAACGTGCGGTTGCGCGAAAGCGGCAGCCACAGTTTATTGGCCTGCACGAGCTTGCCTTTTTCCTTGAGCGCGCGACCATACCAGTATTGCCACGGCTGCTCGTCACGCATCGCCGCAGGCATTGCGTCGATCACGCTCATCAACATATCCCAGTTTTTGACGCGCAGGGCAGCGCGCGCTTTCCACGCAATCTGGTCGCGAGTTAAATCGACATCCTGCGCGTTGTCGTACCACGCCAGCGCGCGCGCGTCGTGTCGCTTCGCAGAGGAAAGCGCCATGCGCCCCCACATGTATTGCTGATCCTGATCGCTGTAGCCGGATTTCAGTTTCTGCCACTGCGCGAGCGCGAGATCCGGCTGGGTGCGCGACACGCGTTCGACTGCATACATGTTCAACTCGCGCCCGAAGCGGGTTTTGGTGGTGATCGATTTTTTCTCCAGCACGCGTTGCGGATTATCATAGACCGCATCAAACAACTTGAAATCGGCATTGTCCATTTGCGGCAAAAATTCCGCGACCGACTTGGCTGTCGAAACCTTGCCTTCGCTTAGCGTGAGCCGGACGCGCTGCCAGATATCCTCTGTGGTCAGCGCGCCCGTCTTTATCATCGCCTTGAACAGCGCATCGCAACCATCCGGCAGCGCATTGGATGTGAACCACAACGGGCGCGCCGCGACCAGCGCCGTCTTTTCGCCCGAGGCTGCCCTTGCCTGCGCCGTATAGCAGTTGAGCGCCGCGTCATCCCCCGTTACGCGCGGCAACTCATCGAGAAATGTCGCCCAATCTCCGCGCCTGCCCAGTTTTTTCAGCCACTCGATACGCACACGGTCGACAAACGGAAATTCCTCATTGCGCGAAAGAAAATCGCGCACCTCATCCTTGGAAGCCGCATCGAGCCGCAACAAAAATGCCCAATAATCGACATAAGGCGCAAGGATGTAATTCGCGTCATGCAAGCGCGTCGAAGCTTCATTGAGCGCCGCCAGATCACGATCATTGAATGCCTGCCGCGCAGCCAGAAGATCCTCCTGCGGGCTTGGACTTTTGTTTTTGTCTGCAGCCCCCCAGGCCGAACCGGTTGTGAGCAGCACAACCCCGACGAACCACCAGAAACGTTGCATGAACTATTGCCAGACTGCGATTGATGATGAAAGAAAGAATAGCACAGGGGGAAGATTGGGTGAATGCGCTTTCGGATACCTCTGTTGCGCCAGCAACGGAGAGGATCGCCTGCTTAGACGACTCGTACCAGCCAGGCCACCAGCACAACGGCAATGACGACCAGTACCAGCTTGGCAAACTGTTTCGCCCAATGCAGGTAGCGCGCGTCGCGGGTGAGTATATAGACGCCCAAAGTCACGGCGATGGTAATAATGCCGAGGATGAAAAGAAAGCGGAGTACCAGCATTCAACCGCCTCCGTCAGCTCACGCCACCAGTTGCGTTTGCAGCGGGAGGAAAACGCGCGGCGCTTCGGCCTCCTGTTCAAAGGTCGCATATTCCCAGGCTTCGGTGTCGGCGAGCAGCGCGCGCAACAGCTTGTTGTTGAGCGCATGGCCGGATTTCCAGGCGTGGAACGCACCTATGATGGGATGGCCGAGGATGTAGAGATCACCGATTGCATCCAGCACCTTGTGTTTGACGAACTCGTCTTCGTAGCGCAGACCTTCGCTGTTGAGAATGCGGTATTCATCGAGCACGACGGCATTGTCCAGGCTGCCACCGCGCGCAAGCCCCATGTTACGCAGCATTTCGACTTCATGCATGAAGCCGAAGGTGCGCGCGCGACTGATTTCGCGGACGTAGGAATCGACCGCAAAATCTATCGTGACGGTTTTGCCCGTATGCTCGATTACGGGATGATCGAAGTCGATGCCGAATTCGATTTTAAAGCCGTGATACGGCTCAAAACGCACCCATTTGTCACCGTCTTCAACGGTTACTGTTTTTTTGATGCGGATGAATTTTTTGGGCGCGGCCTGTTCGACGATGCCCGCCGACTGGATCAGATAAACGAACGGGCCAGCGCTACCATCAAGTATGGGCACTTCGGAGGCGGTGAGATCAATATACGCATTATCAATGCCGAGGCCGGCAAAAGCCGACATGAGATGCTCGACCGTGGCGACGCGCACGCCGTCAACATCCAGCGTGGAGGAAAGCCGGGTGTCCTTGACGAGTTGCGGCAACGCCTTGATTTCAACGGGAGGTTCGAGATCAACCCGGCGAAACACGATACCGGTGTCGGGCGCAGCGGGACGCAAGGTGATTTTCACCTTGTCACCGGTATGCAGACCCACGCCCGTGGCGTAAATCACATGCTTCAATGTGCGCTGTTTTAACACTTGAATGCCCCAAAGGCTTTCGCACGAATTCGGGCAAGCCAAACACACCCGAAACCGGGGCGCGATCGCCACGAAAAATTCATGCGAAGCTTCTTCAATAATCAATAACTTGCAATGATAGCACGAACCGCGCCCTCATCGCCTGCGCGAAGCGCCTCAACCACGGCCATTGCACGGCGCAAAGCGCCGGCAATTCCGCCTTGCCGACTCAATCCGCCTGCTTGCGCAAAAACGCCGGGATGTCGTATTCATCCATGCCGTTTTTCTTCATCGCGGCAACTTGTTCACGGCGACTGTTCGGCTGAAACACATCCTCGGCATCGTAGTCGGAAGAGCCTGTTCCCACGTACATTGGTTGGTTGTCCGTGCCGGTCATCACCGTCGTCATGACCTTGAGCTCGGGCTTCTGACGGCGCAGTTCACCACCTGCGAGACCAGTCGCCACCAGCGTGATGCGCAGATCGTCGCTGAGCGAATCATCGAACACATTGCCGAAGAACACCGAAGCATCTTCCGCCGTGAATGATTTGATGGTGTTCATCACCTCGTAGAACTCATCCATGGTAAAGGTGTCGGCGCTCGACGTAATGTTCACGAGCACGCCGCGCGCACCTTCGAGATTAACGTGTTCGAGGAACGGGCTGTTGACAGCCTGCTCTGCCGCGATGCGCGCGCGATTTTCGCCGGATGCAATTGCGGAACCCATCATCGCCATGCCGTTTTCGGACATGACGGTGCGCACGTCGGCGAAATCCACATTCACCATGCCTTCGCCGTTGATGACTTCGGCGATACCGGCGACCGCGTTGTGCAGCACGCCGTTGGCAGCGCGATAGGCTTCCTTCACGGGAACCTTGCCGCCCAGCACCTGAATGAGCTTGTCATTCGGCACCACGAGCAGCGAATCAACATGCCGGGTCAACTCGGTCACACCTTCCTCGGCGAGCTTCATGCGCTTGTTCTCGAACAAAAAGGGCTTGGTGACAACAGCCACGGTCAAGATGCCCAATTCGCGCGCAATTTCCGCCACCACGGGAGCGGCACCCGTGCCGGTGCCGCCGCCCATGCCTGCCGTGATGAAGAGCATGTCCGCGCCGTCAATGGTTTCGGCGATGCGTTCACGATCTTCCAGCGCGGCTTCGCGCCCCATTTCGGGACGCCCGCCCGCGCCGAGTCCGCGCGTAAGTTCCGCGCCCAATTGCAACTGGACTTTGGCGCGACTCTTTTTGAGCACCTGCATATCGGTGTTGGCCACGATAAACTCAACGCCGTTCACGTTGTTGTCTATCATGTGCTCGATTGCATTGCCGCCGCAACCGCCCACACCGATCACCTTGATGACGGCCTCTTGTGATTCACGATCCATTATTTCAAACATGGTGTTACCTCCTTTTTTCTGCTTAAACCAAAAAACCTGCCACTAAAAACAGCTTCAAAAACTAAAAGTGCCCTTGAAACCAACTCTTCATCTTTTGCCAGACCAGCTCGAACGAATTTGCATCCAGACGGCTTTGTATATGCCGCTCGACCTGTTGCTTGCCCATCAACACCAGCCCCACGCCGGTGGCGTAACGCGGATTTCCGATCACTTCCGAAAGCCCGTCCACATAGCGCGGCAAACCGAGACGTACCGGCATGTGGAAAATTTCCTCGCCCAGTTCCACCATGCCTTTCATCAAACTGCTGCCGCCGGTGATGACGATGCCGGAGGCGATCATTTCCTCCATGCCGCTGCGGCGCAATTCGCTCAAAACAAATTCGTACAACTCGACCACGCGCGGCTCTATCACCTCGGCCAGTGTTTGTACCGACAGCTCGCGCGGATCGCGTCCGTCCACGCCCGGTACCTCGACGATTTCCCTGGGATCGGCCAACTGGCGCAACGCGCAGCCGTGCTTGATCTTGATGTCCTCGGCGGATTGTGTCGGTGTGCGAAACGCCACGGCGACATCATTGGTAATCTGGTCGCCCGCAATCGGAATCACCGCCGTGTGGCGAATTGCGCCCTGTTTGAACACCGCGATGTCGGTCGTGCCGCCGCCGATATCGACCAGACACACGCCCAGCTCGCGTTCATCTTCGGTCAGCACTGCCGCGCTGGAAGCGAGCGGTTGCAGCACTAGATCGGTCACTTCCACACCACAGCGCGTCACGCATTTGATGATGTTTTGTGCGGCGGAAATCGCGCCGGTAACAATGTGCACCTTCACTTCCAGCTTTCTTCCGCTCATGCCTATGGGCTCGCGCACATCTTCCTGACCGTCGATGATGAATTCCTGCGTAAGCACATGCAGCGCCTGCTGATCGCTCGGCAATGCAATCGCCTGTGCGGTTTCCACCACGCGATCCACATCGACCTGCATCACCTCGTTGTCACGGATTTTCACCATGCCGTGCGAATTGATGCTCTTGATGTGGCTGCCCGCGATGCCGGTGAACACGCTCGCAATTTTGCAGTTCGCCATCAGTTCCGCTTCTTCCAGCGCGCGCTGTATCGCCTGCACAGTCGAATCAATATTGACCACCACGCCTTTCTTGAGACCGCGCGACGGATGCTGGCCGAGACCCACCACCTTCAGGCCGCCGCCCATCTGCAACTCGGCCACGATGGCGACGATTTTGGAGGTGCCTATATCCAGTCCGACTATCAAGTTTTGCTCTTTCGCTTTGCTCATTTCTTCTCCCTAACCTTTTTTGCTCACTGGCCGCCGCACGGCGAAACCATTGGGATATCGCAGATCGGCATACGCCACTTTCATATTCAACTTGCCCAGGGTTTTCGGCCATGCCGCGACAAAGCGCGCCAGCCGCGCCTCCGTCTGCTCGCGCCCCAACTGGATCACCATGCCGGTGTTGGTGCCGATTTCCCACGCGCGACGCGGCGAGAGCGCGAGTTGCGTCACATGCATGCCGCTCGGCTTCAGCAATTCACTGAATTTGCCGTATTGCTGCGCCACGTCACTCACGCTGTCGCCGGGGCCGTAAAAGACCGGCAAATCACTGTCGGACGCGGCGTGGAACAATTCGCCGTAACTGTTCACAAGCGCGATATTGCCCCAGCGCGCGAGCTCCTTGTGCTCCTCCAGCGTCACCTCAAGCTTGTCCGGCCAATTGCGCCGCACGCTCACATTGCGTACCCACGGCAGCCGCTGGAATGCCTGTCGCGCCTCGGTCAGATCCAGCGTGAAAAAATTTCCGCGCAAATAACGATCGACAATCAGGCTGACCTGATCGCGCGTCACATGGCTCATCGCGCCTTCAACCTTGACTTCCTTGAGCGGAAAAATCGGCAGATGCAGCACCACGAACAACGTCATGTACAACGCAAGCGCGGCGGCCACGACAAACAAACCGTTGGCGATTCGCAGCAAATGTTGCGGTTTATCCCACATGGGCGTCATTCCTCTTTTCTGCCACCGCCGCCATATCCAATATGTGCAACACCAGTTCGTCGAACGCTATTCCCGCTGCCTTTGCCGCCATCGGCACAAGGCTGTGATCGGTCATGCCGGGTGACATATTGGCTTCCAGAAAATAGTGTTCGCCGGATTCGTCCATGAGAAAGTCCACGCGTCCCCAGCCGCGCCCGCCCAGCACGCGAAAGGCGTTCAGCGCCTGCGCGCGTATCTCCCTTTCCTGCGCTTCCGGTAAACCGCAAGGACACAGATAGCGTGTGTCGTCGCGCAGATATTTCGCTTCATAGTCGTAAAACTCATTGGCAGCCACGATGCGTATTGCAGGCAGTGCCTGCGTGCCCAGAATGCCCACGGTATATTCACCGCCGCCGACAAATTTTTCCGCAATCACGAGCGGATCATGTCTGGCCGCTTCCGCGTACGCCGCCTGCAATCCGCCTGTGGTTTTCACCTTGCTGATGCCTATGCTGGAACCCTCATTGGCGGGTTTGACGAATATCGGCAAACCCAGCCGTTTTTCCACTGCTGCGAAATCCGTCCCGGCAGTCAGCACTTCAAACTCCGGTGTCGGAATACCAAGCGCCTGCCACAACAATTTGGTGCGCCACTTGTCCATTGCCAGCGCGGATGCCATTACATCGCTGCCGGTGTAAGGAATACCCATCAATTCCAGCGCGCCCTGTATCGTGCCGTCCTCGCCGAAACGTCCGTGCAACGCAATGAACACGCGGTCAAAATTTTCCAGATCGTGCAGCGGGCGCTCCGCCGGATCAAAGCCGTGCGCATCCACGCCGCCGCGTTTCAGCGCCGCCAATACCGCATTGCCGCTGTTAAGCGAAACCGCGCGTTCGGCGGAACGCCCGCCGAGCAACACCGCGACTTTTCCGTAATTGCCGCTCACAACTTCTCTCCGATAATCTTTACTTCGCGTTGCAATTCCACACCCTGTTTTTGCAAAACCGTGTCGCGCATGTGCGCGATCAAACGCTCGATGTCATCCGCCGTCGCATCGCCAGGATTGACGATGAAATTCGCGTGCAATTCCGACACCTGCGCGCCGCCGATGCGACAGCCTTTCAAACCACTGGCCTCAATCAGACGCGCCGCGAAATCCCCTTCGGGATTGCGAAAAGTCGAACCCGCGTTGGGCAGATTGAGCGGCTGCGTCGCGAGGCGCTTGGCAAGCAGCGCCTTGATCTTTTCCTCCGCCTCGCCGGATTCCCCTTCGTGCAACTGGAACCATGCGGCGACAAACCATTCCTCGCCCGGAAGCACCACATGGCGGTAGCCGACTTCCACGTCAGCCTGGCTGCGTTCGAGCACGTTGCCGTGACGGTCTATCGTGAACGCGCGGCTCACAATGCCCCAGGTTTCGCCGCCGAAACAACCTGCATTCATCGCGAGCGCGCCGCCCACTGTGCCGGGAATGCCCGCGAGAAATTCCGCGCCGCGCAAATGCTCGCGCGCGGCGAATTTAGCGAGCTTGGCACAGGTAACACCTGCCTCGGCATAGACACTCGCGCCTTCAAAACGCAACCCGGTGAGCGCGTCATGCATGAGCACCACCGTGCCGCGCACGCCGCCGTCGCGCACCAGCAGATTCGAACCGAGGCCGATAAAATAGATGGCCTCACCCGTCGGCAAACTTTGTAAAAAACACTGCAAATCCTCCAGCCCGGCCGGAATGTAAAGCCGATCCACTGCGCCACCGGCACGCCAACTGGTGTAGCGGCGCATGGACTCATTCAGCAGCAATTTGCCTTGCAATTTCATGCCGTGGCTGCCTCCCGTGTTTTTGCCGCAACCTGGCCGATGGAACCCGCGCCCATCACGATCACCACATCGCCGTCACGCGCGATGTCGAGAATGGCCTCCGGCAATTCGCCCGGCGTTTCCGCGAACAACGGCTCCACCTTGCCCGCGACGCGCAATGCCCTGGCCAACGTGCGCCCGTCGGCGGCGACGATGGGCGGTTCGCCCGCGGCATAAACTTCGGTCAGCACAATCGCATCGGCGCTCGACAGCACACGCACGAAGTCCTCGAAACAATCCCGTGTGCGCGTGTAGCGATGCGGTTGAAATGCGAGCACGAGGCGGCGATCCGGAAACGCGCCGCGCGCGGCATCTATCACCGCCTGCATTTCCACCGGATGGTGGCCGTAGTCATCAATCAATGTGAACTGCCCGCCGCTGCGCGCGGGAACTTCGCCGTAGCGCTCAAAGCGGCGACCCACGCCCTTGAACTCGCGCAGCGCCTTGATGATGGCGGCATCGGGGACATTCAGTTCATTCGCTACCGCAATTGCAGCGAGCGCGTTTTGCACATAGTGCATGCCGGGCAGATTGAGCGTGACATCAAACTCGGTCACCCTGCCGTTGACGCGCTGCACGGTGAAGCACATCTGATCGCCTTCAGCACGCGCATTGATTGCGCGCACCATCGCATCCTCGCTGAAACCATAGGGCGTCACCGGTTTGCCGATGCGCGGCAAAATTTCGCGCACATTGGAATCATCCACGCACACCACCGCGCGCCCCCAGAACGGCAGGCATTGCAGAAATTCGACGAACGCGTTTTTGAGTTTTTCGACATCATGGTCGTAGGTGTGCATGTGATCCTGATCTATATTGGTGACCACGGAAATCACGGGTGAGAGATGCAAAAACGAGGCGTCGGATTCGTCGGCTTCCGCCACGATGTATTCACCCTGCCCCAGACGCGCGTTGGTTCCGGCAGCTTCCAGCCGCCCGCCGATGACGAAGGTTGGATCCATGCCGGCCTCGGCCAATATGCTCGCGATCAAACTTGTGGTTGTGGTTTTGCCGTGCGTGCCCGCGACCGCAATACCCTGACGAAAACGCATGAGTTCGGCCAGCATCATCGCGCGCGGAATAATCGGAATTTTGCGTTCGCGCGCGGCGATGATTTCGGGATTGCTTTCATCCACCGCGCTCGATGCCACCACCACATCCGCCGCCGCAAGATTGCCGGTTGCATGTCCCTGACGCACCGTTGCGCCCAGTTTCGCAAGCCGCCGCGTCACTGCATTTTCGGCGAGATCGGAACCGCTCACGCTGAAACCGAGATTGAGCAACACCTCGGCGATGCCGCTCATGCCCGAGCCGCCGATGCCGATGAAATGAATGTTTTTTACTTTATGCTTCACGCGCCATCTCCTTACAGATCTGCGCTACTGCCGCCGTCGCCTGCGGCTTGCCCAGCGCCCGCGCGCGTTGCGCCATCGCAAACAATTTTTCGCGGTCGAACTCCTGTAGTTGTCGCGCCAATTTTTCCGGCGTCATCTCGTGCTGCGGCAGCAAAATTGCCGCATCGTTGTCTGCGAGATAACGCGCATTGAAAGTTTGATGGTCATCCACCGCCTGCGGGAACGGCACCAGCACACTCGCCACGCCCGCCGCCGAAAGCTCGGCAATGGTGATCGCCCCGGCGCGGCAAATCACGAGATCCGCCCAGGCGTAGGTTGCCGCCATGTCTTCGATAAACGCGCGCGTTTCGGCATGCACATTCGCCTTGCGATAATGTTCATTAAGCGCGGCGATATGTTTTTCCCCGGCTTGATGGATAACCTCGGGATACGCATTTTCGGGCAACAACGCGAGCGCCTGCGGCACCGTCTCGTTGAGTATCTGCGCACCCAGGCTGCCGCCCACTACCAGCACGCGCAAGGGGCCAATGCGGTTTGCGAAGCGCTGCTCGGGCGAAGGCACGGCAGCGATTTCCGCGCGTACCGGATTGCCGACCAGATCGGCGTGATCGCCGAATGCCGACGGGAACGCGGCCAGCACCTTGCGCGCGAAATGCGACAACACGCGATTGGTCAGCCCTGCGATGGAGTTCTGTTCGTGAATCACGAGCGGATAGCGCAACAGCCACGCCATCAACCCGCCCGGAAACGCCGCGAATCCACCCATGCCGAGCACCACGTCGGGTTTGCGCGCGCGCAGCGCCTTGAAACTTTGCATGCAGGCAACAAACACCCGTCCCGGCGCGAGCAGTTTTTGCAGCAGACCTTTGCCGCGCACACCGCGCATGCGGATCACCTCGACCGCGTAATCCTTGCCTGCGATCAAGCGGTTTTCCATGCCGCCCTCGGTTGCGAGCCAGACGATGTTCCAGTCTTCGCCGCGCAGATGATCAGCCACCGCCACGGCGGGATATACATGCCCGCCGGTGCCTCCCGCCATGACCATAAGCGTGCTCATGCGGGAACCCCTTTCGCCAATCTTCTGTTCTCCCAATCCACACGCAACAGCATCGCGAGCGCAATGCAATTGGCAATGATCGCGCTGCCGCCGAATGACAGCAGCGGCAACGGCAACCCCTTGGTGGGAAGCCAGCCCATGTTCACACCCATGTTGATGATGGCTTGCACACCTATCCATACGCCTATGCCTTGCGCGAGCAGGCCGGAGAAATGGCGCTCATGCAGCACGGCTTCCTTGCCGATGGCAAAAGCGCGCATGACGATCCAGGCGAACATGACGATCACAATCGCGACACCGAACAAACCCAGTTCTTCGGCAATGATCGCGAACAGGAAATCAGTATGTGATTCCGGCAGGTAATCCAGCTTTTCCACACTCGCGCCCAATCCCACGCCGAACCATTCACCGCGCCCGAAGGCAATCAGCGAGTTCGACAACTGATAGCCCTTGCCATAGGGATCAGCCCAGGGATCCATGAAGCCGACAATGCGCTCCCATCGGTAAGGCGAGCTCACAATCAGCGCAGACATGCCGATCAGCAGCAACACAATCAACCCCGAGAAAATTTTTCCGTTGATGCCGCCCAGCCATAGCACGGAGATCGTAATCGCCGCGATCACCGCGAACGCGCCGAAATCCGGTTCACGCAACAACAGCGCACCCACCAGCAGCATGACCGCCAGCATGGGCAGAAAACTCTTGGTGAAACTGTCCATGAACGCCGCCTTGCGCACGGTGTAATCGGCGACATAAATGGTGGCGAATAATTTCATGAGTTCCGACGGTTGCAAGTTGACGAAACCGAGCGAAATCCAGCGTTGGCTGCCGTTGACCTTGCGTCCGATGCCGGGAATGAGCACCAGCATCAGCAAGACCAGCCCGATAATAAACAGCGTGGGCGCGACACGCTGCCAAAAACGCATGGGGATCTGAAACGTGATGAGCGCGACGCACAGTGCAATCATCAGATACACGGCATGACGCACAAGAAAATAAGTGGGCTGGTGGCCGAACGCCTGGGAGGATTCAGCGTAGGTAATCGACGCGGAATACACCATCACCAGCCCCAGTCCAAGCAGCATGAGCACCGCCCACACCAGATTCTGGTCGTAGGTCGGCGCGGTGATTTTGTCGCGGTTGCTGAGCATGTACATCAGTGCAAACTCCTCACCGCGTTGACGAATACTTCCGCGCGATGCGCGTAGTTGCGGAACATGTCGAAACTCGCGCAGGCAGGTGAGAGCAGCACGATGTCGCCGGGATGCGCGAATTGGGCGGCCTGCTTCACCGCGTCTTCCATGTCGCTTGCGCGCTTGAGCGGCACCCGGGTTTCCTTGAGCGCGTCAGCGATCATGTCCGCATCGCGCCCGATCAGCACGACGGCGCGCGCATGTTTCGCCACGGCAGGTGCGAGCGGCGCGAAATCCTGACCTTTGCCGTCGCCGCCCGCTATCAAAATATTGCGCTGCCCGAAGCTCGTCAGCGCGGCTACCGTTGCGCCGACGTTGGTACCCTTGGAATCATCGTACCAAGTCACGCCATTGATTTCCGCCACGCGCTCGACACGATGCGGCAGGCTTTCAAATTCACGCAGCGCGTTCAATAGCGGTTCCAGCGGCAAATTCACCGCGCGGCACAAAGCGAGCGCGGCCAACGCATTGGCAATATTGTGCAAACCCGGCACACGCAATTCATTCGCATTGAGCACGCGCTGCGAGCCTTGCATCAACGTGATATCCGTGCCGTCGCGCAGGATACCCCAATCATTTTCAGCAGGCGGCAGCGTCAATCCGAAGGTGACGATCACCCGACCCGATTGCGCCATGTCGTGGCTCACAGCATCGTCGCGGTTCAGCACCTGCGCGCATGCGTGACTGCCGCGAGAACGGAAAATACGCACCTTGGCAGCGACGTAGTCATCCATGTCGTCGTAGCGATCCAGATGATCTTCGCTGATATTCAGCACCGTTGCGGCGTCCGGCTCCAGTGAGAATGTGGTTTCCAACTGAAAACTCGAAAGCTCCAGCACCCACGCATCCGTCTTTTTGCCGTTACGATCCATCACCGCATCCAGCACGGCGGGCGCGATATTGCCCGCGACCACGGTGTCCAATCCGGCCGCGCGGCACATCGTGCCAACCATGCTGGTGACGGTGGTCTTGCCGTTGGCGCCCGTGATGGCAATGAGCAACGGTTCTTTTTCTCCGTGCGCCAGATGAAGCCTTTCTTCCTCCAGATGCCACGCGAACAATTCGATGTCGCCAATGACGGGAATGCCGCGCCGCGCCGCCTCGATCAGCAACGGCTCGCGCAACGAAATGCCGGGGCTGGCGACGATGAGATCAATATTGTTCTTGAGAGAATCATCCAGCAGATCATTGCGGAACACGCCGCAGTGAAACTCCACATCGGGATGTTGCGCTTTCAATTCATCCAGCATAGGCGGAACATCGCGGCTGTCCGCAGCGCGGACAAACACATGCCCGATTGCGCGCAGCCAGCGCAAAACCGAGCGCCCCGTCTCGCCGAGGCCGAGCACGAGTACATGCGTTCCCGCCTGATCGCGCGCGTATAATTTCCGCTTGTTGTCCGCTTCCGTCATTGTTCGCTTATCTCAACTTCAAGGTCGAAAGTCCCAGCAATACCAGCATCATCGTGATAATCCAGAAACGCACGACCACCTGCGTTTCCTTCCAGCCCTTCTGTTCAAAATGATGGTGCAGCGGCGCCATGAGGAAGATGCGGCGACCCGCGCCGTATCTCCATTTGGTGTAGCGGAAATAACTTACCTGCGCCGCGACGGACAATGTTTCCGCAACAAACAAACCGCCCATGATGAATAATGCAATTTCCTGCCGCACGATCACGGCCACCACGCCGAGTGCCGCACCCAGCGCCAATGCGCCCACATCGCCCATGAATACCTGCGCCGGATAAGCGTTGAACCATAAAAAGCCCAGGCCCGCGCCCGCCATCGCCGTGCAAAACACCGCAAGTTCGCCCGCGCCCGGCACATAAGGAATGCCGAGATATTTGGAAAACAGCGCGTGACCGGCAAGGTAGGAAAAAATCGCCAACGCGCCCGCGACCAGCACCGTCGGCATGATCGCGAGGCCGTCGAGACCATCGGTGAGATTGACCGCGTTGCTGCTGCCGACGATGACGAGATAGGTCAGCACGATGAACCACGCGCCCATGGACCACGTCAGGTATTTGAAGAACGGAAAGATCAGCGTGGTATGCACGGGCAGTGTCGCGGTGTAATACAACACCAGCGCCACGCCGAAACCGATCAGTGATTGCCAGAAATATTTTTCCTTCGCGGACAGCCCTTTGGGATTGCGATGCACCACTTTGCGCCAATCGTCCACCCAGCCAATAAGACCGAAACCGAGAGTGACTATGAGCACCACCCAAACATAGCGATTGGTCAGATCCGCCCATAGCAGTGTGGAAATCGCGATCGAAGTCAGGATCAACGCACCGCCCATGGTCGGCGTTCCGGCCTTGACCAGATGCGTCTGCGGGCCGTCGTCGCGCACCGCCTGACCGACCTTGTACTCGGTCAGTTTGCGTATCATGACAGGGCCGACGATAAAGGAAATGCTGAGCGCGGTCAGCGTCGCCAGCACCGCCCGCAAGGTGATGTAGTTAAACACGTTGAAAGCGCGGATGTCATGCGCGAGCCAGCGCGTCAGTTCAAGCAACATGTTGGTATCTCCTGTTGTCATCCCCCGCGATTAACGCATTCACGACACGCTCCATGCGCATAAAGCGCGAGCCTTTCACAAGCACAGTGACGTCAGCGGATAATTGTTTTTCAAGCGCCCCAATCAAACTTTCAATCATGTCAAAATGCGTCGCGCCGTTGCCGAAACCGGTCACCATTTCGCGCCCGAGATCACCCAGCACGAACAAGGTATCCAGCCCCGCTGCCTTCGCATACGCGCCGATTTCACCGTGCATGGCCGCCGATTCCGCTCCCAGTTCAGCCATGTCGCCCAGCACCAGAATGCGCTTGCCGCTGCACGCCGCCAGCACGCGAATTGCGGCGCGCATCGAGGCCGGGTTGGCATTGTAGGTGTCGTCTATGATCACCGCGCCATGCTTGCCGGTATTGCGTTGCAACCGCCCTTTCACGCCATCGAAATGCGCTAGTCCGTCAGCAATTTTCGCCAACGGAATTTCCAATGCCACGGCAGCCGCGGTCGCGGCGAGCGCATTGCGGACGTTGTGCTCGCCGGGCACATTGAGCCGCGTGGAAAACGTGCCTGCGGGCGTATTCACATGCAGCAGCGATCCATAATCTACGGCTTCCCAGCGCGCATTCACCTTGGCCTTGTCGTGCTCGATGCCAAAGTCCACCACGCGATGCGGCGCGGCGTATTTGCGCCATAGCTCAGCGTATCTGTCATCAGCATTGATTACGGCGATACCGTTTTCGGACAGCCCCGCGAAAATTTCGCCCTTGGCTTTCGCCACCGCCTCCACCGAACCCAGCCCTTCAAGATGCGCGCCGGAAGCATTGTTGATCAACGCCACATCGGGGCGGGCGATGCGCGTCAGCGTGTCGATTTCACCCGTGTGATTCATGCCCATTTCAATCACCGCGTAGCGATGCGTCACGCACAATTTGAACAACGTGAGCGGCATGCCGATGTCGTTGTTGAGATTGCCTTGCGTTGCGAGCACGGCATCATCGGCGCTGTTCGCCCGCAAAATCGCGGCCAGCATTTCCTTCACCGTGGTCTTGCCGTTGCTGCCGGTCACAGCGACAACGGGGATGCGGAATTTTCCGCGCCAGTACGCAGCCAGTGCGCCGAGCGCGAGACGGGTATCTGCGACAGTCAGCAGCGGCGCGGCATTGCCTGCCTGCCAATCGGCATTGACCATCGCGGCGGCGGCTTTGCGTTGCAAACAATCCACGACGAAATCGTGGCCGTCGAAATTTTCACCCTTGAGCGCCACGAACAAATCGCCCGGCTGTATCGCGCGGCTGTCGCTGCATACCGCAGTGAACGCAACATCGTGGCCGATCACTTTGCCATTCGCCGCCATTGCCGCTTCGGAAAGGCGCATCATCATGCCCGCGCCTCCAATGCCTGCTGCGCGACGATACGATCATCGAACGGATATTTCACGCCCGCGATTTCCTGATAAGCCTCGTGCCCTTTACCCGCGACAAGCACGATGTCGCCAATCTGCGCATCGCGCACTGCAAGATTGATCGCGGCAGCGCGATCGGGCTCGGTAATGACGTCGCCGCTCATGCCGGTCAGCACCTGCCGGATGATGTCCTGCGGATCTTCATTACGCGGATTGTCGGACGTGACGACGACGCGATCCGCGATTCTTGATGCGATCGTGCCCATGAGCGAGCGCTTGCCCTTGTCGCGATTGCCGCCACAGCCAAATACGCAAATCAGCTTGCCGCGACTTTGTTCGCGCAGGGTTGCGAGCACTTTTTCCAGCGCATCCGGCGTGTGCGCGTAATCGACCACAACCAGCGGTTGATTTCCGCCGCCGAATGTTTGCATGCGTCCTGCGACCGGCCGCAAATCCTTGATCGCATCCAGCGCTTTTTCCAGCGGCACCTGACTCGCCAATAAAGTCGTCAGCACCGCGAGCAGGTTGTACGCATTGAAGCGCCCCATGAGCGCAGTCTCAATATGCGCGTTTCCGGCGGGTGTCACGACATCCATCTGCAAACCGTTGTCGCGCAATTCCAGATGTTGTCCGCGCACATCGCCGTTTTTCAGCCCATAGGTAATGACATGCAAATCGCGGCACGCGGCATCTTCCGCGATTTCCATGCCGAAATCATCGTCAATATTGACCACCGCGCATTGCAAATCCGGCCAGTGAAACAGCCTGCGTTTGGCGTCGGCATAGATTTCCATGTTGCCGTGGTAATCAAGATGATCGCGCGTGAGATTGGTCAGCACCGCGATATTGAATGCAACACCGTTGACGCGCCCCTGCGTGAGGCCATGCGACGAAACCTCCATCGCCGCACTCGCCGCGCCTTGCGCGAGATAGTCAGCCAGCATGCCATGCAGCAAAATGGGATCAGGTGTGGTATTGACCGCCTCCGATAATGCTCCGGGGAAGCCATTGCCCAGCGTGCCTATGACCGCCGTTTTCTGGCCGAGCCGGGTGAGCGCGGCAGCGAGCCAGTGACTGCATGAAGTTTTTCCGTTGGTACCGGTGACGCCTATCATATGCAGCCGCTGCGACGGCTCGCCGTAAAATTCGCTCGCGATGCCGCCTGTTGCGCCGCGCAGATTCACGACCGGCGCATTGGGCACATCCCATGCGTTTTGCCATGTGAAATTTTCGCGCTCCCACAACACGCCGGAAACACCTTGCGCCACAGCTTGCGCGATGTAGTCGCGTCCGTCGGCGCTCTCGCCGGGATAAGCGAAAAACACGCTGCCCGGCGCGGCCTTGCGGCTGTCTGCCGTGATGGCGTTTGCGCGGATGCCGAGCTGTGCCAATGCGCTCATCGTGTCGTCTCCGGCGCTGCGCGATACCGTGTCATGTCATCTCCCGCCATGCAACGATCGCGCGAGCTGTCATGCACCCCAATGGCGCTCGCAAATGACATTCCCGCACCGGCGCTGCGCGATACCGTGTCATGTCATTTCCCCTACTTCCGACGTTCCTGCCGGAATCACGACATTGTCATTGGGCGCATCTTGCGGCACGCCGAGTTGACGCAGCGCGCCGGACATAACGGCGCTGAATACGGGCGCGGCCACGGTGCCGCCGTAATATTGGCCGTTACCCGGCTCGTCCACCATCACAGCAATAATGAGGCGCGGATTGGACGCGGGCGCCATACCGATGAAGGACGACACATAACGTTTCGCGGCATAACCACCCACATCTGATTTGTGCGCGGTGCCGGTTTTACCCGCCACTCGATAGCCCATAACCTGCGCGCGCGGCGCGGTGCCGCCGGCTTCAGTCACGGTTTCCAGCATGGCGCGCACGGCACGCGCAGTTTCGACGGAAAACACACGCTGACCGATGGGCGGCTCTTTCAACTTGAGCAGCGTCACCGGCTTGATCTCGCCGTCGTTGGCGAACACGGTGTAGGCGCGCGCCAGTTGCAGCAAACTCAAACTGATGCCGTGGCCGAATGACATGGTCGCCTGTTCTATCGGCCGCCAGCTTTTGTACGGACGCAGCTTGCCCGTGGCTTCCCCGGGGAAGCCTATACTGGCCGGACTGCCGAAGCCGACCTGATTGAATACCGTCCACAGATATTGTGGCGCCATGCCAAGCGCGATTTTGGCCGCGCCGACATTGGAGGATTTCTGGATCACCTGCGTCAGCGTCAATGTGCCTTCGGGGTGCGTGTCGTGTATGGTCGCAACGCCGACACGCAGCGTGCCGGGCGCGGTTTCGATCTTCGTGTCGGGCTTGACCAGACCGGATTGCAACGCGGCGGCAATGGTAAAAGGTTTGAGCGTGGAACCCGGCTCAAAAATATCGACGATGGCGCGATTGCGCGACTTGCCCGCAATGTTCACCGGATTGTTCGGGTTGTAAGTCGGCTGGTTGGCCATCGCGAGCACTTCGCCGGTTTTCGCGTCAAGCACGATGATCGCACCTGCTTTGGCCTTGTGTTCTTCCACCGCATGTTTCAACTCGCGATAGGCGAGATACTGAATATTAAGGTCTATCGACAACGCAAGATCATGTCCATCCTGCGGCATTTTCGGAGCTTCGAGATCTTCAATAATGTGACCGCTGCGATCCTTGCGCACATGGCGCACGCCCGGCTTGCCGGACAGCCAGTCCTGAAACATGAGCTCCATGCCTTCCTGACCCGCATCCTCGACACCGGTGAAACCCACCACATGCGCCGCCACTTCGGCAGCGGGATAGTAGCGACGATATTCCTTCTGTTTGAATATTCCCGGCACATGCAGCGCGCCCACCTTGTCCGCATCTGCAGGCGGCAGACGACGCCTGAGATAAACGAAGGAACTGTCTCTGCCCAGTTTCTTTTGCAGATCGGCGGGCTTCATGCCGAGCAGCGTCGCCAGTTGTTTGAGTTTGTCGGCATCAATCTCGACATCCTGCGGGCTTGCCCAGATGGATTCCACTTCCGTGCTGCTCGCCAGTTGCTCGCCGTTGCGATCAGTGATCGCGCCGCGATGCGCAGGCAACGCAAGTGTGCGGTTGTAACGCGCGTCACCTTCCTGTTGCAGAAAGCCGGTGTGCATGGCTTGCAGATATACCGAGCGCCCGAGCAGCACCACAAAGCCGCCCAACACGCACAGCAATAACACCCGGCGGCGCCAGGAAGGAAATCGGATCGGCAGACGATTCACGCGGTTCATGGCGTCACAATCTGGATGCGCGCCGCTTCCGGCACCTGCATGTGCAAATGGTTGACGGCGATCTGCTCAATGCGCGAATGCATCGCCCAGGTGCCTTGCTCAAGCTGCAACTGTCCCCACTCGCTGGCATATTGTTTGGCAAGATCTTGCTGATGCTGCAACTCGATGTAGAGCCTGCGCGCCTTGTGCTGTGAAGTGACGGTGCCGAGCGCGCAGGAGATCAACACGGCGAACAAAATGAGGTTGAGCTGATTGAGTTTGTTCATGCCGCCTCCGTGCGTTCCGCCACGCGCAAAGTGGCGCTGCGTGAGCGCGGATTGGCTGCAACTTCCTGCGCTGCAGGCCGGATCGCCTTGCCGACTGCGACCATGCGCGGCGGCGGCAATTCGCTCGCGCGCACCGGAAAACGTGACGGCAGGTTATCCCTGTCTTGCTGCTCACGAATGAAGCGTTTGACGATGCGATCTTCCAGCGAGTGAAAGGCAATCACTACCAAGCGCCCACCGGGGGCAAGCAAGTCGGCTGTCTGCGGCAGCGTCAGCGCCAATTCCTCGAGCTCCCGATTGATAAAAATCCGTAGAGCCTGAAATGTGCGCGTCGCGGGATCCTGTTGACCCGGTTCGGTTTTGCGGATCGCGCCCGCCACGATCTGGGCAAGTTGGTGTGTAGTGCGGATGGGGTTCCCTCCATCGCGTGTCGCAACAATCGCCCTTGCAATCTGTTTAGCAAACCGTTCTTCACCATAGTCCTTGATGACCTCTCTGATTTCCTGTTCGGATGCGACCATCAGAAATTCCGCCGCAGTTTGCCCTTTGCTCTGATCCATGCGCATATCGAGCGGCCCGTCGAAACGAAAACTGAAACCGCGCTCCGCCTCGTCAATCTGCGGCGACGAAATGCCGAGATCCAGCAAAATTCCATTCACGCGGGCGATGCCCAGCCCGTCCAACACTTCCTGCAATTGCGAAAACCCGCTGTGCGCCAGCGTGAATCGCGCATCCTTAATCGCCCCGCCCGCCGTGATTGCCGCCAAATCGCGATCAAGCGCAATCAACCGACCCCGCTCGCCCAGCCGCGCGAGAATTTCGCGACTGTGACCACCCCGGCCAAACGTGCCATCCACATAGATGCCATCCGGTCGCACATTGAGCGCATCCACTGCTTCGTGCAGCAGAACCGGCAGATGCGTGTATTCAATAGTCGCGGGCGCATGGCTAACGCCATCGCTCACAACGAGAAACCCTCCAACTCGGAAGGCAGCGTCATGTCATCACCCGCCATGGCCTGTTCCAACTGCTTGCGCCAGCCTTCCATGCTCCACAACTCGAAGTGGCTGCCCTGGCCCACCAGCATCACCTGTTTTTCCAGTCCCGCGAATTCACGCAATACGGATGAAACCAGCAGACGGCCCGAGCCATCCAGCTCGACATCTTCCGCATGACCCACAAGCAGACGCTGCAACTTGCTGGAGCGCGAATCAAAACTGGAAAGCGCCATGATTCTGGCTTCGATGGGTTCCCACGATGGCTGGGGATAAAGCAGCAGACAGCCGTGCGGATGCGCGGTCAATACCAGATGACCACCGCACTGCGACAAAAGGGCGTCGCGATGCTTGCTCGGCACGCCGAGCCGCCCTTTCGCATCCAGATTCAATGATGTCGCGCCGCGAAACATGAAGCCCCCAACCTCTGCCTTTCAACGAATACAAAGAGGAATTGCCGGTCGCCCTTAGTTTCAACCGACAATCCCACAAAAAACCACATTTCCCCACTACTGCCCACTATAGATAAAAAAAAAGCCCGACGCAAGGCTTTTTTGATGATTTTTCCTTTAGAAGTCAATAAGTTACGTCTTCTGTAGCATAAAAATTTTATCCTTTAATATCAAAGGGATATGATATTTAGTGAAAGTGATTTGTTAGGATAACTCCGCATCCTCTTTAATTTTCAGCTTCTATCACTTCAAATTTTCTTGTGCTTGCCATGCTGTTTTTTCACGGTTTGATTTTTCATGGTTTAATCGGAACCTTGACCAAGCACGGAGAAAAACATCATGGAAACCAACCGCATCCGCTGGGGCATACTCGGCGCCGCCCGCGTGAATGAGCGCTTGCTTCCCGCGATTGTCGAGGCTGGAAATTCGCGCCTGGTTGCAATCGCCAGCCGCCGCTCCGGAGCCGCCGCCGAAACGCTCGCCAAATACGCGCCCTGTTTCCGCGACAGCGTCACCGTGCATGAAACACTGGAAGCCTTGCTGGACGACGGCCAGGTACAAGCTGTCTATCTGCCCATGGCTAATCACGAGCACGCCGAGTGGGCGTTGCGCGCCATCGCGAAGGGTAAGCACGTGCTCATCGAAAAACCAATGGCGCTGCGCGTAGCCGATATCGACGCCATCGAGCAGGCCGCAAAAAAAGCCGGCGTCACAGTGATGGAAGGTTTTATGTACCGCTTCCATCCGCAGCATGCCCGCATTCAGGCCATCATTGCCTCCGGCCTTATCGGCGAAGTCCGCGCGGTGCACGCGCACTATTCCTTCATGATGCGCCCCGCCCGCATGTACCGCCTCGCGCAAGATACCGCCAACGGCGGCGGCGCGATGTGGGATATCGGCCCCTACGCCGTACACTCGTCCCGGCTCTGGTTCAATACGCCGCCCCAAGCGGTGAGCGCGATCGCCAAATATGCCGAAAGCGGCGCCGATATCACTACCAGCGGCATAATCGACTTCGGCAATGGGCGGCACGCGCGCTTCGACGTAAGCTTTGAATGCTCGCGCCAATCCGAATACACCATTCTGGGCGACAAGGGCGGAGTCAAATGCCATGCCGCGTGGCAATTGCCGGGGGATGTACCCTTCATCTCATGGTGGACCGACGATGGTCAGTCATGCACCGAAAAACTGCCCGTCGCGAATCATTTCAATCTGGAAATCGAGCATTTCTGCGAATGCGTGCTGAACGGAAAAAAACCGCTGCTCACATTTGATGACGCCCGCGCCAACTGCGCGGTCATCAACGCCGCGCTGCAATCGGCTGCGGAAGGAAGGACGATACGGCTAAGTCAATAAGCAGAATTTATCTTGCCTGTTCTCATGCGAAAATGACGGAAAAAAGAGAAGCTGGCCGGTAAGCCGGGTTCTGTCGTGGACAGTCATTCCTCTAGGCGTTTCGTTACCTGACGCTCAAGCGACCTACCCGGGAACGGCGCGAGCCACGCCATCGTTCCCCTATTTGGTCTTGCTCCGGATGGAGGTTGCCGCGTTTCACCGTAACTTAATACGCTCGTCTCTGTGGCCCTGTTCCTCAC
Organism: Methylobacillus sp.; assembly: GCA_031277395.1. Taxonomy (GTDB): domain Bacteria; phylum Pseudomonadota; class Gammaproteobacteria; order Burkholderiales; family Methylophilaceae; genus MM2. The sequence continues at coordinate 11,114 of JAITML010000048.1, read as the reverse complement.
CTCACGGCGTACGGCCGTTAGCCGTCATCCTGCTCTGCGGAGCCCGGACTTTCCTCTCCCCGCTCACACGGGCAGCGACTGTCTGGCCAGCTTCGCCCGCTATTTTACGCGAAAGTATGAGGCCACAGAGCCTGTTACCCCTGTTACCGAAGATGTTGCCATGCATGGCTTGGCATTGACGACGCTTACAAGTTAGATGACACTTCCTTTTTCAAAACTGGCGCCTAATTATAGTTAGGCTCTGCCCACATGGAAACGGATGATCTCCTAAAAGAAAGTACGGTGTACGCGTTTCACGTCCCAAGCACAAATTCCATAAAAGTTGGCTTTGGCGCAGATGGTCGCACCCGCATGAAGAACTACAGTCGGCAATATGCACTATCATCATCTGCCGTCTCGCTTCGCGAGTGGAAACTACCATCCCCAAGTCTTGCATCGTCAATTGAGAGCGCATGTCATCGTGCGCTGCTAAGTGCAGGTTTTTACAGGGTCTCTCATGTTGTGGATGAACGTGAGGCAAAGGAGTTATTTGACCTTGGCCATCACTCCTACGAAGAAGCGGTTATCGTTGTTGCTGAGGCAATTGAAGAAACTATTAATTCCCTACATGCGGCTCTAGGGAAGCTCAAGCCGCTGTCCCAAGAAAAGGCTCGGCAACAAAAAGACGAGGCCCAAAGGAGACGATCTACATTATGTGAAGAGAAGAAAGTCAGGAAGGAAGAAGATGAAAATCGGCTAATCAATTCCGCCATTCCAGAAATTCGGCAGCGATGGGAAAAAGATGTTGCGCCATTTACCAAAGCTTGCGATAACGCAAGAGTGATTTGGAAACAATTCTCCTATAGCCAAGGGTTCATTAGCTCCATACTCAATGGCAGGCAGAGCGCAGCGTTTCGAATGCGCAACTGGCAACAATGGCCATCTATCAAGCGGTTAATTCCGGAAATTTTTCATTCCGGAAGACGTGCAAAATCGGCTTATCTCGACATGAAAAAACGGTATGGAGATTATGCCGAAAAGGCGGCTCACCGCCTTGGTTTATCGCTTTGGAGACCTGGAGGCCATGATCTTACTTTGGTGGGATGTTATCCTGATAAGGACGGAATGGCATTTTTGGAAGTGCGCTTAGTAGTTCAGGAGGCAACTGGCTTCGGCGGCGATGATGCAGAAGAGATTATAAAATGTGATCTTGATCTATTCGCTCTAGTCAAGTTCGCAGAACAAAACCCCGCCCCTGAACTTGGTGCTCCTAGACAACCAACTTGAACCTATTATTCGAGTAATTTTATTAGAGGCCTTGAGATTTGTATGGCTGAATACAGTATTGAGTTCGCGCAGGAAATGTCCAAAGCAAGTAACGGCATCGTCTCTGCAGGATTGGGGGCTGAGGATGCCCAAAGAGCCGCGCTGTATATTGGATTAGTTGCCTGCGAGATTGCGATAAAGTCTGCGCTGGAACAAGCAGGAAAGCCTATTTCTGACATCAGGACAAATAGGCATAACCTATCAGAGCTATTGAATGATCTTAGTAACTGTACCATTCTCACTGAAGTTTCTGCAGGAGCATTAACAAGAGTTCCGGCAACTCGTATCCGGTCTATTGTTGTCGATAATAACTATACAGATGCTACCGTTGGAAAATTACTTCAAGCTGAGCAATTTGGGGTATCGAGATTTCCAAACGAAATTCGATATGGTGATGTTGTGAGGCACTTTCCGGCTTCCGTGATTGCTCGCTTAAGTGATAAGGTTGTCGCTTGGGTAAAGCTTCATTTCGATGATCTGCAAGCCTAACTCATACCCATTAAACACGAATCCGCACAGACTTCATTATGCTAAGATAAATAGCGTAAACCGTTCATGTTAGAGGTCAGCCATGACAAACAATCTCGAAGTTCTGCAAGCCGAAGTTCTCCGTCTGTCTCCAGCAGATCGAGCGAAGTTGCTAAATCATCTAATCAATAGCTTGGGTATTGACGACGCCGAAGCGGATGCAGCATGGGATTCCCTTGCTGATGCCCGAGAACAGGAACTTGAGTCTGGAACACAAGAGGCTATACCCATCGAAGTTGCCGTAGCAAGACTGGAAGCCAGATTTCCTGGATGATTATCACGATTCATCCAGAAGCCGAGCAAGATTTACGTGAGGCTGCGGAATTTTACAAACGGGAGGGATCTTCCCTTATCGCAGCTAGATTCATCAATGAGTTCAAGCGGCTCATATCTCTACTTCTGAAGCATCCGCAAATTGGCTCACCACGTTCGAAAGGGAGGCGCGGGCTTTCCATGAGGGTATTTCCGTACACAGTGATCTACCGTGCTACAGCTTAGGAAATTGTCATTCTCGTTGTAAAGCATGACGGTAAACGGCTTGGCTATGGCGCGAAGCGAAAGTAGTTTCAAAGCTAGAACACCAGCCATTCCACCTCCGCCCTACCGCACAGCCTTGCGGCGGCGCAGACGCCGTATTCCCCACCACAGCACGCCGATCACCAGCAGCAGCGGAATCATGAACGCCACCGCACGTATCGTCCATGCCGTGCCCATGGCCAACGTGGCGCGGAAATCGCGTAGCGCACGGCGAATTTCGTCGTTGCTGCTTTGTCCGTCAGGAGGCTGAAAACTCAGGGTCAGTTTCTGTGTATCGATGCGTCGCTGGTGTTGCGCGGCTTCTTGCACAGCCGTTTCTGTTTGCGCATCGACCTGCGCCAATTGTTGCGACAATGCGATCATGTCCGCCACTGACAGGTCACGCCTTTGCTGAAATTCGAGCAGGCGTTCGCGTTCCTTGCGCAGCCGTTCGCGCAAAGTCTCGTTGTCACGCACTGCCTGGGCCAAGTCTTCGGCACGCGTATTGCGGCTACCGATTTCACCGCCCTTGCTGGCCGACTCTATCATTGGCCCAACGCCATCCGGCACGATACGCACGGTCAGATATGCTCCAGGATAGTCGCCGCCCCGCTGGCTGACCTCCAGTACTTCACAAGCGCCGTAGGTTCCGTGCTGGCAAGCTGTCTGCGCGGCTTGCAGGTGCGCGGGAATTTCGGCGACATCAAGCTCGATGTTCACGCTGTGCTCATAAGCGAGATAAGCGCCTCCAGCCGCGGGCTGTTGCGGTGCGCTCTCCGCAAATGCCGGTCTGGTACCGGATTCCTGCTGGCCGCAACCTGCCAATGCAATTGCGCCAGTCACGGCGGCAACAAACAACCAGCGGGCCGATAAACTCCGTGTTCGTGTGTTCGCTTCCATTGAATCTCTCCTATTCCTGTAACTTCCAGGCGACAGTACTTCCCGCGCGTAGCGGCACCAGTACATCATCGCCCAACGGCAAGGTTTCCGGGATCGGCCAGGGTTTGCGTTCCAGAACGATCTTTTCGGTATTGCGCGGCAATCCGTAGAAATCCGCGCCGTGGAAACTTGCGAAGGCTTCCAGCTTGCCCAGCGCGCGCGCCGCCTCGAACGCTTCCGCGTACAACTCGATCGCGGCATGCGCGGTATACATGCCGGCACAGCCACAAGCTGCTTCCTTGGCGGATTTCGCGTGTGGCGCACTGTCTGTGCCGAGGAAAAATTTCGGATTGCCGGAGGTCGCAGCAGCGAGCAGCGCCTGACGATGTTCCTCGCGTTTGAGCACGGGCAGGCAATAGTGATGCGGGCGTAGTCCGCCCGTGAACAGCGCGTTGCGATTCATGAGAAGGTGATGCGCGGTAATGGTCGCGCCGATGAAATCCGGCGCTTCTGCGACAAACTGCGCGGCATCACGCGTGGTGATGTGCTCGAACACAATCCTGAGTCCCGGAAAATCGCGCGTCAGCGGAATCATGTGACGCTCGATGAACACTTTTTCGCGGTCGAACACATCCACATCGGCATCCGTGACTTCGGCGTGTATCAACAAAGACATGCCGTGCTTTTCCATCGCTGCGAGCGCCGCGCGACATTTAGCCAAGTCAGTCACGCCGGAATCGGAGTTGGTGGTTGCGCCCGCGGGATACAGCTTCACGCCGTGCACGAAACCGCTGGCCTTGGCGCGCGTGATTTCTTCGGGTGCGGTATTGTCAGTCAGGTAAAGCGTCATAAGCGGCTCGAAACGCGAGCCTGCGGGCAAAGCGGCAAGGATGCGCGCGCGATATTCGCCCGCAAGCGCGGTCGTGGTTACCGGCGGACGCAGATTGGGCATCACGATGGCGCGCGCGAAGCGGCGTGCGGTGTCGGGCAGCACGGCTTGCATGGCCGCGCCGTCGCGCAGGTGCAGATGCCAGTCGTCGGGACGAGTGATGGTCAACGTGTTCATTTGGATTTCAGTTCCAATGCCAAATCATAAAGCGCGTTTTTCTTCGCGCCGGTAATTTCAGCCGCCAATTTTACCGCTTGTTTGAGCGGCAGTTCGCTCAACAACAACGTGAGGATGCGCGCGGAATTTTCATCGACCTCGGCTGCCTCCGGTGCGAGTGCGCCTTCCACCAGCAACACAAATTCGCCGCGCTGATGGTGGTCATCTTTCAGCAACCACGCCTCGGCCTCACCCAATGTGCAGCGGTAAAAAGTCTCGAAAGTCTTGGTCAATTCACGCGCGATCAATAGCACGCGATTTTCACCCAGCGCCGCCGCCATATCGCGCACGCTTTCCGCCACGCGATGCGGCGCTTCGTAAAACACCAACACCGCCGGTTGATCACGCAACGCTTCCAGCGCCTTTCTGCGCTGCGCGCCGGAAGCAGGCAGAAAACCGTAAAACAGAAAATGCGGCGCATCAAAACCCGCAGCCGACAATGCCGTTATCGCCGCGCATGCGCCGGGCAGCGGAACAACAGGTATGCCCGCCTCGCGCGCGAGCTGCACAAACACCGCGCCCGGGTCGCTGATGCCCGGCGTGCCTGCATCGGACACCAGCGCCACCGATTTCCCCGCGCGCAATTCCGCGATTAATTTTTCTCCGGCGCGGCGTTCGTTATGTTCGTGCAGCGCCACAAGTTTGGCCTTGATGCCCAGATGCGTCAGCAAATGCGCGCTGTGGCGCGTATCTTCTGCCGCCACAATATCCACCGCTTGCAGCACATCGACCGCGCGCAACGTGATGTCCCGCAAATTCCCGATCGGCGTGGCTACCACATATAATGTGCCGCTATGACTCAATGCTTGATGGCCTTTTTGATGACGCTTGCGAGTTTACACGCAACCCCCGCGCTCGCCTATGGACGCATGAAATGACCTTGAAAAACGGCGCCGCCGCCGAGCAGCTTGCCGCCACCTGGTTGCAGCGTCAGGGCTTGAAATTGCTGACCGCGAATTATCACTGCCGCTTCGGCGAAATTGATCTCGTCATGCGCGACGGCAAGCAGACGGTGTTCGTGGAAGTGCGGCTGCGCAGCCACGGTGCTTTCGGCGGAGCCGCCGCGAGCATCACTCCGGCCAAACAACAAAAATTGATCCGCGCGGCGGAGCACTATCTCATGCAACATGGCCTGACCTCCTGCCGTTTCGATGCCGTGCTGCTGGATGAACTCTCCACCGACAGCATTGTCTGGTTGAAAAATGCTTTTGACGGATAATGCAAATACGCGGAAGACAAAACAAATGATCGTGCTGACCGTGACAAGACCGAACCCATGAGCCTCGTTCCCCGCATTCTCAACCACTTCGAGGAAAGCGCGCGACTCAAGCTGTTGAGCGCGGAACTGCTGGCGGCGCCTGTTGCCGAGGCGGCGGCGCTGATCGTGGCGGCATTGCTCGACGACAAAAAGGTATTGACCTGCGGCAATGGCGGGTCGGCGGCGTTGGCGCAGTATTTTGCGGCGCACATGTTGAATCGTTTTGACATGGAGCGCCCTGGTCTGGCCACGCTGGCCTTGTCTGCTGATAATGCGACATTGACCTCGATTGCCAACGATTCCGGTTTTTCGCAGGTATTCGCGAAACAAATTCTTGCGTTGGGGCATTCCGGCGATATTTTTCTGGTGATGAGCACGAGCGGAAATTCGCAAAACGTGCTTGATGCTATCATGGCAGCGCATGATCGCGGCATGCGCGTGGTGGCGATGAGTGGCGGAGATGGCGGCGACTTGATGGAACTTTTGGCGGAGAATGACATTCATATCGGCATTCCCCACGAGACAACCGCACGCATTCATGAAATGTATTTGCTTGTCCTGCATTGCCTGTGTGATTCCATTGATTGTTTACTGCTAGGAGCTGAATAATGACACGTCTTTTACAACTGACACTTGTGGCTGCAATGCTGTCCACCACATTGAGCGGCTGCTTTCCGGTCGTGGCCGGAGGCGCTGCCGCCGGCGGTTTGATGGCTGCGGATCGCCGTACTTCGGGCGCTTATATCGACGATGAAGCCATCGAATGGAAGGCTTCCGACGCAATCAACAAAACCTTGCGCGACCAGATTCATGTCAATGTCACCAGCTTCAACCGCAACATGCTGCTCACCGGCGAGGCCGCCGATGAAAGCATCAAGGAACAGGCGGGCTCCATCGGCAAGGAAATCGCCAATGTGCGCAATGTGACCAATGAGCTCGTGATCGGCGCGGCCAGCTCGCTCGGCGACCGCAGCAATGACGCGCTCATCACCTCCAAGGTAAAAACTGCTTTCCTCACGGAAAACAAATTCCCGGCGAACTACGTCAAGGTCGTCACGGAAGGCGGTACGGTATTCCTGATGGGCATGGTCACGCGGCAGGAGGCTGACGACGCGGTCGAAATCGCTCGCGGTGTGAGCGGTGTGAACAAGGTGGTCAAGGTATTTGAGTACGTGGTGGTAGATACAAAGTAGGCAATGCAATCTGGCGGGATGGGCGTATAATGTGCCCATCCCCCTCCCGTTTTACGTTATGAGCACTGAAATCATCATTGAAGGTCGAACTCGCGCGGGCAAAGCTTTCCGCCCGAGCGACTGGGTAGATCGCATGTGCAGCACTTATGCGACCTTCGGCCCGGATCGCAAGCTGAAATATTCGCCCTATCTCAATCCGCGCCTGATAGATGGCGTGCGTTGTCTGGCGGTGGATCTGAAACTCAAGGACATGAATCCGGAAGGTTTCGCGCAGTTGATGAACTTCGTCGAAGCCAACCAACTCAACATCAAGGATGCGGAAGGCAACAGTATTTCGGTTCCGTCGGTATGAAACAACACTTGGCATGATTTGTTTTCAGATCAGGCGAAACCGGCGAAATAATCGTTTTATATGGAAATAAAAGACACTTCACTTGCGGCGGTTTTTTCGTTAGGATAGCAAAAGCTTTCCAAATTTCCCGGCTGTTTTGTATCCCCCTAACGCCTTAAATCATACAGAGAATCAACGAGGTTCATCATGAGCGAACATATTGTGCACATTAGCGACGACAGTTTTGAGCAGGAAATCCTGCAATCCCAGGTGCCCGTGCTGATCGATTATTGGGCGGAGTGGTGTGGTCCGTGCAAAATGATCGCCCCCATTCTGGATGAAGTCGCCAAGGAATACAGCGGGCGGCTCAAGGTCGCCAAACTGAATATCGACGAAAACCAGCAAACGCCGCCCAAATACGGCATACGCGGCATTCCGACGCTGATGCTGTTCAAGAACGGCAACGTGGAAGCCACCAAGGTAGGCGCCCTGTCCAAATCCCAACTCACTGCATTCATTGACAGCCATATTTAAAGCCGCTACGCTGATGTTTGGTTCCCGCACAAAACAAACGACCAAAGCATTGCAGGAGCCAAGCGTTTGATCCATTTCACCTGACTTTTTCCTTCCTCCCTCCGTAACCAAATCACACAATTTCCCAGCGAGTCCCGCACATGCATTTATCTGATCTGAAACACCTCCCCGTCACAGAACTGGTTGAAATGGCGATTGCCAACGAAGTCGAAGGCGCAAGCCGCATGCGCAAGCAAGACCTCATCTTCGCGCTGTTGAAAAACAAGGCGAAGAAGGGCGACAGCATCTATGGCGACGGCACGCTGGAAGTCCTGCAGGACGGCTTCGGTTTTCTGCGCGCACCGGACAGTTCGTATCTGGCGGGGCCGGACGACATTTATGTATCGCCTTCACAGATACGCCGTTTCAACCTGCACACCGGCGATACGATCACCGGCGAGATTCGCACCCCCAAGGAAGGCGAGCGCTACTTCGCGCTGGTCAAGGTGGATACCGTCAACGGCGAACCGCCGGAGAATACCAAGCACAAGATACTGTTTGAAAACCTCACCCCGCTGTTCCCGACCGAACCGCTCACGCTGGAGCGCGACATACGCGGCGACGAGAACATCACCAGCCGCGTGATTGACATGATCGCGCCCATAGGCAAAGGCCAGCGTGCGTTGCTGGTTGCAAGCCCCAAATCCGGCAAAACCGTGATGATGCAGCACATCGCGCATGCGATCACCGCCAACCATCCCGATGTCGTGCTGATCGTGCTGCTGATTGACGAGCGCCCGGAGGAAGTGACTGAAATGACCCGTTCGGTGAAAGGCGAAGTGGTCGCCTCCACCTTTGACGAACCGGCCACGCGCCACGTGCAGGTTGCCGAAATGGTGCTGGAAAATGCCAAGCGCCTGGTCGAACACAAAAAGGAGGTGGTCATTCTGCTCGACTCCATCACCCGCCTCGCGCGCGCCTACAACACCGTCGTGCCTTCTTCCGGCAAGGTGCTGACCGGCGGCGTGGACGCGAACGCGCTGCAACGTCCCAAGCGTTTCTTCGGCGCCGCGCGCAATATCGAGGAAGGCGGCAGCCTGACCATCATCGCCACCGCGCTGGTCGATACCGGCTCGCGCATGGACGACGTGATCTACGAAGAATTCAAGGGCACCGGCAACATGGAAATCCATCTCGACCGCCGCATGGCCGAAAAACGCCAGTACCCCGCGATCAACGTCAACAAATCCGGCACGCGCCGCGAGGAACTGCTGATCGACAAGGACATCCTGCAAAAAATCTGGGTGCTGCGCAAACTGCTGTATCCGATGGATGACCTCGAAGCGATGGAATTTTTACTCGACAAAATCAAGTCCACCAAGAATAACCCCGAGTTCTTCGACGCGATGCGGCGCGGCTAAAAACACTTGAAAAACAACCAAATTTACCGGATAATCGCGGACTTTCTTGCGACAGCACCAAGCTTAAGGACTAGAGAATGAAAGCTGACATTCATCCGGAATACAACACCATCACCGTGACATGCAGTTGCGGCAACAAGTTTGAGACCCGCTCCACGAGCGGAAAAAACCTGAACATCGAAGTGTGTTCCAAATGCCACCCGTTCTACACCGGCAAACAGAAGATCGTGGACACCGCCGGTCGCGTTGAAAAATTCCGCCAAAAATACGGCATGTAATTTTCGCGTGGCTAAACAGCAAAGGCAGCCTCGGCTGCCTTTTTGTTTATGACCATCGTAGAATAACCCTTCACGACCACACGATTGCCCATTATGGCATTTGAATTCGAGCACGATTGGCAGGCCAGCCTGGCGACTCCCAAACCCAGCATCGGGGAGAGCGCCAAAACCAATTTGCTGCTGCTGCTGTGTTTCATCTGGTTGGTCGCGGGGCTGATCGGACATCATCCGTGGAAACCGGATGAAGCAACCACGGTCGGTGCGGTCAAGCATTTGCTGGCAGGCGGCAGTTGGGTGGTGCCGTCGGTAGCAGGCGAAATTACACTCGAATATCCTCCGCTTTATTATCTGAGCGCGGCTCTCTCCGCCAAGCTCGCTTCGCTCTGGCTGCCCTTGCATGACGGCGCGCGGCTGATTACGGGATTTTGGATGGCGCTGACCTTGCTCATGGTTGGCATGAGTGGGCGCGAGATGTGGGGGCGCGGCGCGGGGCGGCAGACGACGCTTATCTTCATCAGTTCCATCGGACTGTTTTTTTCGGGGCATCAGATGTCGCCTGAAGTTGCCGCCCTGACCGGCTACGCAGCAGCCTTTTACGGCATTGCTCTGGCGCGACGGCGACCGTGGCGCGCGGCACCGCTTGTCGGCGGCGGCATCGCCATCGCTTTTCTTTCCAGCGGCGTCATTGCTGCTGCCATTATTCTGATCACGGCATTGCTCCTGCCCATATTGTTCCGCAACTGGCGCATCAAGCCCTACTTTGTCAGCCTGTCGATCGGCTTGCTGTTCGCCGTACCGTGGATCGCCGCCTGGCTCATCGCGCTGTCGCAGCATTCTCCCGATTTGTTTCATGTCTGGTTGCTTTCCGAGCGCCATGCGTTCAGCAGTTCCAACATTTTATATTTCGGACAACTACTGTTGTGGTTCTCCTGGCCTGCGCTGCCGCTCGCGATCTGGTCTTTGTGGCATTTCCGCAAGCACTTGTTACAGCGTCCGCAGTTTCAGCTTTCGCTGGTGTTCTTTATTGTGACGCTGATACTGCTTGGCCTGAACGCAGAGGGTCGCGACCCTCTCGCGTTGCCGTTGCTGCTGCCGCTCGCAATCATGGGCGGCGCCGCCATCGACAAGCTGTGGCGCGGCATGGCGAGCGCGCTGGATTGGTTCGGGATCATGCTGTTCGGTTTTATCGGCTTTCTGGTCTGGCTCGGCTGGTTCGCGATGATGACCGGAATGCCTGCCCGTCTCGCAACGCGCATGCATGTACTTTCAGAAGCCTATGTGCCGCACTTCGACTGGATTGCATTCAGCATGGCGATTGTAATCACGCTGATCTGGGCCGTCATGGTGTTTCACAGCAAGCGTTCCAACCGCGCCGCAATCACCGATTGGGCGCTTGGAATCACCATGGTGTGGGGGCTGCTGATGGCGCTGTGGCTGCCGTGGCTGGACGCGAGCAAGAGCTATGGCAGCGTGTTCACCGACATGCAAAAAGCGCTGCCGCAACAATTCGGTTGCATGGCCACGCGCAATGTCGGCAGTTTTCAATCGGCCATGCTGCATTACTACACCGATATCACGCCGCAGCGTTTCGAAAAAGTGCAGCACATGGGTTGTGATCTGCTTTTGATTCAGGATGAGCGCAGGCGCGAAAAAATAGCCCCCGGCCCGGATTGGGAGCTGATCTGGAAAGGTAAGCGTCCGAGTGACCGGCACGAGAGTTTCCGGCTTTATCAGTTGAAGGAAAACAGCTAAGGAACCTCTGAATAAATCTGAGCGAGCGGGCACGC